>CAZEBT010000187.1:0-1516 GCA_964510485.1 uncultured Dehalococcoidales bacterium | reverse complement strand
TTAACCGCTAGGGGTGCTAAAGGCTGAGAGGCTGATGCCAACCCTGGGAACCTGATCTCGGTAATGCGAGCGTAGGGAAGCGGAAACAACACTAACCCGAGGTTCCTATATCATCAGCCGAAGCCTTGGGTTTTATTTTTTTAGGAGACGGCAATGACACAACTGGAACTGGCAAGAGAGGGTAAAATATCACCACAGATGGAGCTGGTAGCGCAGCGCGAGGGGGTGGATGCTGAGTTCATCCGGAGCGGGGTGGAGAAGGGGACGATAGTCATCCCGGCCAATATAAACCACGCCAGTCTCAACCCCTGTGGTATCGGGCAGGGTCTCAGGACCAAGGTAAATGCCAACTTCGGGACTTCTTCTGACTACGGCAGTATTGATACCGAACTGGTAAAGCTGAGAGTGGCGGTCGATTCTGGGACGGATGCGGTTATGGACCTGTCAACCGGCGGCGATATCTCGGCTATCAGGCAGGCTATTGTTGAAGCCAGCTCTCTACCGGTAGGCACTGTCCCCATCTATCAGGCAGGAATTGCTGCCATAGATAGATATGGGGCTATAGTTAAGATGACCGCTGATGATATCTTTGCTGTAATTGAGGAACATGCCCGCGGTGGCGTTGACTTCATAACCGTTCACTGCGGCGTGACACGGTCAGCTATTAACCGCCTCAAGCAGCAGGGGAGAGTGGCTGACGTTGTCTCCCGGGGAGGGGCTTTTTTGATTGGCTGGATACTCTACAATGAGCGTGAGAATCCACTGTATGAGCACTACGACCACCTGCTGGAGCTGGCTAGGGAGTTTGATGTCACGTTGAGTCTGGGTGATGGCATGCGCCCCGGTTGCCTGGCCGATGCTACTGACCGGGCTCAGGTGGAGGAACTGCTGGTTGCCGGTGAGCTGGTGGAGCGGGCGAGAGAGGCGGGGGTCCAGGTGATGGTGGAGGGCCCGGGACACCTGCCCCTTGACCAAATTGATGCTAACGTCAGATTGCAGAAGTCCATCTGCAAGGGTGCCCCTTTCTATGTGCTGGGTCCGCTGGTAACTGATGTTGCCGCCGGCTATGACCATATTACCGGGGCTATTGGCGGTGCCATTGCGGCTATGGCTGGTGCCGATTTTCTGTGCTATGTCACACCGGTCGAGCACCTCTCCCTGCCGGACCCGGAGGATGTAAGGCAGGGGGTGATTGCTTCACGTATCGCCGCCCATGCCGCCGATATTGTCAAGGGAGCGAAGGGTGCTGAGCAGTGGGACAGGGATATGTCTGTGGCACGAAAGAGGTTTGACTGGGTGGAGCAGGCCAGACTGTCACTGGACCCGGGGTTATCACAGCAGGTACATGGCAAGCATTCTTCGGCCGGGTCTGCCTGCAGCATGTGTGGCAAGTACTGCGCTATGGAGCTAATGGAAGAGTACCTGGGCATCTCGGCACCAAAGGGGCTTTAGGCATTTTGCCAGCCGGGTGTAGCTGGGATAAGACTGGAATTAACATAATAGAAATGGGGGAACC
>CAZEBT010000186.1:0-1534 GCA_964510485.1 uncultured Dehalococcoidales bacterium | reverse complement strand
CTCCAGCTCATCAACCATCTCCTTCTCAGATGAGGAGTCAAGTCTCATATTATCCCTGATGCTACCCAGGTAATGATTCAGCTCAGATATCAATTCACTACCTCAGACTAAGCATTTGCCGGTCGAATAATCATATTCATGGCGGCGAAGAAGTCCTGCCACTGGGCTGTTTTCTCTATGAGTATAGAGTGGCCCTTTTCCGTTATGTAGTAATACCTCCGCCGCCGGCCCCCGGACAACACCTGCCACCTACCAACAACCAGACCGGCTCCTTCCAGCCGGTGTAAAGCCGGGTAAAGGGTGCCCTCCTTGAACTGGAAGTAGCCCTGGCTCCTACCCTCAATCTCCTTAATAATCTGGTAACCATACATCGGTTGCTGCCCTATCAGGCTAAGCAGTAAAGAATCAATGCTACCCTTAATTAAATCACGCCTGCGTACCATCAAGTCACCTCATTTAGATAATACCTAGATAAGCTAGGTGTTAAGATAGCACAGCCTTTCTGGCTTGTCAATAGGGTATGAATACTGATACTACGGCTGCTTCAGCAAAGTAAAGGGGATTCAGGAAACCTGAATCCCCTTTAAATCTTTCTCCCGCTGCTGTCACACTAGAATCGTAAAGCTCTAGAGCTTGCCAGACTTCAAATATCTAACCATAGCCCTTCCAAGTGCCCCCGCACCCCTCATCCCCACCTCATCACCCTCAACAGCACCCTTTTCACTACCGAAGCCCACAGCGTTGCCTATTATTACCATCCTGTGTGCGATAAAGAAACTATTAAGAGTTGCCAGGGCACCCGTGCTCCCGTTCCTGCCCTGAGCAATCACCGCACCGGCCGCCTTGTTTCTCAGAGTACGTTCCATTGAAACCGCCAGGGTACGGTCTATCAGCGCCTTTGCCTGGGCAGAGACACTCCAGAAATAGACAGGGGTGCCAAGAATAATTCCATCGGCTTCAATAAACTTGGGGTAAATATCCTGCATGTCGTCTTTTACGTGGCACTCTCCGGTCCTCTGACAGGAATAGCAGCCATCACAGGGGGATACAGTCTTTCCCGCCAGAGTCACCAGCTCTATCTCGGCACCATCCTCCTGAGCCTTAGCCAGTGACGCCCGCACCATAGTTTCCGTATTGCCCTGCTTTCGGGGACTGCAACTGATACCCAAAATCTTCATTACAACTACCTGCCAGGTATAATCTAGGACACATCCTCCAGTACCACCCTGGCATCCACAGCCACAGCACCGTCCTTGTAAGCAAAAACAGGGTTCAGGTCGAGTTCCTTTATATCGGGGGTCTTCTCAACAAAATCAGAGACCTGTAGCAGCAGCTCCTCGAGATTTGACACATCCACCGGCTCCTGACCTCGATAACCCTCCAGTAGAGGATAGCCCTTAATCTCCCTTATCATCTCGGCGGCGTCCCTCTTGACCAGCGGAACAATCCTGAAGGAGACATCCTTAAGGATTTCCACCAGAATGCCGCCAAGACCAAACATAAGCACCGGGCCAAACTGGGCATCCTTGGACAT
>CAZEBT010000185.1:0-1600 GCA_964510485.1 uncultured Dehalococcoidales bacterium | reverse complement strand
ACCAGATTGTCAACCAGCCGCATATGATAGTAGGCATCCGGACTGGTAAACTTTACCGAGTCACCACCGAAGACCTGGCCCTGGGGAAAGTAGACCCGTATGTAAAGGGCAACACCGATGCATAGGGCTATCAGTATGACACTAACCAGTCTTGGAGATAGTCTGCTCAGATTCACCCTCCCTACCCTTGAATCAGACTGTCACATATCTGGTGAAGTGGCTGATGACATAGAGTATACCACTATCACTAAGTATTGCATAGCAACCACACCTTCGGCAAGAAACTGACCGGAAAGGAGCCGCCTCAGCAGCCCCTGCCAGCAGGTATTGATATCAGGAAATACAGGTTGTACACAGCGAATTCCAGTTATATTTCGTATTGACAAACCAGCAGGGCAGTGATACAATCAACGCCTTGGTTGACTGAAACAACCCAAAAAACAGTATAATCAGGTAAAGGAGAGACGCCGGCAGCAGCACACCAAAGGAGGTGAACCAGCCAATGGTAACCGAGCAGGACAAGGCACTGGAGGCGCTTCAGATTGCTATCCAGATGGAGGTCGATGGCAAGGAGTACTATCTAAAGACCAGCCGGGAAAGCACCGATGACCTGGGAAAGAAGCTACTGGAGTCACTGGCTGCCGAAGAAGATATTCACCGGCAAAAGTTTGTCGAGATATACGATTCTATCCGCAATAAGAATGTATGGCCGGTGGTTGATTTTCAGCCTGATGGCGGTAAAACACTGAGGACTATATTCGCCAGGGCGACTGAGGAGATGGGCTCCGGTGCCCGTGCCCCCGCCACCGAGCTTGAAGCTATCAAAACCGCCATGGATATAGAGAGCAAGAGCTATGACTTCTACCTGAACCAGAGTAAAAGCACAATGTCTGCCGTCGCAAGAGACTTCTACGAGACCGTAGGGGCTGAAGAAAGGGAACACTATATAATTCTCCTTGACTACTATGAGTACCTTCTGGACCCGGCGGCGTGGTTCGTAAAGAAGGAGCACCCCTCTATAGACGGCGGCTGACGGAGTAGTAATATAGCGAGGTGAGTAATATGCTGGAGATTGAAGCACTGCACGTGGCTGTAGAAGGTAAAGAAATCCTGCATGACATCAGTTTAAGCATAGGGACTGGCGAAACACATGTTCTCTTCGGTCCCAACGGTAGTGGCAAGACCACACTGCTAATGGCAATAATGGGCTTCCCCAGATATGAGGTAACCGGGGGGAAAATTACCTTCAAAGGCAGGGACATAACCCGGGCACCCCTGGACGAGAGGGCCCGCCTGGGGATTGGCATATCATTCCAGCGCCCCCCGGTGGTTCGCGGGGTAAAGACCCGTGATATGGTCAGTGCCTCCCTGAGAAGCAGGGGTGATGAGGCAACCATTGATACGCTAGCCAGGAGGACCAATCTAACCGAATTCCTGGACAGGGAGATAAACTACGGCTTCTCCGGAGGTGAGATAAAGCGCTCTGAGCTGATGCAGCTGCTGGCTCAGAAACCGGAGCTTACCCTGCTGGACGAGCCGGAGTCCGGTGTTGACCTGGAGAATATTGCCCTTATAGGCGAGCTGATAAACGAGCTGCTGG
>CAZEBT010000184.1:0-1672 GCA_964510485.1 uncultured Dehalococcoidales bacterium | reverse complement strand
CGGGGTATTGGTCAGGCCAGCGCCCTGGCGTTTGCCGAGGCTGGTGCCGACGTGGTGGTAAGCAGTCGGAAGCTCCCCGATTTAGAGACGGTAGCCGAGGAAATCAGGAGCAGGGGAAGAAAGAGCCTGGCGATAGCCGCCCACATTGCCAAGATTGAAGAGTCCCAGAACCTGGTTGAAAAGGTAACGGCTGAGTTCGGCAGGATTGATATCCTTATGAACAATGCCGGCACCAATCCTTACTTCGGTCCCATAATAGATGCTGAGGAGTGGGCATGGGATGTAACCACGAATGTTAATCTCAAGGGGCCGTTTCTGCTGAGCCAGCTGGTAGCCAGAGTAATGCGCCAGCAGGGCGGTGGCAGTATCATTAACACGGCTTCGGTTGGTGGGCTCAGACCCGGCGGGCAGCAGGGAATCTACAGTGTGACCAAGGCTGCCCTGATAATGCTTACCAGGGTCATGGCCAGGGAGTGGGGCCAGTATAACATACGGGTCAACGCCATTGCCCCGGGGGTTATCAAGACGCGGCTGAGCGAAGCACTTTGGAAGGAGGCAGCGGCAGGTGAAGCCGCCACCACGCGTACTGCCCTGGGCCGTCTCGGGGAGACCAGGGATATAGCCGGAGCGGTGCTCTACCTGGCATCAGATGCCTCCAGCTATGTAACCGGGGACACCATTGTCATAGACGGTGGTGTGGTCTAAATACAGCACAGCTGGCGGGACACGCCGGGAGAGGGGTTTTAGCACGGTCACGGCGTTAATCTTCAGGAGGTGATTTGAAAATGAGGCTGAAGGATAAAGTAGCCATAGTTACCGGGGCTGGTTCAATAAGACCCGGGATGGGTAATGGAAAAGCTACCGCCATCCTGTTTGCCAGGGAGGGAGCCAGGGTAGTTGCCGCCGATATAAGGCTTGAGGCTGCTGAGGAAACAGCAGAAATAATTAAGAGAGAAGGGGGCGAAGCCACCGCCGTACAGGTGGATGTCACCAAGGAGGCGGGTGCCAAGGAACTGGTGGAGACGACAATTTCCAGATACGGCAGTCTGGATATACTATTCAATAATGTAGGCGGTGCTTACGGAGGCACCAGTCTGAAGGTTACCGTCGAGGAATGGGACGCCACTATGGACCTCAATCTTAAGAGTGTGTTGCTCGTCTGCAAATACGCGGTCCCTGAGATGATAAAGAGCGGAGGTGGAGCCATCGTAAACAACTCGTCCATGGCTGCCTATCACTCGCACGGTGTATATGCCTACTCCGCCTCCAAGGCAGGAGTCATTGCACTGACCAGGTGTCTTGCTGCCGGGCTGGCAAAGGAAAACATAAGGGTGAACTGCGTAGCCCCGGGCCTTATGGACACGCCGCTGGTTGCGCCGATAATGACGGAAAAGCGCATTCGCCGCGTTGAGGAGAGAGTACCACTCAGGCGACACGGCAAAGCAGAAGAAACCGCCTACACCGTGTTGTTCCTGGCATCACCTGAAGCCTCATATATAACCGGGCAGACCATTCCGGTTGACGGCGGGCTCTCAGCACAGTAGGACACCGATGTTTGAGCTCCAGCTTTTCTATCCTCGCCTTCCCGTGTCTGCTTATCTTGTTGATATCCTGTATCAGCAAACTCAGGGCCTTCGTTATGGTTTTGTTCGGTTTCGGTTGTTACATTAGT
>CAZEBT010000183.1:0-1673 GCA_964510485.1 uncultured Dehalococcoidales bacterium | reverse complement strand
GCCAGGTTTCGCCCGTGCTTGGGCACTCGCTCCCGCTTTTTCCTGAGCTTCTTCTCACGGCGCTCCTGTCTCGTTTCAGTGCTATCGGGCAGACTCATAGAACCACCTCACCCGGCGGCTACCTTCCGGTAAACCTCCTGTGTTTGCTCGGCCGCCTTCTCCCAGGAGAATTTCTCCGACTGCTCAAGCCCCTTCCTGACCATATCATCCCTCAGCCTGCTGTCGCTCAGCACCCGTCTCATTGCCTGAGCAAGAGCCTGAACATTGTAGGGGTCCACCAAGATACCGGCATCACCAACCACCTCCGGCAGAGAAGAAGCACTGGAGGTTACCACCGGACAGCCGCAGGCCATGGCCTCCAGCGGTGGCAGCCCGAACCCCTCATATAAGGAGGGATAAGCCAGTAACACGGCGGAACAGTAGTAGCTGACCAGGTCATACTCAGAGACATAGTCAACAAAGGCAACGTCACGGGTTATTCCCAGTCTGCTTAGCCTCTTCACCGAGTCCTTATGGTATTTATCGTACCTGCCCACCGGTCCCACCTTAAGCAACTTTAGGTCGGGAAAGTCTTTCTTAAGCACGGCAAATGCCTCAAACAACCTGCCCAGGTTCTTCCTTGGTCTCTCGGAACCGATGCAGAGCACATATGGCTTATCAAGCAGCCTCAGCTTTACATCGTAGGGCTTGTAAACACCCCGGTCTACCCCGTTATAGATGACGGTAATCCTGCTCTCCGGTATCTTCATATACTTTATAAGGTCGTTCTTGGTATGTTGAGAGACGGCTATTATGTGGCTTGCCCGCTTGATACCCATAATATCAAGCTTCAACCATATCCTTTCCCTGATTGTCTCCGGGTCAAAGCGTAAATAGAACCTTACAACGTCGTGTACAGTAACTACAAAGGGGTTCTTACGGAAAACGGCAAATCTGGCAAAGTTCTGGTTTGGCAGGTGGACAATATCAGGCTCGTCCCTGATTAACATGGCGAGCCGAAAAGTCTCAATGGTAGACATGTACCGCTGGGTCGCTAACTCCTTGATACCCAGTCTCTCGGCTATCTCCTGGCTGTACTTGTCGATACCCGATTCCTCTGTGGTTACAACCAGTACTGGCATAGCTAAAGAATAGTTCGCTAAATAAAAAATGTCAATGACACGTGAAATGGCGAAAGCCGGGGCTAGACCTCCACCGGGTCCTGGTCATGCCTCAGTTCAATAATGCGGTCGCGCAGCAGGGCTGCCCTTTCAAACTCCAGGTTCCTGGCCGCTGTCTTCATCTGCGATTCCAGCTCCTTGATGAGGCGGGCTATATCCTCCCTGGCGACAGGGGTAGCCACATACGGGGTACGGGTTTCAGCCACAGTCTGCACACGCTCAGTAATATCTTTAATCGCCTTCCTTATCCCCTGCGGGGTAATGCCGTGCTTCTCGTTATACTCCTCCTGAATCTGGCGGCGGCGGCGGGTCTCATCCATAGCTGCCTGCATGGAACCGGTCATGGCATCAGCATACATGATGACATGCCCATCAATATGGCGGGCAGCGCGCCCCATTGTCTGAATTAATGCCCCCTCCGACCTCAAATAGCCCTCCTTATCGGCATCCAGGATGGTAACCAGGCTCACCTCGGGCAGGTCAAGGCCCTCACGAAGCAGGTTTATACCCACC
>CAZEBT010000182.1:0-1718 GCA_964510485.1 uncultured Dehalococcoidales bacterium | reverse complement strand
TTCCCCCTCTCCTTTGAAGGAGAGGGGGATTAAGGGGGTGAGGTAGATAAGTAACTATATCGCCTTTGACCTTGAAGGTCCTCTGTCACCTCAGGACAATGCCTACGAGCTAATGGGGCTTTTCCCCAATGGAGACAGGGTCTTCGAGGTTATCAGCCGCTACGATGACCTGCTGGCTCTGGAGGAAAGGGAGGGCTACGAGCCGGGGGATACCCTGGCTCTGATAGTGCCCTTCCTGGTGCTGCACAATATCTCAGAGAGCGATATTACATCCCTGGCGGGCCGGGCTACCCTGACCGGTGGTGCCGCTGACCTCGTTGCCTGGCTTCAGTCAAACAACTGGAGGGTCTTCTGCATCAGCACCACCTACGAACAGTACGCCATCCATATTACTCAAAAGCTGGGCATCTATGCGCATAACGTCGCCTGCACACCGTTCCCGCTTGACAGGTTCCGTACGACATTATCCAGAGAGGAGTCCACGTTATTGCACGAGGCTGAGGAAGACATACTTACCATGCGCCCCAAGATTGATGACGGCCGCATCAAGCAGAGCCTGGACAACTTTTTCTGGGATAGGCTACCGGCTACCAGCATAGGCGCAGCAATAAAGGAGGTAAAGCCGGTGGGTGGGAGGCGCAAGGTAGCCGCACTAAACGGGTTCGCTGGTAAATATGACCAGCCCCTATCCAGGTGGGTGGTGGTGGGTGACAGCATTACCGATTCCAGGGTGCTACGGGAAGTGGAGGGGCAGGGAGGGCTGGCAGTTGCATTTAATGCCAACCAGTACGCCCTGCCCTGTGCTACCATGAGCCTGGCTTCAACATCTATCAATGACCTCAGTGATATACTGCGAGCCTGGTCAAAGGGGTACCGAAAAGGTGCTGAAAGCATGGTACGGGAGAGGGAGAAAACCGGGGGTAGCGGCGACAGGGGGTACTTCCACTGGCTGACTGGCAGAGAGAACACGGACGAGGTCGTTGCGGTACACGGGAGAATACGGAAAATGGTGAGAGAGGAAGCCGGCAAGCTGGGATAGGAAATCTGTAATAAAACACATTTAGCTTAAGGGCGAAGGGAATACTAACGAGCCTGGGGCTGAAGGAGGACGAAGTGAGCGGCAGATGGAAAGCCCGCTTCGCAGCCAAACGGGATGTAAGGACAGACTCTCCGAGGAAACTGTGGCGAGCCCTCAATGATTTCCTTGATAATAGCGGGTTTGAACACGAGTACGAGCAACTCAAGCTTGAGGACAGCCCGATTGATGGTACGGCTGCCTTTGGGGATATGGTCGTCGGGCAGAAAGAGAATGAGCGACGGGCAGACTTCTGGCTTCCGAGGGTTATACTGGGGTTTGTCTTATGTTTGACGATAGTACTGATGCCTCTCGGACTCATGCTTTTGAATAGAAGCCACAAAACGGTAAGGACGATAGTAAGGATTGACGTTGAGGGTGAGGCCTACCGCAGGAGAGGCACCCAGATTAATGCCTCTCAGGCGGCGGAGGTTCTCGGGGTTATCAGCGAGGCAAGGGTTACATTACAGGTCTGGGCAGGCGAACCGTTGAAGGAAACAGAGTACGTACTAAAGAAAGACAGCAGAGACGAGAGGGACATCAGCATACTCAGACGTGAGTTTGAGGAATTGACCGATGGACTTGACGGGCTTTTACCGGGGGTAACCCTGCCGGTGCCGGGGCGTCAGGTAGATGAGATACC
>CAZEBT010000181.1:0-1764 GCA_964510485.1 uncultured Dehalococcoidales bacterium | reverse complement strand
GAGCTTAATACAAAGACACGGAGGGCATCGGCGCTGTACCTCTCCAGCGCCTCCCTTATCGTTATCAGGTTGCCCAGGGACTTGCTCATCTTTTCTTCACCCAGCTGTACCAGCCCGTTATGCAGCCAGTACTTGACGAACGGCTTCTTCCCGGTAAAGCTCTCCGACTGGGCAATCTCATTCTCGTGGTGGGGGAAGACCAGGTCCTGCCCGCCGCCGTGGATATCAAGGGTATCACCGAGGTACTTCAGGGACATGGAGCTGCACTCAATATGCCAGCCGGGCCTACCTTTACCCCAGGGACTGTCCCACGATGGCTCACCGGGCTTGGCCCCCTTCCAGAGGACAAAGTCCATCGGGTGCTCCTTCTCCTCCCCGGCCTCAATGCGAGCCCCGGCCATCATCGCCTCCAGATTGCGGTGGGACAGCTTCCCGTAGTCAGCCACACTCCTCACCCGGAAGTAAACACTGCCCCCAGCCGGGTAGGCGTACCCCTTTTCTACCAGGCCCTGTACGATTTCGAGCATCTTTGGTATCTCATGGGTAGCCAGGGGATACACGTCGTCGTCAGTCGGCATAATATTAAGCGCCCTCATATCCTCGTTAAAACTGTCAGTGAATTTCTCTGCCAGTTCACCGATGGAAACACCAAGCTGATTGGCACGCTCTATGATTTTATCGTCAACATCAGTAACATTCTGAACGTATTTAACCCTATAGCCACGATACCGCAGATAGCGCCGTATAACGTCAAAAATAATGTAACTCATGGCATGCCCTATATGAGCATCGCTGTAGGGAGTAACCCCGCAGACATACATCTTGACCACATCACCCTGAGGTATAAACTCCTCTTTCTGTCCTGACAGGGTGTTATATACCTTCATCTCAATCTCCCCCGCTTCAGCCTCTTTCCTCAATCAGGGCTATAGCCCAGGCAGCCATCCCCTCCCCCCGACCGGCAAAACCCAGCCCGTTTGAGGTGCTCGCCTTTACGCTTACCCGGCTGATATCAACACCGAGAGTCTCACCAATTTTCTGCCGCATCCGGTCAATATAACCGCTGAGCCTGGGCTTCTCAGCCACAATGGTAGCATCAATATTGCCTACCTGCCAGCCGTTTTCCCCCAGCATATCCCTCACCCTCTCCAGCAGCACCAGGCTGGAGATACCCTTATATTCCGGCTTTCCCGGTGGAAAGTGGCTGCCGATGTCCCCCAGGGCGGCTGCTCCCAGCAGGGCATCCATAATGGCATGGGTCAGCACATCGGCATCGCTCCAGCCACTGAGCCCCTTATCAAACGGTACCTCTATTCCCCCCAGTACCAGTTTTTGCCCCGGGGTAAGGGGGTGGGCATCGTAGCCAATGCCAGCACGCATCTTACCCTCCACGCTGCTGCAGAATGGCTTCAGCCAGGACAAGGTCAGCCGGGGTGGTTATCTTTATGTTATCGTAAGAGCCCATATAGAGCTTAACCTTATAGTAGCCCAGTTGCTCCACGATTTCGGCATCATCGGTCACCTCCCCCTTCATCCGGCGGTAGGCTTCGGTAATAATATCAAAACGGAACACCTGCGGGGTCTGTACCGCCCACAGGCTCTCACGCAGCGGCGTGTGCCGGACAATCCGATCCACTCCAGCCACCTTGATGGTATCCGTAGTCCGCAGGGCGGCTATCGCAGCCCCGGTCTCCTTGACTTCCTCCAGGCCGCGCTCAATCAAGTCCACCGTTACCAGCGGACGTGCCCCATCATGGATTACCA
>CAZEBT010000180.1:0-1782 GCA_964510485.1 uncultured Dehalococcoidales bacterium | reverse complement strand
CCAACGTTGAAAACGCCAAAAAGTTAATAGATAACCAGCTCTTTAATTCTCAGCACTATGACCTGGGGGTTGTGGGGCGCTACAAGATGAATAAGCGGCTGGGACTGGATGTTCCAGAGAGCCAGCGGGCTCTGACCAAGGCAGATATTATCGAGATAATCAGACACATTATTATGACCAATAATGGTGAGGACACCGGTGATGATATTGACCACCTGGGGAACCGGCGGACGCGCACAGTTGGTGAGCTGGTTCAGAACCAGTTTCGCATTGGTCTATTGCGTCTGGAGCGGGTAGCCAAGGAGCGCATGAGCACCATTCCTACGGAAGCGGCTGTTCCCAGCGCTCTGGTCAACACCCGCCCGGTGGCAGCCGCTATCAGGGAGTTCTTCAGCAGCTCGCAATTATCACAGTTTATGGACCAGACTAATCCCCTGGCCGAGCTAACTCACAAGCGCCGCCTGTCAGCAATGGGACCGGGAGGTCTATCCCGTGAGCGGGCTGGCTTTGAGGCGCGCGATGTCCACTACTCGCACTACGGTAGAATCTGCCCTATTGAGACACCGGAGGGACCAAATGTTGGCCTCATTGGTTCTCTGGCTACCTATGGCCGGGTTAACAAGTACGGTTTCATCGAAACACCGTACCGCAAGGTTGTCAACGAGATGAGCAATACCTCCGAGAGGCTGGCAGGCAGAATAGCCAGGCAGGCGGTACTTAATAAGAAGGGCAAGACCATAGTTGAAGCGGGGGCTACCATTACCCCCGAGCTTGTTACCAGGCTATCGCGCCTGTCTCCCGTGACTGTAAAGGTGGTGCCTTTTGTCTCTGATGAGATCGTCTACATGCCGGCTGATATTGAGGATAGATATACTATTGCCCAGGCAAACGCCCGGCTTGACTCGAATAACCAGTTTAAGGATGAAAGGGTTGAAGCCAGGCTCGGCGGTCAGTACATGCGTGAGGTGACTGACAGAATTCACTTTATGGATGTATCACCGAAGCAGATATTCAGTGTTGCCGCATCACTGATACCCTTCCTGGAGCATGATGATGCCAATCGCGCCTTGATGGGCTCCAATATGCAGCGGCAGGCTGTACCCCTGCTCCGTCCCGCGGCACCCCTGGTAGCCACTGGTATGGAACTGGAGGCGGCACGGCATAGTGGACAGGTGCTGGTAGCCCTGAACGCCGGGGTAGTAACCTCGGTTACCAGCTCTCAGATAGAGGTTACCAGTGAGAATGGCCAGAAGGATGTATACCCGCTAATGAAGTTTGTGCGGACTAACCAGGGAACCTCCGTTAACCAGCGCCCCATAGTGAGCAAGGGTGACCGGGTAGAGCCGGGGCAGGTGCTGGTGGACAGCTCATCTACGGAGCAGGGTGAGCTAGCACTGGGGCAGAATGTGCTCTGTGCCTTTATGAGCTGGGAAGGCTATAACTACGAGGATGCTATCGTCATCAGCAATCGCCTGGTTGAAAGGGATACCTATACATCTATCCACATTGAGAAGTACGAAGTAGAAGCCCGCGATACCAAGCTAGGGCCCGAAGAAATCACCAGGGATATACCCAATGTAGGTGAGGAAAGTCTGCGGGAGCTTGATGAAGACGGGATTATTCGGATAGGCGCCAAGGTGGGTCCTGATGATATACTGGTGGGCAAAATCACCCCGAAGGGGGAGACCGAGCTTTCGGCAGAGGAAAAGCTTCTGCGGGCTATCTTTGGCGAGAAAGCCCGGGAGGTAAAAGACAGCTCTCTCCGGGTGCCTCACGGTGAAT
>CAZEBT010000179.1:0-1843 GCA_964510485.1 uncultured Dehalococcoidales bacterium | reverse complement strand
GTGCCGGTTCTGCCGACACTGATGCCGATTTCCTTGAGCTGCGTTGTCCCCTGGACGGCGGGGAACTTGTAGGCCATAGCCCATCGCGGCTCGTGGCCCACACTGCCCAACCGTTCCTGCCACTCCAGTGAGTCCACCTTGACAACGATGCCGTCGGCTTCATAGGGCAGGCTTTCCCTCTTCTCTACCCAGGTGTTGTAGTAGTCCTCAACCTCATCAATACTAGCCAGGCGTTTGTTGCTGGGACTTACCTTGAAACCGAAGGACCTGAGATACTCCATCCTTTCCCAGTGAGTATCCGGGACCGGGCTGCCTTCAGCATAGCCGAGCATATAGATGTAAATATCCAGCGGACGACCTGCCGTAATCCGCGAGTCAAGCTGGCGTACCGAGCCGGCGGCAGCATTCCTCGGGTTGGCAAACAGCGACAGGCCTTCACCGGTCCGCTCCTGATTTAACCTGTGAAAGCCAGCCTTGGGGAGGAATACCTCACCGCGTACCTCGAAGCGGGGTGGTGCCTCCCCGGACACGGAAAGCGGTATGCTCTTGATAGTCCTCAGGTTCTGGGTTATGTTCTCCCCGCGCAAGCCGTCACCACGGGTAGCCCCGGTGGCTAGCTGGCCGTTAACATAGGTCAGAGCCACCGCCAGTCCATCAATCTTGTGCTCACAGACGATGTCAAACTGCTGCTCACCTATCAGCCTTGAGGTCCGGGTGTACCAGGCAAGCAGCTCTTCCTGAGAGAAGGCATTGCCCAGGGAGAGCATGGGAAAGGGGTGCTCCACCACGCCGAAGGCCTCCACCGGGGCAGCGCCCACACGCTGTGTCGGGGAGTCTGGCCTGAGGAACTGAGGGAACTCCTCCTCCAGTTGCTTCAGCTCCCTCATCAACCCGTCATACTCGGCATCGCTTATCTCAGGGCTATCCAGAACATAGTAGCGATAGTTATGATGGTTAATCAGCCCCCTTAGTTCCTCAATCCTCGCCTTTTCTTTGTCCAGGTTGCTCACCAAGCCCTCTTATCAAGCCAGATTTATAGAATTATAGCACAGTATACAGCTAGGCAGAAGACGGGCAAAATGTATATAATGTGCATCAGAAAGGAGGCGGGTTACATGAAAGCGCTGATAATTGCAGTTGTGGTAGTTATTGCTCTGGGTGGCGGGGGTTATGGTGGCTATGCCATGGGCTATTCCGGGGGTGAGGAGGCTGGATATGATGGTGGCTATTCCGCTGGCCAGGAAGCCGGGTACAGTCAGGGTCACGAGACAGGTTATACCGAGGGTAGCATTGAGAGCTATGATGAAGGCTATGATACAGGGAAGGACGAAGGCTATACCGAGGGCTATGATGAGGGGGAGGATGACGGCTATACCGAGGGCCACGACAAGGGGTATCGCTCCGGCAAGCAGGACGGACATGCCGAGGGCTATACTTCCGGCAAGGCAGAGGGTTACACTGATGGTCTTGCCGATGGCAGGCAGGAAGGATACGACGAAGGTCTTACTACCGGTTATGATGAGGGCTATGATGAGGGCATGGAGGCTAGTGGAGAGGGCTATACGATAAAAGACCCGACATATGCGGAGGTTATCGCATTTCTCTTTAGTGATACCACCGATAGCAATGAATATATTGACCCTAGCTATATATGCGACCACTTTTCCCGGGATGTGTGCAATAATGCCGAAGAGGCCGGCCTTCGCTGTGCCTTCATCGGTCTGCGCTATTCAGCAGGAGGGCACTCAATAATAGCCTTTGATACCAGCGACCAGGGTATCGTCTATTTTGAACCCCAGACCGATGACCAGGTCTATCTGGCTATTGGCGAAAGGTTCTATGA
>CAZEBT010000178.1:797-1885 GCA_964510485.1 uncultured Dehalococcoidales bacterium | reverse complement strand
GCAGGGTTACCTTCAACCCGATAGCCATTCCCGTCCTCAATCTGAAGGCAGCAATCGACCTCTTTGCCCGGGTTATCACCGGACGTTGCCCGGTAATAGCTGGCAGGTCAGTCTCAGCCGCTTCCAGGGCTTTGGCATTCTGAATTGCCTCGCCCAAACCGATACTGACCACAACCTTGTCCAGGCGCGGCACCTCCATTACGTTCCTGTACCCGTGAAGCTCCATTAGCTTCGGGATAATCTCTTCCCGGTACTTTTCTTTCAGTTCTGCCATCTAATCAATAACCTCACCACAAGACTGGCAAATGCGTGCCCTCCTGCCGTCCTCTAAAATACGGGAGCCAACCCGCACAGGATGGTTACACCGGCTGCAGATTAACATGACATTTGATACGTGAACTGGCGCCTCTCTCTCTATTATGCCTGCCTGCTTGGCCTGTCCTCTTGCCCGGCTATGTACTTTTGTAAAGTTGATACCTTCAATCAGTATCCGCTCTTCCTTGGGATAGGCAAAGCGGACCTTACCCTTCTTACCCCTGTCCTTACCAGCAATAACCAGCACGTTATCATTCTTCCTGATGTTCATGGTTACATCTTCCTCACAGGACTTCAGGAGCCAGAGATATAATCTTGGTGAAGTTTTTATCCCTTAGCTCCCTGGCTACCGGACCAAATATTCTGGTTCCCTTGGGATTATTCTTATCGGTGAGAATCACAGCAGCATTCTCGTCGAACCTGATATAGGAGCCGTCGGGGCGCCGATAGGGCTGAGCCGTGCGAATAATTACTGCCCTGACCACCTCCCCGCCCTTGACTGCACCGCCGGGGATAGCTCGCTTGACCGAACCCACGATAACGTCACCGATACGAGCGTATTTTTTCCTGGTGCCACCCAGCACGCCGATGCACATCAGCTGTCGGGCACCGGTGTTATCAGCCACTCTCAGTCTGGTATAAGATTGAATCACGCTATTCCACTCCAGGAACTAATCTTCGGTCTCTGTCTTCTCAGGTTTAACCTCGGCTACCTCAGCTTCGGTCTCTGTCTTCTCAGGTTTAACCTCGGCTACCTCAGCTTCGGTCTCTGT
>CAZEBT010000178.1:0-697 GCA_964510485.1 uncultured Dehalococcoidales bacterium | reverse complement strand
CTTCTCAGGTTTAACCTCGGCTACCTCGGCTTCAGCCTCCATTTCCTCCGGTTGAACCTCTATTTCCTCAGGCCTGACCTCTATCACCTCTGCCTTGCTTACTATCTCGGCAACCCTCCACCGCTTCTCTCTGGAGAGAGGGCGGGTTTCTACCAGCCTTACTATATCGCCTATCCCGCACTCGTTCTTTTCATCATGTACCTTGTACCTGGTCATCTTCCTGACGCTCTTCCTGTACAGTGGGTGATGCCTGGCTGTCTCAACAATCACCACTGCGGTCTTGTCCATCTTGTTTTTTACTACACGACCAAGCCTGGTCTTGCGTTTTATAGTCATAGAACCAACCTTTTACCTCAGGCCTGGCTGAATTAGGTGCCAAGCCCGGATTGCTCTCTACCTAGCTCCCTCTCCTTCATTATTGTCATCATCCTGGCAATCCTCTTTTTAACCCTCACGATTTCACGATGGTTTACTAGCTGCTTGGTGCTAGCCCGGAAGCGGAGGTCAAAGAGCTCCTGATGGGCTGCCTCCATCTGTTTTGCCAGTTCCGTCGGGCTGAGAGCCCGAATTTCTTCAACCTTCAACTTTCACTAGCTCCCTGGTCTTAGAAATACTGCCCGCGGCACCCGTTTCTCTGGTCAAAAATCGGGTACTTATAGGGAGTTTATGTGAACCGAGACGCATTGCCTCTTTAGCT
>CAZEBT010000177.1:0-1911 GCA_964510485.1 uncultured Dehalococcoidales bacterium | reverse complement strand
ACCCCGAGGCTAATATCATTTTTGGCGTGGTTAATGACCCGACAATGGAAAAGGAGGTAAGGATTACCCTGATTGCTACTGGATTTACCTCTAAAACTCAGATGCCGGGCAGTAACGTTGATGACGAGATTGCAGAGTTCCTCAAGAACTGGAAGAGTGAAGACCAGCTGGATATTCCCACTTTTCTGCGTCGCCCGCTATATAATCAGAGGCGCTTGCCAGGAGCTCAACCGGCCAAGCCCAGTAAGACTCCGGCACAGCAGCCTCTATTTCAGTAAGAAAGTCAGCCTCCTGGTAAACAGCGGTTGGGGTAGGGCTGCAGGGTTGTAAAACCTTGCAGCCCTGTCTCATTTTGTGTCCTCCGGGTACACCAGGCAAATAACCCGGTTTACCCAAAATTTTATTGATAAGCCAGTCCGCAGGGACTTGACAAATACTATATATTGTGGTTAAATGTAAACCCTGTCCTATATATAGGCGATTTATCAGTACCGGGGGTGATAGATGAACTGTCCTTACTGCGGTTATTCTGATTCCAGGGTTATAGATTCGCGTGATGTTGATGATGGCATACGCCGTCGGCGCCAGTGCCTGGGCTGCGATGCACGGTTCACGACCTACGAACGGGTACAGACAGCCAGTCTCTTTGTGATTAAGAAAGACCAGAGGCGTGAAGCCTTTGACAAGGGCAAGCTGCTGGCTGGTATTCGTAAAGCCTGTGAAAAACGACCGCTGCCTGCCGAGGCTGTTGACAGGCTGGCTGATGAAATAGAAACCGAGCTCTACCGCCAGAGCAGGGTAGAGATACCCAGTGCTGCTGTTGGTGATATGGTAATGGAACGGTTAAAGAGCCTGGACTTTATCGCCTATATCCGGTTTGCCAGTGTTTACCGGGAGTTTACTGATATCAGTACACTGAAGCGGGTAGTGGATGCCCTGGTAGTTGATGATACCCAGGAACCCCTCCCCACTGCCCAGCTACCACTCATCCCTACCGAGGAATTGAAGAGTACGGCGAGGAGGAGAGGGAGGAAGCAGAAGTGAATGAAGGTGACCAATCGGCGGATAAGAAACTAAGCCAGCTGAGTCACACCCAGATTGCCAGGGCTACTTTTGCCGCTGCTGAGACTATGGGTATATCTGACAGGAGTCAGGTAGAGCGGCTGACCAGGCAGGTGATTGAGCGCCTGGAGCAGAGAAGGTCCCCGGCTGGTAGCGGACGCGTGGAGCAGTTGCTGCCGCTGCCCGGCATGGAGGACCTGATACCTAAATCTTACCGTCAGCAGAAACACCTGACCAGTGAGTCGGAGATCCTGGCTCTGGTTAGGGAGTTCCTGGATGCTGAAGAGGCAGCGCAATCAAAGGAGGCTGAACAAACCGTGAAGACTAGAAGCAGGGTCAGGACAGGTAGTGCGACAGCTTCCAGAGTAGACCTGACGGAGAATTCCCGCCGTGTTCTGGAGCGTAGGTATCTGAAGAAGGACAGGCAGGGGCAGGTTATTGAGACGCAGGAGGAGCTGTTTCAGCGGGTGGCGCGGGCAATTGCCTCGGCAGAGCGTACCTATAACACCGGGGCTGATGTTGAAGCCCGGGAAAGTGAATTCTATCGGATGATGGCTGAACTGGAATTCCTGCCCAATTCACCTACCCTGATGAATGCCGGGAGAGAGCTGGGTCAGCTATCCGCCTGCTTTGTGCTTCCAGTCGAGGACTCAATGGAGTCCATATTTGATGCTGTGAAATATACGGCGCTCATCCACAAGAGCGGCGGTGGGACGGGGTTCTCCTTCTCCAGGCTGAGACCTGAAATGGACAGGGTAGGTTCGACCGGTGGAGTAGCCAGCGGTCCGGTCTCCTTCATGCGTGCCTTTGATAGTGCTACTGATGTCATCAAGCAGGGCGGAATGCGCC
>CAZEBT010000176.1:0-1912 GCA_964510485.1 uncultured Dehalococcoidales bacterium | reverse complement strand
TCAAGGGGCAGGTCTGAGGAAGGGGGCAGGGTAGCCACGGCGCGGCTGGCTTCCATGACTGAGTAGCCGAGGGAGGTGAGGGCAGCCAGGACATCACTGTTCTCCTGGGCTAGCTGGGCGGCCGGGGTGGCTATCAGGCCGGCGCCTATCTTATCCTTTAGCTCAAGGACAATGCGGTCAGCCATCTTCCTGCCGATGCCGGGGATAGCGGTCAGCAGGTCAGCGCTGCCGGTGGCAATTGCCATAGCAGCCTGGTCAACGCTCATCGCCGAGAGTACCGACAGCGCCAGCTTCGGCCCCAGCCCGGAGACACCAATCAGGGTCTGGAAAAGGGTAAGCTCATCAGCCGAGCCAAACCCGTAGAGAGTAACGTCGTCATCCCTCAGGTGAAGGTGAGTATGCAGCCTTACCTCCTCACCGATTTTACCCAGCCTGCTCAGGATAGGGGTAGGCATATATACCCGGAACCCCACCCCATTAACGTTAATAATCGCCGAGTCACTGGACATTGATTCCAGTGTGCCGTGGAGGCTGGCTATCATCTTCTCCCCCCTGACTATTTTTCAGCTAAAAGATTGCTCAGGTGCACTTCACTCAGGTGACAGAGAGCCACCGCCAGGGCGTCAGCGGCGTCGTTTGGCTGAGGAACCTCAGATAGCCCAAGCTGAAGCCTGACCATCTCCTGTATCTGCTCCTTGGAACTGGCTCCGTAATTGGCAACCCTCTGCTTTATCTGGGCTGGGGTATATTCAAAGGCAGGGATTCCCCTGTTAGCCGCTGCCAGAATAGCCACTGCCTGCGCCCTGCCTATTGCCAGCGCCACGCTCACATTCTTAGCCATAAAGGGCTGCTCCACTGCCACCACATCGGGCTGGTAACGCGAGACGACCTCTGAAAGCTGGTTGTACAAAGAGCTCAGACGCTCACCTATTGGGGAACGGGTTGACGTGGTCAGAGCCCCATAGTCAACCAGGGCTACCTCGTTGTCTGTGCTCTCTATCACCCCGTAGCCCATAATAACTGTGCCCGGGTCAATACCCAGAACCTTCATCACCAAACTCAACCTGTCCGTTATAGAAAGTGCGAACGGATTCCGCCCAAAACCTATGCCTTTCCCCTTTCGGGGGTGATAGTGCCACCAGACAAATAATCAAAAAAGGCAGGACTATGGAGTACCCCTAATACTGCCCCTGATACTTCTCCAGAACAGAATCGGCAAAGTTGACATTGCAGGACACGTTCCGCACCTCATCCAGCTCCTCCAGCTTACCCATAAGCTTCAGTATCTGTAGCGCCGACTTCTCATCAAGCTCAAGCGCAGTCTTGGGTATCATGGATAGCTCCGCCGAATCTACGGGTATGTCCTGCCCCTCCAGCCCGGCTCTAACGGCCTCAAGCTCCTCGGGCCTGGTGTAAATCTCCACGTAGTCGCTTTCTATAGAAACATCCTCAGCACCGGCATCAATAGCCTGTAGCGCCAGTTCCTCGGTATCCAGCTCATTGGTCTTTATGGTAATTACCCCTTTCGGGTCAAAAAGCCAGGCTACGGAACCACTCTCCCCCAGGTTGCCGCCACCGCGGGAGAATAGATTGCGAATGTTCTGGAGAGTCCGATTACGGTTATCACTCAGGGCCTGCACCAGAATTGCCGCCCCACCGGGCCCGTATCCCTCAAGAACCATCTCCACCAGGCTAGCCCCCTCCATCGCGCCACTGCCCCTCTTCATAGCCCGCTCTATATTCTCTGAAGGCATACTGCTATCACGTGCCCTCTGTATCGCCAGTCGCAGGGCGGAATTTGTATCGGGAGTGCCTCCTCCCTTACGCACCGCCACGATAATCTCACGGGTCAACTTGGTGAAAAGCTGACCACGCCTGGCATCACTCACTGCCTTTTGATGCTTAATTGAAG
>CAZEBT010000175.1:0-1987 GCA_964510485.1 uncultured Dehalococcoidales bacterium | reverse complement strand
TATTTTGAGGTACGCCGAAGCTGACCGTAGAGCCCCAAGCTATCCGTTAGTGCCTTGGCTCGGGCGTCAGAATACCTTCTACTCTGCATAGCCGGTGTACTGGGAGGTGGCGAACCCAGCTTTTCCCGCTGGCTGAAATGCCACGAATCAAACCAGCCGCCAAGCCAGTTTCTCTGCTGGTCAATAGCCCGGTCCGCCAGGAGGTCACGAATCTTGGGGTCCTCTATAAGAGGCTTCCCGTTCCGCCTCTCCTTTTTACAGAACTGAACAAGCTCCTCCAGATTCCGCTTGGCACTGGCAGCACCGCCAGTATTGGTCCTTTCAAACTCAAAGGTGACCATGGCATGATAGAATCCCCGGTTCAACTCGCCGAGAAGGGCATCCTTGGGCACCCTCACATCGTCGAAGAAAATCTCTACGGTGAAATTACCCATGGTTGGCAGCGGGCGGTAGCTTATACCGGGGGCATGCGCCGGAATCAAGAACAGGCTGATGCCTCTATGCTTGGGGATGCTATCCTCAGTACGAGCCAGGGTATAGAGGAAGTCCGCCGGTCCCGGGGCAGTCATGAAATGCTTCTGACCGTTCAGGACATAGTCGTCACCATCCTTGGTAACCTTGAGCGATACATTAGCTTCATCAGAGCCAGCGTCAGGCTCGGTGAAGGCCTCATACCATATCACCTCACCCCTGGCTATTGGCGGCAGGAACCTCCTCTTCTGCTCCTCGGTGCCGAAGACGTGCAGAGGAGGCCCACATACCCGTAGCCCCAGGGAATTGGGCCATAACACTCCCCAGTAACCGGTCTCCTCCATTACCACCCCCTGCTCCATGTCACTCAAGCCCAGACCGCCACTTTCTTTGGACCAGCCGGGAGCCAGATAGCCTTTCACTCCGGCTCTCCTCTGTAGCTCCATCCAGAAATCGGTCTGCCCTTGAGTTGGTGACCTTCGTCCCGAAGTAGCCGATGGGTAATCGGAAGGCAACTCGTTAGCGAAGAAATCGTGGACTTCTTTTCTCAGCTTTTCCTGCTCCTCAGTGAAGGTAAAATCCATGCTTACTCCTCTCTTTAATAAATTATTAGAACCCAGCCTTACAGGCTCGAATAGAAAAGACCCCTTCTATCCCTTCCATTATAAACCCGCACTGTATAATAACAAACTTCCCGTGAGAAGGTCAACAATACGCTTGAAAAGATAGCGCTTTTGCATTATAAATAGTAGAAACACCAGACAACGCGAAATCTTTTCATTTTCTGGTATAATATATAATAATTGCAGATATATTGAGTTTGACCTGGAAATGCCCTGCTGCTTCTAATCCCTTCTGATAATCCGTTCACAGGGGAGGACAATGAAACCCGGAGTTTT
This sequence comes from uncultured Dehalococcoidales bacterium, assembly GCA_964510485.1. GTDB lineage: Bacteria > Chloroflexota > Dehalococcoidia > Dehalococcoidales > Fen-1064 > CAZEBT01. Next base: position 617 of record CAZEBT010000175.1, on the reverse strand, counting down.
AGCCAGGTATAGAGACCTTCTGCCGGTTACGCCCAAAACACCCCTCCTCTCGCTAGGAGAGGGAGATACTCCCCTGGTTAGATGCAGTGAACTTGAGAAGGAAATTGGCTGTGCGGAACTATACTTTAAGCTGGAGGGGTGCAACCCTACCGGCTCCTTCAAGGACAGGGGTATGGTGGTAGCGGTAGCGAAAGCGGTGGAAGCCGGTAACCGGGCTATAATGTGCGCCTCAACCGGCAATACCAGTGCTTCGGCTGCCGCCTACGCTGCTTGCTTTGGGCTGACCGCCATTATTATTGTACCCGAAGGCAAGATTGCCCTCGGTAAGCTGGCACAGGCAATTATCTATGGTGCCAGAATACTGGCAATAGACGGAAATTTCGACCAAGCCCTCAACCTGGTGCGAAGCCTTACCGAGAAACACCCGGTTACTCTGGTGAACTCGCTCAATCCTAACCGAATAGAGGGGCAAAAAACAGCTTCCTTCGAAATCATAGATGCCCTGGGCGAGGCGCCCGATTATCTCTTTATCCCGGTAGGTAATGCCGGCAACATCACTGCCTACTGGAAAGGCTTTGTGGAATATCATCAGGCAGGCAGGGCAAAGAAAAGACCGA
>CAZEBT010000174.1:0-1997 GCA_964510485.1 uncultured Dehalococcoidales bacterium | reverse complement strand
TCCGAGGTAAAGAACCAGGCTCTGCGCAATATCTCCGCTGACCTGCTGGCTAAAAAGGATGAAATACTCGCCGCCAATGAGATTGACATCCGGGAAGCCAGGGCATCAGGGATGAATGAGGCTATGCTGGAACGATTAACACTCTCTCCCGGCCGGCTTGAGGGTATAGCCCATGATGTGCTGGCAGTAGCCGCTCTACCCGACCCGGTGGGTGAGGTCTTTGATGGGCGTACACTGCCCAACAGCCTGCTACTCAGTAAAAAACGGGTTCCCTTCGGTGTAATCGGCACTATGTATGAGAGCCGACCCAATGTTACCGTAGATATCTCTGTCCTCTGCCTGAAGTCCGGTAATGCCGTCATCCTCAGGGGTGGCAAGGAAGCGATACACTCCAATAGCGCACTGGCCAGGACTGTTCAGGGTGCCGTCACCAGGGCTGGAGTACCTGAAGGCGCAGTGCAGTTCATTGAGAACACCGACCGTGCCCTGGTCAGCCACCTGCTCAAGATGAACGAAAGTATTGACCTGTTTATCCCCCGGGGTGGAGCCGAGCTGATAGATTTTGTCAGGGAAAACGCCTCCATGCCGGTAATCGGCGCCGGTGTCAGTGTCTGCCACACCTACGTTGACCAGAGCGCCGACGTGGCTAAGGCTGTGGCTATCACCTTTAACGCCAAGGTGCAGCGCCCTTCAGTGTGCAATGCCCTGGACACCCTGCTGGTTCATACTGATATTGCCCGGCGCTGCCTGCCCCCGGTGGCGGCTGAGTGGGCTAAAGCGGGGGTAGAGATGCACTGTGATGAGCGAGCCATGTCCATTCTAAAAAAGGACTCTTCCCTAAAGCTGGCGCCGGCTACAGACGATGACTGGGGCAAGGAGTTTCTGGCACTGGTGGCGGCGGTTAAGGTAGTTGATTCCCTGGACGAGGCACTGGAGCATATTGAGCGCTACGGCTCAGGAGCAGATGAGGCTATTGTCACCGAGGACTACAGCGCTGCCACTCGCTTCCTTAATGAAGTGGATGCTTCCTGTGTCTATGTCAATGCCAGCACCCGCTTCACCGATGGGGGTCAATTCGGCCTGGGAGCCGAGGTCGCCATCAGCACACAGAAGATGCATGCCCGGGGGCCGATAGGGTTAAGGGAACTGACCACCTATAAATGGATTATCTTCGGCAGCGGGCAGGTAAGAGCCTGAATAAATCTCTACCTTGACCTCGATGCCTCCAGGGCTGCCTGTTGAGCCTCAAATAATTCCCTGATACCCTTTTCAGCCAGCGAGAGAACGAAATCGACGGTCTCCCTGGTAAAGGGCTTGCTCTCAGCCGCACCCTGAATCTCAACAAACTCGCCGTGGCTGGTCATCACCACATTAAAGTCAACCTCGGCATCGCAATCTTCATCGTAGCACAGGTCTAACAGCCTGTAGCTATGAACCACGCCAACACTGGTAGCCGCCACGGCACAATCTAAGGGCACCGATGATATTACCCCCATATTGGCCAGGGTCTCCATTGCTCTATAGAGGGCAACATAGGCGCCGGTAATGGCAGCCGTTCTGGTACCGCCATCAGCCTGCAGCACGTCACAATCTACGATAAGGGTCCTCTCCCCCAGCGCAGCCAGGTCGGCTACTGCCCGCATCGAGCGCCCGATAAACCGCTGAATCTCCTGACTCCTCCCGGCAATCCTCCCCCGTGACGAATCGCGAGGGGTACGGGTAATAGTGGCACGGGGCAACATAGAGTACTCAGCAGTAATCCAGCCAGTACCCCTTCCTCTGAGAAATCCCGGCACTCTCTCCTCTACACTTACCGCGCACAGCACCCGGGTCTGTCCCAGTTCAATCAGTACCGAGCCCTCAGCAAAGACCTGGAAGCCGGGGACTATTCGCACCGGCCGCAACTCATCATAGGCACGACCATCAGCTCTCTTCACAGGCAATCTCTCCCTCCAGACCGCATTTTACGTAAAAGTATAACACCGATTGGTGGTGGT
>CAZEBT010000173.1:0-2033 GCA_964510485.1 uncultured Dehalococcoidales bacterium | reverse complement strand
CCGCTGGATTTTATTATGTCAAATATCCTGTCAACCTGCCGGTCACTGAGCCGCTCATAGAGTCTGCGCGCCCGGTAACCGGTCTTCAGCTCGTGCCACAGCTTCCTCTTCCAGTCACGCTCGTAGCCAGCCAGGCTCCCGGCAGACAGGTCATCAGCTTCCAGGGCTCGCCCCAGATTACTGGCGGCAATATCGGCACAGAGCAGACCAAAATAGATGCCACCGCCAGTGGTCGGCTTTACCTGCCCGGCGGCAGTCCCCACCACCAGCATCCGGTCACCATAGGTCCTGGGCAAAGGCCTTAATGAAACACCACCAATCCTTGCCTCAAACTCACCTGAGCCTGTTTTCCCCCCGGCTATCAGGGACGCCACCAGCTTCTTAAGGTAAGGTACGGGGGTACGCCGGGACAGCAGCCCCACCAGCGCCCTGTGCGGCGAGGTTGGCACCAGCCACCCGAAAAAGGCGGGGGCTATCTCCTGACCGCAATAGACCTCTACCTCGTCTATGCCTGCCGTTTCAACCTCAGCCTGTGCCCCCATTACAAAATCGCTGACCGTACCAAATCCTAGCTCGGCGGTAAATCTCGGTCTGAAGCCGCTGGCAATAACCGCCGCCCTGGCTTCAAATACAGATTTCTCCCCCTGACGAGCTACCTCAATTCTGACCCGGTCATCGCCGACCTGGACACTCCTTACCCGGCTGCTCAAGACATATTCCACTCCCTCACCCCGGGCACGGCTGGCTAAAGCCATATTAAGGGCGGTCCGGTCCACGATAGCAGCCTGGGGTTCGTCCCGGTAAACCCTGAGCATCTTCCCCGCAGGAGAAAAAAGTCGGGCGCTGTTTGCCCACCGGTAAATAATACTCTCATCAATATCAAATGACTCAACGCACTCACGACTGATAATGCCGGCACAGCAGACCGGCTCCTCCAGCCTGTCCTTCTGCTCGACCACCACCACCCCGTACCCCATCCCGGCCAGCCTGTAAGCCACCCGGCTACCGGTCGGCCCGCCGCCAATAACCGCTACATCGTACAATTTCAGTCCCCGCTCCGTTATGCAACCTGTATACTAGCTTATCACTATTTTCATCTTTAGGCGAGGGATAATTAAAAAAAGCGGTGAGGCTAACGCCTCACCGCATTACACGCTTTGCTGTCCGCCCTAGAAACACTGGCTAGGGCACCCTTAGCTGCTGGAGAATCCCGATGGCAACCTCGGCGGCACGCTTCCCCGAGAGCAGCATCCCCCCGAAGATGGGACCCATCCTGGGGGCACCACACACGGCATTGGCAGCCATACCGGCAACAATCAAGCCGGGATAAACCTCCCTGGTGTTCTCCACTATCAGGCTCTCGGCCACTTCAGCCCACATTGACTTCTCCCCCATTACCCCTCCACCCTCTGTCCTCAGCTTGCCGCCAAGCTTGTCCACCACGATATGGCAGACTTCGCTGGCGTGACCGGTAGCGTCTATCACCACCTTTGACCTTATGGACAGGGGGTCAACATGCAATCCAGCCAGAGTAACGGCACTCCAGTTCAGTACCAGCCCGGTTATCCGGTTGTTCTCACGAATCATTACATCCTCAATGCTCACCAGGTTGAATATCTTGGTTCCAGCCTGGATAGCCTTGAGGCAGATAGCCACCGATGCCTCTACAGAATCGGCAGTATAGTAGTTCTTTTCGTACTCAGTAGTCCTGACCTCAAACTCGTCGAGTATCTCCTTGCCCTCTTCCTGGACTACAATAGTGTTGAACATCATCCCCCCACCGGGCATGCCGCCACCAGGACGAAGGCTTCTCTCAAAAATGACTGTATTTACTCCCTGTTTCGCCAGGTAGTAAGCTGCGGTCATACCGGCTGGGCCGGCACCACCTATCGCCACCTCAACGTCCATCGCTCGCTGGAATTCAGTGGCGAAATTTCCGGCTATTGCTCTGGATATGGTTACATCGTCAAGTTGCATCGGTTCCCCCATTTCTATTATGTTAATTCCAGTCTTATCCCAGCTACACCCGGCTG
>CAZEBT010000172.1:0-2056 GCA_964510485.1 uncultured Dehalococcoidales bacterium | reverse complement strand
ATGGCTAAATTCCGACACAGGATTGCTTTCATCGTCCCCACCAGAAACCGCCCCGACCTCCTGTCAAACCTGCTACGGAGCCTTCAGGAGCAGACGGTCCCTGCCGACCAGGTAATTATAGTAGACGGCAGTGACCGGCCCGTTGAGCCGGAGATAAAACACTTCATTACACCCGGCGTCTCCTGTATAAGGGTCTTCCCCCCATCCCTGACCAGGCAGAGAAACGAGGGGATAAAAGCGGTTGATGAGGGCATCACGCTGGTCGGTTACCTGGACGACGATATTGTCATGGAGAGAGATGCCGTCGAGGCAATGCTCCGCTTCTGGGAGCAGTGTCCCGATGATGTAGGTGGCAGCTCCTTTAACATTACTAACCTGGGCACGACAAGCCTGTTCGGCAGGCTTCTGGGCAGGCTGTTCTGCTTTTATGATGGCCGGGGAGGGGCAGTCCTCAGGTCTGGATTTAACACGACGTTGTCGCCGGTGCTGAAAGACACCTGCACCGACTGGCTCTGCGGAGGGGCAACAGCCTGGCGGAGACAGATTTTCCAGGAATTCAAGTATGATGAGTGGTTTCTGGGCTGGGCCTATGTTGAGGACATTGACTTCAGCTTTACTGTGGGCAAGAAATACAGGCTGGTGGTGCTGCAGGGTGCCAGGGTTCAACACCTGCCCCCTCCCTTTAAACTGAGGATGTGCTATGCCCACGGAAGGATGGTGGTACAGCAGCGGTATCACTTCGTAAGGAAGCATGCCCGGCTTTCACTCCCGCTATTCTACTGGGCAACGCTTGGGCAGGCACTGATGCTTGTTCTGGCCAGTGTCTGGAAGCGGAGCCTGTGTGAGGGCTTGAGGGCAGCGGGAAACATAGCCGGGTTACTCGATATAATCAGAGGAAGCCCCGTCCAAACAGACACACAGTTCAGGAAGTAGAAGAGTAAATCTGCTTCACTGGTTTTCCTCGTATTGATGCCGGCCTGACTGCCAGATATAGGTGGAGCCAGCGGGGGGATTCGAACCCTCGACAAGCGGTTTACGAAACCGCTGCTCTACCCCTGAGCTACGCTGGCTTAATCCCGAGTATAGCACAGAACCAGGCGCTCAATAAAACCTGTGTGTGGGCTGGCATTGACAGATGGGGGCTAGATTATTCGCTGCGCTCAGAATGACCGGCAAGGGAGTATACTCACGAAGTTGACGCCTAAATAGGCTTGTGTTACTATTAAAACAATCCCAGTCATGAGGCAAGTACCGGAGTTCAATTGAACTCCTTCTTAATATGTTTGCTGGCTACCCCATACCCTATTTCCGGTAGCCCTGCCAGGGGAAAGAGCTATGCAGGTAGAGGAAGAGCTTGCCCAGTTATCACCCAGGCAAGATATGCTCCTAGCTATTGGTGTCTTTGATGGCGTTCACACCGGGCATAAATACCTGATTTCACAGATGGTGGAGCGTGCCGGGCGAGAGGACCTGCTTAGCGGGGTAATAACCTTCAGGCAGCACCCCCGGGAGGTAGTTTCGCACCGGACCCGGCTACCATTCCTGACCAGTCTTGCTGAGAGGATTGCCCTCCTTAAGAGAGAAGGCGCCGATACCGTCATTCCCCTGTCCTTCAACCATGAGGTGGCTCAGCTCAGCGCCCGCCAGTTCGTCAGCCTGCTGAAGAAGTACCTCAGGATGCGCGGCATGGTTGTTGGTCCCGACTTCGCTCTAGGCCAAAACAGGGAGGGCAACACCGATGCCCTGCGCGTATTGGGACAGGAGCTGGGCTTCAGTGTTACCGTGATACCCCCGATAACGTTTAACGGTGAGGTGGTCAGCAGTACCGCTATCAGGGATGCCCTGGCTGACGGCGATATAAAAAGGGTGCTTAACCTGCTGGGCCGCTCTTTTAGCCTCCAGGGAAGGGTAATTACCGGGGCAGGTCGGGGCTCAGAGCTGGTGGGGTATCCTACCGCCAATCTGGACATAGACCCCAAACAGGCACTGCCAGCAGACGGTGTCTATGCTACCTGGGCTTATATTGATAATCAGGCATACCAGTCAATGACCAATA
>CAZEBT010000171.1:0-2074 GCA_964510485.1 uncultured Dehalococcoidales bacterium | reverse complement strand
TACCTTCCGTCTTTTCGGGAACATGATAGGGGGCGAGATACTGATACTGATGATGTTATTCCTTGCCCCGTGGCTACTGGCTATTCCATTTTACGGGCTTGAGCTGCTGGTTGGATTTGTCCAGGCTCTTATATTTGGAGGGCTGACACTGGTATTTGCCACGGTTGCGGTCGCTCCTCACGAGGAGGAGGCGCATTGATGAGGTTGTTAGTATAGATTGACCTATATAAGTACCTGAAGGAGGGTGAAGAATGGATGCAGAAGCAATGAGGGTGTTGGCGGCGGGGTTGGCGATGGGTCTGGGAGCTATCGGGCCCGGAATAGGAATTGGTATTCTGGGAGCAGGTGCCATGCAGGCGCTGGGCCGCAATCCTGAAGCCAGGGGACCAATAATGACGAACATGATACTGGCTATTGCTTTTGCTGAGGCGGTAGCCATTTATGCTCTGGTGGTGGCGGTAGTTCTTATTTTTGTGGCCTAATATTGTCAGGCAGGAGGAGATATTGTGGAAGGGCTAGGTATTAATTTGCCAACACTGCTGGCACAGGTTATAAATTTCCTTATCCTGCTGGGGCTGCTCTATCTGGTTGCCTATAAGCCTATTATGAGGATGTTTGATGAGCGTTCCAGGAGGATTAGGGAGAGCATGGAGCAGACGGAGGTTATCAAGGAGCAGGCTGAGCATGCTGAGGAAGAGGTCAAGAAGCAGATGGAGACCGCTGGCAAGCAGGGGCAAGAGGTAATTGCCCGGGCGATGCGGACCGGGGAGGAGGCGAGGCAGAGAGTACAGCAGGATGCCAGGCAAGAAGGTGCTGCCCTCATTGAAAAGGCGCGCCTTGAGATTGAGCGAGAACGGGACGAGGCGATTGAGGGGCTGCGTAAGGAGTTTACTGACCTGACGATAGAGGCGGCAGAGAGGGTGATTGAGCAATCGCTGGATAAGGAAGCACACCGCCGGCTCATTGATAAGGTGCTGGATGAAAGCACGACTCTGAAAAAGGATTAGGCTGAGGTATTTTGGGAGATAATAATGGCAGATAGCGTTTATGCCAGACGTTATTCGCAGACGGTGTTCAGAATGGCGCTGGAGGCGCAGGAACTGAACAGGTGGCAGACAGACCTGAGAAAGATTGCCAGTCTGGTCAGGGATGAGGCAATTTTTACGTTGCTCGCCAGCCCTGAGGTTAATTTTGATGAAAAGGCTGCGGTGCTATCGGAGAGACTGGGCGAGTTGAACCCCATGGCGCTGAAGCTGGTGTCTCTTCTGGCGGCTAAGGGCAGGCTGGGAATGATAGCTGATATTGCTGATGAGTACCAGCGGTTACTGGATAACTACCGTGGGGTTGAGGGGGTTGAGGTTGCTGAGGTTACGACGGCTGTTCCTCTTGATGATAAGGACAGGCTGAGGATAGCCCAGCGTATTACGGATATAGTGGGCAAACCGGTAATGCTCAAGCCCAGTGTGGATACGGGCTTGATAGGTGGAATAGTAATCAGGGTTGGCGATAAGCTGATTGACGGCAGCATCCGGAGCAAGCTGGCGGCTCTGAGGAAGGAGATGGGCAGGGGAGGGAGGTAATCGGGGGGAAGTCTTTTAATGAGTAGAGGAGAGGTAGCTTAGATGACAACAAGGGGGAGAGATATTGCTTCTGCTATCAGGCAGGAGATTAAGGAATTTGGTACGACACTGAGTATGGTGGATGTGGGTGCCGTGGTTGAGATTGGTGACGGCATTGTCAGAATTCAGGGGCTGGCAGCAGCCAGGTACAACGAGCTGCTGCAGTTTCCCAACGATATTATGGGGATTGCCATGAACCTGGAGGAGGACAGTGTGGCGGCTATCATACTTGGTGAGTATGCGGCAATTAAGGAGGGGGATGAGGTGCAGTGCACGGGGCGGATTGCCGAAGTGCCGGTGGGTGAAGCCCTTATCGGGCGGGTGGTTGACCCTCTGGGACGGCCCCTGGATGGGAAGGGGGCGGTCAAGGTGGAGAAGACCCGTGCTCTGGAGCGGGTTGCCCCCAATGTTACCCAGCGGAAGTCCGTAGATACCCCGGTGCAGACGGGGATAAA
>CAZEBT010000170.1:0-2076 GCA_964510485.1 uncultured Dehalococcoidales bacterium | reverse complement strand
CCTTACCCAGGCCAATGCCTACGTGACCGTTGCCGTCCCCGGTGACTACCAGGGCACTGAAGCTGAGGCGTTTCCCGCCTTTCATCACCTTGGCTACACGGTTCACGTAGACCAGCTTATCATTGAGTGGCAGGTCTGTCGGGTCTATCTTGCTCAGCGGTCCGTTCATCTACTTTAAAATTATCCCCCTAAAACTTTAGTCCTTCCTGGCGAGCCGCGTCACCAAGGGCTTTCACCCTGCCGTGATACTTGTATCCACCACGGTCAAAGGCTACCTGGTTTACCCCTTTGCTCAGCGCTCGCTTGGCTACCAGAGAACCGACAAGCTGGGACATGACGGTTTTCGTCTTGCTGTCTGTCTCTTTCTTTATTTCCGGGTCGAGAGTTGAAGCTGAGACCAGCGTATGCCCGGCTGTATCGTCAATAACCTGAGCATAGATATGGTTCAGGCTACGAAAAACACACAGACGGGGTCTGGAACCAATGCCCTGTACCTTGGCCCTGACACGGGAGTGTCTTCTATGGCGGGCTACCCTTCGCGTGTCCTTTACCATTTAAACTCTCCCTATAGCCTTGCCTGCCTTGCCAGCCTTAAGACGCACCATCTCCCCGGCGTACCTGATGCCTTTACCCTTGTAGGCATCAGGCGGACGGATAGCTCGTATTCTGGCTGCCATCTCGCCGACCACTTCCTTATTAATCCCGCTAACCTTCATACGATTAGCCCCCTCTACCGACAGTGTTATGCCCGGCAACGGGGTTACCTCCACAGGGTGTGAAAATCCGATATTGAGTACCAGATTATCCCCCACTTTTTGGGCGCGATAGCCAACGCCTACCATTTCCAGGCTTTTCTCAAAGCCATTGGTTACCCCTTCCACCATATTAGCCAGGAGAGTCCGCGTCAGCCCGTGCATGGCACGGTGCTCCCGTCCGTCGCTGGGGCGTGATACTACCAGGCTGTCATCGCTCCGGGTAATAGACATATCGGTATGGAAACGCTGCTGAAGCTCCCCCTTGGGTCCGCTTACAGTGACCTCGTTCTCTTCAATATTCACCGACACACCCGGTGGCACGACTATCGGCTTCTGCCCCACTCTAGACATGCGCCCTGCTCCTGTATTTGGTTACCAGATATAGCACAGTAATTCACCACCAATCCCCCGGCGCCAGGCCTGGTGCCCGGTCATCACCCCCTCGGCTGTAGAAAGGATGGTAATCCCCAGACCACCGTAGACGCGAGGGATTTCTTTCTTCTGAGCATATACCCTTAGTCCGGGCTTACTTACCCTCTCCAGTCCAGTAAGGATTGGCTGGTTCCTATCCCTGTACTTGAGGTGGACCTTGATGACTCGCTGTGGCTTACCTCTAACCACCTCATAATCATCGATAAAGCCCTCCTCCTTGAGGATTTTGCTGATAGCCAGCTTCATCCTTGAGGCCGGTATCAACACCGAGTCATGCCTCACCATAATGGCATTGCGTATCCTGGTTAGCATATCTGCTATTGGGTCAGTAACAGTCACCCTGAACCCCTTTCACTATAATATCCCTGTTTACCAGCTTGACTTTCTCACTCCCGGTATCTTACCAGTCAGGGCCAGTTCACGGAAGCAGATACGGCACAGCCCGAACTTACGCATATAGGCGCGAGGCCGTCCGCACAGTTGACACCGGTTATGAAACTGGACCTTGTATTTGGGAGTGCGTCTCCACTTGGCAATCTCTGATTTTTTAGCCATCTATCTCCACTTAATCCCTGCTGAAGGGCATACCTAAAAGCTCCAGCAGATGCCTGCCTTCTTCGTCTGTTCTGGCAGTCGTGACGATTGTTACTTCCAGCCCCCGTATTTTATCTATTTTATCATAGTCTATTTCCGGGAAGACGGTTTGTTCCCTTAGCCCGAGCGTGTAGTTGCCCCGTCCGTCAAAGGAATCTCTGGATACACCGCGAAACTCACGGATACGGGGCAGGACAATGTTTATCAGCCTTTCAACGAAGTCATACATACGCTTCTTCCGCAGGGTTACCTTCAACCCGATAGCCATTCCCGTCCTCAATCTGAAGGCAGCAAT
>CAZEBT010000169.1:0-2084 GCA_964510485.1 uncultured Dehalococcoidales bacterium | reverse complement strand
GCATAATTTTCGGAGGCGATGAGGTTGATAGTTTCCCTCTGCCGCCTCCTCTCCAGATCAAATATACGACTCATTTCCGGATCATTTTTACCTAAAAAACTCATTTCTCCTCCCCTAATGAAGTCTACAACGCCGCCCCTGTGGTGTCAATGACAGGCAGGACTGCCGGTGGGTCTCCAGTAGCCGGAAAGGCGGTGACCATATTACTAACCGATTGACTTCACATGGTCGTCATGCTATCATAGCCAAAAGGTTGGTCTATTTGACCTTCCTGTGTGGGTTGGCAAGATGTTATGTCAGCACTGACTGAGCTATATGAAGAAATTGCACGCTGCCGGCAGTGTGAAATAGCCAGAACCCGGAATAGAGTGGTGCCCGGTGAGGGAGCGGAGGACGCTAATATACTCTTTATCGGAGAGGCACCAGGCTGGCATGAAGACCAGCAGGGACGCCCCTTCGTAGGTCCGGCGGGACAGTACCTGGACCAGCTGCTAAGCTCCATCAATCTAAACCGTCAGCAGGTCTATATCGCTAATGTAATCAAATGCCGCCCGCCAGAAAATCGCGACCCCCTACCTGTGGAAATAGCTAACTGCCGCATGTGGTTGAACCGGCAGATTGACCTGATTAGCCCCAGGCTAATCGTAACCCTGGGACGCTACTCAATGGCAATGTTCTTCCCGGGTAAAAGTATAAGCAAAATCCACGGCACAGCTCAAAGGCAGGGTGAAATCATATATTACGCCATGTATCACCCGGCCGCAGCTCTTCACCAGCAGAGCTTGCGCCAGATAATTGAAGCCGACATGCTCAAGATTCCGTCACTGCTGGCGCGGACAGAAGGCATCGCCGAAGCCGAGCCAGAAGTACAACAATTAAAGATGTTTGAGGTTTGATATTATGACTAACCCGAAATTGAGGATAATACCCCTCGGTGGGCTAAGTGAAATCGGTAAAAACATGATGGTCATGGAATATGAAGATGACATCATCGTTATTGACGCCGGGCTTATGTTCCCCGAGGAGGAAATGCTGGGGGTAGACCTGGTAATACCGGACATCAGCTACCTGCTGGAAAAGCGCGAAATGATAAGAGGTATAGTAATTACCCACGGCCATGAGGACCATGTTGGTGCCTTACCCTATCTGCTGCCTCAGCTTAACGTACCTGTCTACTCCACCAAACTTACCAACGGTCTTATCTCAGTTAAGCTCAAGGAGCGAAAGGCGCTTGCCGGAGCCGACCTCAGAGTGGTGCCACCCGATGGCAAGATTTCACTAGGGAAATTCAGCGTGGAGTTCTTCCCTGTCTGCCACAGTATACCCGACTCAGTAGGTCTAATCATACGGACACCGGTTGGCATAGTAGTTCATAGTGGAGATTTTAAGATTGACTACACGCCGATTAGTGGCAAGCCAACCGACCTATCGCAGCTAGCCCAGCTCGGAAGGCAGGGGGTCTTGCTCCTCCTCTCCGATTCCACCTATGCTGAACTACCCGGTTACACCCCATCGGAAAAGGTGGTTGGTGAAGCCCTGGACCACATCATGGCTGAGGCACCGGGTAGAGTAATCATAACCACCTTCTCATCACTGGTTTCCCGTATTCAGCAGGTTATAGACTCAGCAGCCAAGTACGGACGTCGCGTCTTTGTTGTCGGGCGCAACATGAGCAATATTGTCCGCATGGCACTGGAACTGGGTTACCTCAAAGCCCCCGATGGGATACTGGGGCGCCTTGACCAGTTGAAGGGCATGCCCCACAACAAGATTGCCTTCGTGACTACTGGAAGTCAGGGGGAGCCTACCTCAGCCCTGGTACGTATGGCTAACCGCGACCACCGCCAGCTCCACATAATCCCTGGAGATACGGTAGCTATCTCAGCAACACCGGTACCGGGTAACGAAGCGCTAATCTCCAGAACCCTTGACAACCTCTTCAAACAGGGAGCCCAGGTACTGTATCAGGGGATAGCCCAGGTACATGTACACGGGCATGGCAGCCAGGAGGAGCTAAAACTACTGCTGAACATAGTCAAACCAAAATTCTTTATGCCTATCCACGGGGAATACCGTCACTTGTG
>CAZEBT010000168.1:0-2119 GCA_964510485.1 uncultured Dehalococcoidales bacterium | reverse complement strand
TCTATTTCTTCCTCACTGGCTATGCGGCTGAAGCCCAGGATGCCATTCTCAGAGTGGAATGTAACGTCTATTCCTTCGGGGACAAAGCTTGATACCAGGGTTGGTAGACCGATGCCGAGGTTTACGTAATATCCATCTCTAAGCTCTTTAGCTACCCTCAGCGCAATTAACTCTCTACTCAAACCTGACTTCATATCTTTCTCCCTTTACTATTCGGTTCACATAGATACCCGGTGTGATAATAGTCTCAGGGTCCAGTTCGCCGGCTTCCACAATCTCATCAACCTCGGCGATTGTAATCTCGGCGGCTGTCGCCATCACCGGATTGAAATTTCGGGCAGCCATGTGATAGGTCAGGTTCCCCCTTCTGTCAGCTCTGTGTGCTTTGATCAGGGCGAAATCGGCTCTGAGGGCTAGCTCAAGTAGATATTCTCTGCCGTTAAAGGTTCTCTTCTCCTTCCCCTTCTCAACAACCGTCCCCACTCCGGTGGGGGTGTAGAAACCGGCGATGCCGGCTCCACCAGCTCGAATCCTCTCAACAAGCGTCCCCTGCGGGGTCATCTCGAGTTCAACCTCTCCCTTCAGGTATTGCTGCTCAAAGACACTCACAGTCCAGGGGTAGACAGGATATGAGGCTATCACCTTCTTTATTTGCCTGTTCTTGACCAGGACCGACAGGTCTAAATCTGCCAGCCTGCCGCCGGCGCTATTGATTATTGCGGTGATATTCCTTGTCCCCTTCTGGCGCAATGCCCTGATGAGGGTAAACGGGATACCGCTTACCCCGAACCCACCAAACATGATGGTGCTCCCGTCAGTGATGTCGGCGATTGCCTCTTCCGGACTCGAAAGTACCTTGTCCATCCTTCTATTTCCCGTCAATTAGCTGGAGACTGCATATTCAGGGAAAAGGGCTTACCCTGCTGTCAGTTCTACCGGGCATGTGCGAGCAGCATGAACCCTTCTTGCGTTCCCCCCTCTCCTGTGAAGGGGAGGAGTTAGAGAATGGGGCTAATAGAGGTCCTTATAAATAATCGGCTTTCTCTAGCTGGCTAAACCCAGGCCTTTATATACCGTCTGAAAGTCGAAGTGCTGCTCCATGATTTCAGTGAGTTTTGGTACCTTGCTCTCCTGGTTAAATCTGGTCTTGGCCAGGATATCTTCAATGCTGGTCACTATGCTGCTGACATCTTCACCGGTCAGGATGATGGGTACTTCTTTATCCTCCGCCTGGTTGCGGACCGACGGGATTAGGGGCGTGTTACCGCTGATAACCAGGGCTCGCATTGAGGTCTCAAGGGCCGCCATTTGCATATCGGCACGCTCACTCCTGAGTACCGCCACCTTGTTCGGCTTGCGACCAAAGTATACCGGGCCGGGGTCAACGCAGAGTGCTCCCAGCATGATGTTCTCGACCGGTTCTGCCGACTTCTCGGTGTTATTCAGTATCTCTCCCTGGATAGTCTCAGCCAGCTCACCTACGGTAAAGCTGGCTAGGACCCTGTTCTCAGGCAGCACCCCCAGAAGGCGTATCCCTGCCTGACTGAATGAACCGGCTGCCTCATCGCAGACACGTTCAGCCTGGCTCTCCGGCACCTTGTTGATTACTACACCCAGCAGGTTTTTACCCAGGGACTCACTGGCGGTTATCAGGTTCTCTCCCGGTAGCTCCTCCGAATAGCCGGCCACAATGATTGCCCTGGCGTCCAGCGATTTAACCATGTCACCGGATGCCGTGCCCTGTTCATCTACACCCTCGACAATCACCACGTCCTTGCCACCAGAGACCTTATTGAAGGCTTCCCTGACCTTGCTCGCCAGAGCGCTCTCATCACTGAAAAGCGGGCTGAGCGATTCTGGAGGCTCTTCCAGGGTGAGAAGCCCTTTCATGAATGCAGCATCGCTGTCAATGTCCTCCGCAGGCCTGCTACCGGCGGCAACCGGCTTAAAAAAGCCCACCTTCTTGCCGTCATTCAGCAGGTGCTTACCCAGCCCAGCACAAACCGCTGTTTTCCCGGTGTTCTTTTCCAGAGAGGTTACATACAAAGCTATCACGCTACACCTCCGGCGATAGTTGATTGAACTCAGTAGAGCTAGATACCAGGTTACTATTATAATC
>CAZEBT010000167.1:0-2141 GCA_964510485.1 uncultured Dehalococcoidales bacterium | reverse complement strand
AAGCCAGAAAAGTCTTTGCTCCTGCCCCTTAAGAAGAGGGCTGGTCGTAACAATCAGGGAAGGATAACGGTTCGTCACCAGGGTGGTGGCGCCAAGCGAAGGCTCCGCATTATCGACTTCAAGCGGGACAAGACTGGCGTCCCGGGGAGGGTGGCTGCTATTGAATACGACCCCAACCGGTCGGCACGTATTGCCCTTATCTACTATGCGGATGGAGAGAAACGCTACATCCTCGCTCCCGTGGGACTCGGCGTTGGTGATACCATAAAATCGGGAGAGGATGCCGAGATAAAACCCGGTAATACCCTGCCGTTAAGGCGGCTGCCAACCGGGACTCTAATCCACAATATTGAGTTGAAAGAGGGTAAGGGTGGGCAGCTGGTGCGGAGCGCCGGGGCATCGGCTCAGCTACTGTCTAAGGAAGGTGAATATTGCCACGTGCGCCTGCCGTCCGGCGAGATACGGCTGATTCGGAGCAGTTGCACGGCTACTATCGGGCAGGTAGGAAACGTTGAGCACCAGGGTATCAACCTGGGCAAGGCAGGTCGTAAGCGCTGGCTGGGCTGGAGGCCTACGGTGAGGGGTTCAGCTATGAGTCCGCGTGACCACCCTCATGGTGGTGGGGAAGGCAGGAGTCCAATAGGTATGCCCGGCCCCAAAACGCCGTGGGGCAAACCGGCACTGGGCTATAGGACACGTAAGAATAAGACTACAGATAGAATGATTGTTAGGCGCCGGAGGACTAAGTAAGATGTCAAGGTCGACCAAAAAGGGCCCCTCAGTTGATGCCAAGCTAATGAAGAAGGTGGAGGCGGTTAGTCGTTCTGGTGAGAAGACAGTGATAAAAACCTGGGCTCGCTGGTCGACTATCCTGCCTGAGATGGTAGGGTTTACCATCGGTGTGCATGATGGCAGGAGGCATGTGCCCATATATATCACTGAAAATATGGTGGGGCATAAGTTAGGTGAGTTTGCTATAACTCGAACCTTCCGGGGACACTCTGCCAGGGCAGAGACAACGGTCCAGAGAAGAAGGAAGTAATCCGGGCAGGAGATGAAATGCAGGTAAGGGCGGTAGCCAAGAACACCGGTGTGTCAGCTCGAAAGATGCGCCCGCTGGTTGATATGGTTCGTGGCAAGAAGGTGGATGAGGCGCTGACCATACTCAGGTTTGCGCCTTCCCCGAATGCCCTGATTGTATCCAAGACAATAAAAACAGCGGTAAATAGTGCTGAGAACACCTATCAGATGCCACCCGAGAACCTGAAGATTGTCGGCATCTATGCTGATGAAGCACAAACCCTGAAGAGGTATCGTGCCAGCGCCCGGAGGCGAGTCAGCCCTATCCTGAGACGGTCCAGCCATATTACAGTCATTGTCGACGAGCAGGAGGATTAATGGGACACAAAGTTCACCCTACGGGTTTTAGGATTGGTGTCATACGTGATTGGGATGCCAAGTGGTATGCCGACAGGCACTATATGGAATATTTACAGGAAGACCTGAAGCTCCGCAAGGCTGTTCAATCAATGTATCCGGAGGCCGGGATTTCCCTGGTTGAGATTGACCGCCAGGCAAATAATGTGGCGTTAACTATCTATACTGCCCGGCCAGGCATTCTCATCGGGAGGGGAGGACAGCGAGTGGATGAGATGAGGCTCCGCCTTGAGAGCCTTATTGGTAAGAGGGTTCAACTGAATATCAGGGAGGTTCAGCAGCCTGAGCTTGATGCCCATCTGGTAGCCAGGACAGTAGCCGAACAGCTGGAGCGGCGGGTTGCCTACCGGAGGACCATGAAACAGACGATGCTCCGTACTATTCAGGCTGGCGCCAAGGGAATGAGAATCAGCGTTGCTGGTAGATTGGACGGTGCCGAGATAGCCCGCCGTGTGACCATGCATGACGGTCAGGTGCCCCTGCATACCCTGAGAGCTGATATTGATTACGGTTTCATTGAGGCGCGTACCACGATGGGCCGGATTGGCGTCAAGGTCTGGATATACAAGGGTGATATTCTCCCGGCACCCAAGGAAGCAGAAGAGGAGGAGCTGCCGGTTGAAGCCGTAGCCGAGGCAGCGCCTGCCGCGGAGATAGAGGAGAAGCCTGCTGAAGCCGTAGCCGAGGTAGCGCCTGCTGTGGAG
>CAZEBT010000166.1:0-2230 GCA_964510485.1 uncultured Dehalococcoidales bacterium | reverse complement strand
CAATCGCCGGTTTGAATGAGGCGTTATAGTTCATCGCCTCCGTCAGGCAATAGGCACCACAACCCGGCACCGCCAGAATATCACCGGCAATTAGTGGCGGCAGACCAATGTCCCTGATTAGTATGTCGCCGGATTCGCAGAACTTGCCGGCAATAGTAACCCTGCCCGCCTCTTCCTCCAGCACCTTGTTGGCTACCACCGCCTCGTGCCTGGCACCGTAGAGGGCAGGGCGAATATTGTCCGCCATGCCACCGTCTACCGAGACGTAGCACCTGACACCCGGTATGTCCTTGACCACCCCTACGGTATACAGCGCCACCCCGGCCTGCCCGACTATTGACCTCCCCGGCTCAACAATAAGTTTCGGTGACTCCAGATTCAGCTCCCGGCAGCCAGCCACAATGCTGGCGGCTATCTTCTCAGCATAGACTGAAATCGGCGGGGCTGGAGAATCCAGGGTGTACTGAATGGCAAACCCCCCGCCTATATCCAGTTCCCCTAGCTGAAAGCCACATTTCTCTCTCATTTCAGCCGAAAAGCTGAGTATAGACCTTACTGACTCCTGATACGGCTCAGTCTCAGTAATCTGCGAACCGATGTGAAAGTGTAGACCTACAAGATTCACACCGGGCATGGACATAGCCCTGGCTACCGCCTCCTCTGCACTGGCTATGGGAATCCCGAACTTGCTATCAATAGTACCGGTAGCAATATACTGGTGAGTATGCGGGTCTACACCCGGCGTTATCCTCAGCAGTATATCCGGCGTGTAGTTCTGCTCCTGTGCCATCTCGCCCAGCACCTCAAGCTCGTGGAAATTGTCCACCACCATGCGCCCGATGCGCCACTCCAGCCCCATACCGAGCTCTTCGCGTGATTTATTATTGCCGGCGAAATAGACCCTGTCTAATGGAAAGCCAACCGATTTGGCAATGCCAAGCTCACCCCCGGAGACCACATCCAGGCCCAGCCCCTCTTCATTTATGAGAAGCAGTAAAGCCTTGTTGATAAAAGCCTTGCATGAGTAAGCAACCGTGGTATCAGCATAGCGCCTGCCAAACTCCTCTTTGAATTCTCGGCACTTACTGCGCAGGCTAAATTCATCAAAGAGATACAGGGGCGTGCCAAACTCGGCAGCCAGCTCCACAGCATCACAGCCACCAATGACAAGGTGCCCCTGCTCGTTCACCTCAGTAGTCGGGGGGAATAAAGCAATCCTTGATGTCATCACTTCCCCTTTCTATTCAACCTAATATTAGTAGAGTCCTGCCGTGAAGTCAATTTAATATTATGGTATAACCCCATCCCCCTTAATCCCCCTTCCCCTTGAAAAGGGGAAGGGGGAAATAATTAAAAAGAGATGCTTCTTGACGCTGCCTCACAGGGCTGATATTATCAGGTAGTCCTGGCTCTATCCTGGTGCAAAGGAGGTGCCGGATGAATTTCTCTGAGAAGCTGGTAAATGCGGTCAGGAAAAACCAGAGCCTGCTCTGTATCGGGCTTGACCCTGACCCGCAACGGATGCCGGAAAATCTGGACATTTTTGAGTTCAACAGGGCAATCATCGACGCCACCTCCGATTTAGTATGCGCCTACAAGCCCAACCTCGCCTTCTACGAAGCCCTGGGGAACGAGGGTCTGGATGCCCTGAAGCAGACCGTAAAACACGTTCCCGGTGATATCCCGGTAATAGCCGATGCCAAGCGTGGTGACATCGGCAACACCGCCAGAGCCTATGCCAGGGCTATCTTTGACACCCTCAGCTTTGACGCATCAACCGTCAGCCCCTACCTTGGCTTTGATTCAGTTGAACCCTTCATTGAATACCGGGACAAAGGGGTACTGGTGCTCTGCCGGACATCAAACCCCGGCTCGGCTGACTTCCAGTCTCTCCTCTGCCGGTTTGAAAAAGGGGAGCGCCCCCTTTTTGAGATAGTAGCCGCCAGAGCCAGCCAGTGGAACACAAACGGCAATGTGGGGCTGGTTGTCGGGGCTACCTACCCCGAGGAACTGAAGCTGATTCGGCAGAGCCACCCTGACATGACTATTCTGATACCGGGTGTTGGTGCCCAGGGAGGAGACCTGGGTCTGGCGGTCCGTTACGGCGTGAATGCTCAGGGGAGAGGAATAATAATAAACTCGTCGCGGCAAATTATCTATGCCTCACCGGGAAAGGACTTCCCCGAAGCCGCCCGGCGTGCCGCCTCGGCGCTCCGCGACGAAATTAACC
>CAZEBT010000165.1:0-2336 GCA_964510485.1 uncultured Dehalococcoidales bacterium | reverse complement strand
GCCATCTGTCTGATCTGGGTTATATTACCCTTTGCCCCTGATGTTGCCATCATGTAGACGCTACCGTGCGGGTCAAGGCTCTCAAAGGTGGCATCAGCCACCCGGTCGGTAGTTTCCATCCATACCCCTACCACACCGTTATACCTTTCGTCCTCGGTGATTAGCCCTTTTTCGTACTGGCTTTCAATAATGGCGGTCCTTTCCTCTGCCTCCTCCAGCAGCTTCTGTTTGGCATGGGGAACCTCGATATCACTCATGGCAATGGTTGCCCCTGATTTGGTGGCGTAGCGGAAGCCCAGTTCTTTAATCTTATCCATTACCCCTGCCATGTCTTCGTCACTCAGCAGCTTGGAGCAATCGGTTACTATTTTTTTCAGGCTTGATTTGTCTATTACCTGGTTGTAAAAGCCTATCTCCGGTGGCAGAGCCTCATTAAAGATAGCACGGCCGACACTGGTCTTGACCCTTTGCCCGCCATTCCCCTGGTCCCTGATCTCGACCTCGGCTCTGAGGTCAATAGCACCCAGCTCACAGGCGAGCTTTGCTTCTTCGAAACTACCCAGGATGTTGCCTTCTCCCCTGGCTTTGGGTCTGATAGTGGTCAGGTAATAGCAACCGAGGACCATGTCCAGGGTCGGGGTTACTATTGGCTCACCACAGGATGGAAGCAGCATATTGTGAATGCTGAGCATCAGCTCTCTGGCTCCTTTGACGGCGGCCCGGGAGAGAGGGACATGGACTGCCATCTGGTCACCATCAAAATCGGCATTAAAGGCGGAGCATACCAGGGGGTGGATCTGAATGGCACTGCCATCAATAAGCACTGGCTCGAACGCCTGGATACTGAGCCGGTGCAGGGTGGGAGCACGGTTGAGCAGTACCGGTCGCTCCTTGATAAGCTCCTCAAGTATGTCATATACCTCTGGCTTCGCCTTCTCTACCTGCCTTCGGGCACTCTTAATGTTGTGAGCCAGGCCCTGCTCTATTAGCCGGCGCATAACGAAGGGCTTAAAAAGCTCCAGGGCAATCCGTCTCGGTAAGCCGCATTGGTGGAGTTTGAGTTCGGGGCCAATAACGATGACAGAGCGCCCGCTGTAGTCAACTCGTTTGCCCAGTAAATTCTGTCGAAAGCGCCCCTGTTTACCGCGTAGCATATCGGAGAGCGATTTCAATTTGTGGTTGCCACTGATAGAGACGGGTTGCCCCCTCTTACCGTTATCGACAAGGGAATCGACCGCTTCCTGGAGCATCCTTTTTTCATTGCGGACAATGATTTCCGGTGCCCCTATTTCCATTAAGTGGTGCAATCGGTTATTGCGATTGATAACCCGGCGGTAGAGGTCATTAATATCACTGATAGCAAACCTGCCGCCATCTAGCTGCACTGTTGGTCGGAGGTCAGGGGGCAGGACAGGCAGGACGGTCAGAACCATCCACTCTGGTTTGTTGCCGCTGCGGCGAAAAGCCTCTACCACCTGGAGCCGCTTGCTTGCCTTCTTACGGCGCTGCCCCGAAGTAGAGCGGGTTTCCTGCAGTAGCTCGTTACGCAGTTCATAGAGGTTTACCTTCTTGATTATCTTGAGAATTGCCTCGGCCCCCATGCCCGCCTCAAAGAGTTCACCATAGTTCTGTTTTAGCTCGCGATACTGGGTCTCGGTAAGCAGCGTGTGCAGGGGGAGGTCTCTTAGCTGTTCAATTTCCGCGGAAAACTGCCCTTCAAGGTGTGCCTTTTCCTCACCCCAGTTTCTGCGTAACTGGTTTACCTCCTCTACCGTCGCCTGCTCCATGGCAGCAATCTTGGTTTCAAACTCAATCTCAAGCTCACCCAGTTCCTGTGTCCGTTTCTCTGTGAGCTGTTCAATTGTTTTCTGGCGTACCTCTTCGTCTATTGAGGTAATGATATAGTGGGAGAAGTATAGAATCCGCTCCAGATTCCGTGGAGAGAGGTCAAGCAGCAGCCCCACTCGGCTGGGTATCCCCTTGGCAAACCAGATATGACTTACCGGGCAGGCCAGTTCAATGTGCCCCATCCGTTCGCGGCGTACCTTGGCCCTGGCTACCTCAACACCACACTTGTCGCAGATAATTCCCTTGTAGCGTATCTTCTTGTACTTACCACAGAAACATTCGTAATCCTTGGTTGGACCAAATATCCGCTCGCAGAAAAGGCCGTCCCTTTCAGGCTTAAGTGTGCGGTAATTGATAGTTTCTGGCTTGGTTACCTCACCGTAGGACCAGCCCCTGATCTGCTCTGGTGAGGCCAGTGAGATGCGGATAGCATCAAAATCATTAACTTCAAGCATCTTCTTCTTTTTCCTCTTTAGCTAAGACCTCAT
>CAZEBT010000164.1:0-2372 GCA_964510485.1 uncultured Dehalococcoidales bacterium | reverse complement strand
AACCAGGCTCACCTCGGGCAGGTCAAGGCCCTCACGAAGCAGGTTTATACCCACCACCACATCATAAACACCCAGACGAAGGTCACGGAGTATCTCCACCCTCTCCAGGGTCACAATCTCAGAATGAAGGTAGTGAGTCCTTATCCCCAGCTCTATCAGATAGTCGGCCAGCTCTTCAGCCATCCTCTTGGTCAGGGTGGTTACCAGGCAACGCTCGCCCCGGCTCACCCGGTCCTTGATTTGCTCCAGCAGGTCGTCAATCTGCCCCCCGGTCGGTTTGACCTCAACGGTAGGCTCCAGCAGACCGGTAGGCCTCACCAGCTGCTCCACTACCTGCTGGCTGTGGTTGTATTCGTAGGCTGAAGGAGTGGCCGAGGTATAGATTACCTGATTAATACGCTGCTCAAACTCAGAGAGGTTCAGCGGGCGGTTGTCAAGGGCTGACGGCAGGCGAAAGCCGTATTCCACCAGGGTCTCCTTGCGCGAGCGGTCGCCGTGATACATGCCGCGAATCTGGGGCAGGGTCATGTGTGATTCATCAATAAACAGCAGGAAGTCATCGGGGAAGTAGTCCAGCAGTGTCCAGGGTGGGCTGCCCGGCGGGCGCTGCGAGAGGTGCCGGGAGTAGTTCTCCACGCCGGCGCAGTATCCGGCTTCCTGCAGCATCTCAATATCATAGTTGGTGCGCGCTTCCAGCCTGGCCGCCTCCAGTACCTTACCCTGTCCTTTCAACTCCCTGAGTCTCTCTTCCAGTTCCCGTTTTATTGTATCAACAGCCAGCGTCAGCTTATCGTGCGAGGTAACGAAATGCTTGGCCGGGTAGATGTCTATCCAGTCCAGCTCAAGTAATACCTCGCCGGTCAGCGGGTCAATCTCCACAATGCGCTCAACGTCGTCGCCAAAGAACTCCACCCGTAGCGCCATCTCCTCATAGGCAGGGTGTATCTCCAGGGTATCGCCGCGGATACGGAACCTGCCGCGGGTAAAGTCAATGTCGTTGCGCTCGTACTGCATATCCACCAGCTTGTGGAGAAGCCTCTGCCGGTTATAGCCCTCGCCCTTCTTCAAAGTGCAGACAAAGCTGTGGTACTCCTCAGGTGAACCCAGCCCGTAGATGCAGGATACCGAGGCTACAATCAGTACGTCACGCCGCTCAAAGAGGGAGCGGGTGGCTGCATGCCGCAGCTTGTCAATCTCGTCGTTGATGTCGGCTTCTTTCTCAATATAGGTATCGGTGCGGGGGACGTAGGCTTCAGGCTGGTAGTAGTCGTAGTAGCTGACGAAGTACTCCACGGCGTTGTGGGGCAGGAACTCCTTGAACTCGGAGTAGAGCTGGGCAGCCAGGGTCTTGTTGTGGCAGATGACCAGGGCGGGCCTCTGCACCCGCTGGACGACGTTAGCCATGGTGAAGGTCTTGCCGCTGCCGGTTACACCGAGCAGCGTCTGTTTCTCAAAGCCCTTCTCCAGCCCTGCCACCAGCTCATCAACCGCCTGGGGCTGGTCACCGGTCATCCCGAAATCGGAGACTATTTCAAAGTCTGGCATGATTAAATCTACCTATATATAAGATAGTATAGCTTTTTGACAGGCTGGCTTCAATTAGTTCTTTGTCTACCTCACCCCCTTAGTCCCCCACTCCTATCAAGGAGAGGGGGAGAAATAAAAAGAGAGGTATCCACACCACCTAAAAGCCCGGCAGGGCTTGACAGCCTGGTGACATTTACATATTATTAGTGACACAAATTTACGGGGCAACTCTGATGCTCCATGGGAGGATAAAATGGGAAATCCCGGTATACAGATAAAGGACATTTTGAAAATCAAAGGGCACCCGGTCATTACCATTGAGCCGAACGAAACTGTCCAGGCAGCCATTCAGAAACTGGTCGAGAACAACATAGGGGCGCTCCCGGTATGTGAGGCCAAGGGCAAAATATTGGGAATCGTTTCCGAAAGGGACCTGCTGAAAGAGTGTTCTCAGCGTTGCAGCGCGATTGGCAGTACCAGGGTAAAAGATGTTATGACCAAGGATGTAGCCATAGGAATTCCTGAAGACGACATAGATTATGTCATGAGCATCATGGCCCAAAAAGGGATAAGACACCTCCCAATAATGGTTGGGCCAAAACTGGAGAGCATGGTCTCGATGCGGGACATAGTTGAGACAATGTTGGAAGAGTCCAAGGCACAAGTTCGCTTATTGAGCGATTACATTTCTGGAGGCTACGGCTAGTTCTGACTTATGCCCCTGCCAGGTGAGACAACAGGCTCTCTTTAAGGGCAAATTTACCTTAAGGGTGGACTTACCTTGAGAGCGGTCTTACCTCAAAGGGTGGTGGGTGGGAATAGATAGAAGAGAAACAGGGGAACTT
>CAZEBT010000163.1:0-2506 GCA_964510485.1 uncultured Dehalococcoidales bacterium | reverse complement strand
AAGCGCCCCCAAGCGAATTCGAATCGCTGTCTGGAGCTTGAAAGGCTCCTGTCCTAGGCCTCTAGACGATGGGGGCACCCGGATTAAGTATATCAAACACAGCCCCGGCCGACAATGCCACCCTATTCCTATTGTCATTCTGAGCCGAAGCCCCCCTCCTCTATTCACCCCGCATGTGCTAAAATACTGGCACAAAATGAGTAATACAGTTGTCCGTGGAAAACCCGCTAAGGTCGCAAAAGGAAACTGGCTGCGCCGGAACTACGCTTCTCTGCTGGTTCTATTGTTTGTCATCGCAATTGTCGTCGGTGTCTTTGTTTTTTACTGGCGGTACCCGGAGAAGGTCAGTGAATTTGAGAACTACGGCTACCTGGGCGCCTTCCTTATCTGCCTTATCACCAATGCCACCATCATATTACCTGTTCCCGGACACTTTCTGCTCTTACCTCTGGGGGCTGCCCTCAACCCGGTACTGGTCGGGCTGTCTGGTGGTATAGGCGGGGCTATCGGTGAGTTGAGCTGCTATATGCTCGGTTTCACGGGACGGGCACTTGTCGAAAATAGAAGGTTCTATGACGACGCCGTGCGCTGGCTGAAGCGGTGGGGCACTTTTACCATCTTTATTTTTGCCTTAACTCCCCTGCCCTTTGACGTGGTCGGAATAGCTTCCGGTGTCCTCCGGTTTTCTTTATGGAAGTTCTTCATTGCCTGCTTTCTGGGGAAAACCCTGTTGTATATCGGCCTGGCAGCAGCGGGAAGGCTGGGGTGGCATATGTTTGCCAGTGGTGCCGGGCTGAGGTCACCAATGTCAGCTGTAACCTTAGCCATACTGGCATTACTGGCTCTTCTGGTACTGGCACTGTTTCTGGAAAACTGGACATGGAACCGCGGCCGGTGAAACACTGGCTACCTGGCCAGCTTTACCCTCAATATCAGAAGCGAGCCGGCAATAAAGCAGACGAAACAGGTAAGCAGCATAACCGAGTACCCCAGGTTCGGGCTGAGACCGTTAAAGAAGTCAATCACCGGCCCGATAAGGCGTGCCACCGCCGAGCCACCGGCCAGCGCCAGATTGGCTAACCCCAGGTATTTTGCCTCCTCACCCTCGCCGACCAGGTCGGTGGCTAAGGCCCAGCTCGTGCTCAGAAAAGCCCCGCTGGCGATGCCGAGAATAGCCCCCGAGAGTATTACAGGCACGTAGCTCCGTGAAAAGAACAGTGCTACTATCCCCAACGCGCCGAGAAGTCCCGAGCCGATAAGTATCGGTTTCCGCCCAATCCTGTCAGAGAGACGCCCGGCAAAGTAAACCACGGCTATCAGGCTGACGCCAACCACTATCAGGAGGTTGGCGGTTACTGCGGCTGGATTTTCGATGCCGATAACGTCCATGAGGTAGTAAAGGGCAAATGTTTGCAGGATTATCCCCGGTATGCTCATCAGCCCGCGTGACACCAGGAACCAGACAAAGCTGCGGTTTTGCCTGACGTCAATCTGGAAGCTCCGGTACAGGCTCGTCAGCAGGGGAGGGTGTGAGCCGCCAGTACCGGGTCGTTCCTTCACCATCAGCAGGATGGGAAGAGTCGTTCCCAGGAGGACAATGCCCAGTGTCCCCAGTGCCAGCCATAGCCAGTGGCTTCCCGTATCCGCCGAGTAGTTCCCCATAAAATAGGCTATCAGCTGTATGAAGGTGATTCCCCCCAGCAGCTCCAGCAGGCTCTTTACCCCTGAAGCCCGTCCCCGCCTGTCCCCGGGCACCAGGTCGGGAATAAGTCCCTGGTAGGGGCCCTGAGCGGTGTTGCCGCAAATCTGGAGCAGGCAGTAGACCGTGAAGATGGCGGCATAGCTGCCCCCTATGCCTATTCCCGGCAGAAACAGCAGAGCCAGCACCATGCCAATCAGAACAAAGGGTCGGCGGCGCCCCCAGGCAAAGCCAGAGCGGTCACTGATTGCCCCGACTATCGGTTGCACCAGCATCGCCAGGACCAGGCCGGCGAAGGTGAGATACCCGAGGTAGGTGTTCTTGAGAGGTTCGGGGACAAAGTCCAGCAGGCGTATTGGTAGGATAATGCTCTGCAGGCTGCTCCAGAGGGCAGTCAGCCCGAAGCCGAGGGTAGTTATCTTGACATAATCAATTCGGGCAAATCCCTCCGGGCCTGTCCCGGTGCCGTTGCTGCCTGTTTGGCTCTCCATGCTGTTTTCGTCAAGCATAGCAGAGGCGGGGCTTTCAGGCAATACTCTGCCCGTTCAACATGACCCTTGAGACCTACCAGAAGTCCACCTGTGAGATAGCTTCACTGGCCAGAATAATCCGCCTGATATCGTTCAGTGTTTCCCGGTCTGCAATCGGCTCAACCTCCGATATCGGCAGGCCGGCTTTATTCCGCTCACTCTGCCACCTCAGCACGTATCCCGGAACAATAGCATACCGGTAATCGGCGGCAGTGCAGGTATCGGCTATACCGCAGGAGTCGCCGGAGCAGGTGGCTTCAACCATGAGGTGCCCGGT
>CAZEBT010000162.1:0-2539 GCA_964510485.1 uncultured Dehalococcoidales bacterium | reverse complement strand
ACATAGTCAAACCAAAATTCTTTATGCCTATCCACGGGGAATACCGTCACTTGTGTCATCATACTACACTGGCTCAATCAATAGGCATCCCCAAGGATAATACCTTCGTCCTCGAAGATGGTGACATCCTTGAGCTTAGCCCGCAGACAGCCAGAGTAGTCGGCAGGGTTACCGCAAGTAATGTATATGTCGATGGCCTCAGCGTAGGCGATATCGGTAGTGTTGTTCTCCGTGACAGATGGATGCTTTCCAGAGATGGAATGGTGGTGGTTATTATTGCTATCAACCGGCAAACCGGCAAGCTGGTAGGGCGTCCTGACATTGTATCACGAGGTTTTGTTGACACCAGAGAAGCCAGAGAGATGCTGGACGAGAGCCGTGACCTGGTAGCCCGCGTCCTGAACCACAGCGGCGACCGCCCGGCTGAATGGAGCTTTGTCAACGTTAAAGTCAGGGACACGCTAAATAAGTTCTACTACGAGCAGACCAAGCGGCGCCCCATGATTCTTCCCTTTATGGTCAAGGTGTAGCCGAAAAAACTGGCTTAACAAGGAGAGAAATGGCTGGCAGGAAGGCTGGCAGCCGGGGTAAACCCGGAAGAAGGTTACGGTGGGACTGGCTATTCTACGCCGTGATACTGGTAGCAGCAGTTGTAGCGGTCATGCTGCAACGGTCAGCGATTGTTAACTGGGTCCAGAATACTGCCAGCAACATCTGGGACACATTCGGCTGGGGACTGCTGATTATTGCCGTAGCCATTTTGACCCTGATATGGTTGATATGGCAGCGAAGGCTGCTCTCCCTGTTTCGCCGCTGGTACCGGTGGCTGGGTGTAATTGCCCTGGCTATAGCTGCCTGGGGAATACTCGGTCTCCGTGATATAGGTGGCAATATCGGCTGGAATATCATCGGCTATCCTGAATACGCGTACTATGTTGGCGCGCTCCGGATACTGGGACTGCTCATACTGAGCGCTATTTTAGTAGCTCCCGGTGCCTTTTTCCGTTCCCTGGGTAGAATGATTTCCTGGCTGTCAAAACGACCGCGAAGACAGGCGGCACCCAGGCCGACCCCCCGTGAAAAGCCAGCCGCTCATCCAGCCAAAGCACCCCCGAGACTCCACAAGGTGGAGCCAGAGATTGAGCCGGCTGCCCTCACTCCGGCACCTGCTCTCGCCCCAGCCCAGAAAACACTGCGGCAGGTAGCCCAGGATGTCTGGAAAAAATACGGTGAATCACCATCAACAGTTGTAATTGACGGCTGGCGGTTACCACCTATTGATATTCTGGACAAGTCCACCGAGATTGAGTTCAGTCAGGCTGATAATGTAGAGCGGGCAAGGATAATTGAAGAGGCGCTGTCCAGCTATGGCGTTGAATCCAAGGTAGTACAGATAAATGCCGGACCAACAGTAACCCAGTTTGGTGTGGAACCGGGCTGGGACAGGAAGGTGAAGGAGGTCAGAGAAAGAGACAAAGACGGCAATGTCAGGGTAAAGAAAGAGGAGGTGTCCAAAACAAGGGTCAAGGTAGAGCGAATTACCTCGCTGGCCAATGACCTGGCTCTGGCTCTGGCATCGCCCAGCATCAGGATTGAAGCCCCCGTACCGGGCAAATCCGTGGTCGGCATTGAGGTGCCCAACGTAGTTTCAAGCGTGGTAAGCCTGCGAGGAGTGATAGAGACAAGCACCTTTCAGAAAATGTCAGCCAAGTCCGGGCTAAGTCTGGCACTGGGCAAGGGTGCCGGCGGTGAAGCCGGTGTCGCCGACCTGGATAAAATGCCACACCTGCTGATTGCGGGAGCTACCGGGAGCGGTAAGACGGTCTGCCTGAACTCTATTATCTGCTGCCTGTTAATGCACAATGTACCTAACGATATCCGCCTGATTATGATTGACCCCAAGAGAGTGGAGCTGACTCTATTCAACAGCATACCTCACCTCGCTACCCCGGTTATCGTAAATACCGATAAAGCCCTCGAGGTACTACGCTGGCTTAACCACCAGATGGACGAGCGTTATCACCAGCTGGCCAGAGTCGGCGCCCGCAACATTGAGCACTACAACAAGAATAAACAGGGTAAAGAAAAGATGTCCTACCTGGTACTGGTTATTGACGAGCTTGCTGACCTGATGATGGCTGGCTTTGACGAGGTAGAGCATATTCTTTGCCGGTTAGCCCAGCTTGCCCGAGCTACCGGCATTCACCTCATTGTGGCTACTCAGCGGCCCTCTGTAGATGTAGTCACCGGACTAATCAAGGCTAACTTCCCGACACGTATCAGCTTTGCAGTTACCTCCCAGGTCGATTCGCGCACAATCCTTGACAGCGGTGGTGCCGAGAAGCTGCTCGGCAGAGGCGATATGCTCTATATGCCCACCGAGGCGGCTAAACCCAAGCGCCTCCAGGGCTGCTTTGTCTCCGATGCCGAGACAGAGAGGCTCGTCTACTTCTGGGCAAGCCAGAAGCAGGAAGAGGTAGTCCCGCTAAAGATAGAGGAGCACCTGAAATCACCGACCACCTCCCGAAGGCGAGATTCC
>CAZEBT010000161.1:0-2556 GCA_964510485.1 uncultured Dehalococcoidales bacterium | reverse complement strand
GGGTGCTTTTGCAGGTCACTTATGAGCACCACCATAAATCATAATGCCTGTCTTTGCCCTGCTTGTCAAGGTTCTGGATTGCTTGAAGGGTTATTTCCTGCATGGTATGGTAAAGATAGTTCAACTCGTTTATTATGTCTTTCTGGGGTATAATTAGCAATTGTCGGGTGATATAATTAGGTTAAAAAGGGTCATCGGAGATTAAAATGCACCAGGCGATGTTCTATGAGAGGCTTGGTGACTCCAGGGTACGCTGCAATACCTGCCAGTGGCGTTGCGTCATATCTCCCGGCAAGTCCGGCGTCTGCAGAATGTACCAGAATAGAGACGGCACCCTCTATAATATGAACTACGCCCTGGTATCCTCAATGGCTGCCGACCCTATTGAAAAGAAGCCGCTGTTTCACTTCTTCCCGGGTACTCTCGCTCTTTCTCTCGGTGGTTGGGGGTGTAACTTCCACTGTCAGGACTGCCAGAACTGGGAGATTTCCTGTACCGAACTGTCGGGGAAGCAGTCCATCTCCCGGGAAGTCCCACCTCAGGTAGCCGTGGAGTTAGCCAAGCACTACCAGTGCCGGGGTATTGCCTGGACATATAATGAACCCAGCATCTGGTTTGAATATACCCTTGACGGTGCCAGACTGGCTAAGGAGAACGGCCTTTATACCGCCTATGTAACCAATGGCTACCTGACACCTGAGGCACTGGATGCTATCGGTCCCTATCTGGATGCCTGGCGTGTTGACATTAAAGGCTTCTCCGATTCCCTTTACCGCAGGCTGGCGAAGGTAACCCGCTGGCGGGGAATACTTGAGGTGGCTAAGCGAGCAAAATCAAAGTGGAATATGCATGTTGAGGTCGTTACCAACATTGTACCCACCCTGAACGATGATGCTGAGCAGCTTGAGAGTATCGCCAGCTGGATACGGGACGAGCTTGGTGAGCTGACGCCGTGGCATGTAACCAGGTTCCACCCCCATTACCGGATGGCTCACCTGCCCCCGACCCCTGAGTCCACCCTTGAGCGTGCTTATGACATCGGGCGTAAGGCTGGCCTCAAATTTGTCTATATTGGCAATGTCCCCGGTCACCAGGGTGAGAACACTATCTGCTACTCATGTGGCAGGACTGTCGTAGAGAGGTCTGGCTATCAGACCAGGGTAGTGGGGCTTGAAGACTCGCGGTGCCGGTTCTGTGGGGCAGAACTCAATTTTACGGCACCCGGGCAAGGAGGTGGGCACGATGATTAGGAATCCAGTTGTAGCCGGACAGTTCTATCCGGCACCAGCTTCACAGCTCAGGGTGATGATTGAGGGAATGGTTGATGAGAAGGGTGAGAAGGAGGAGGTAATCGGTCTGGTCTCGCCTCACGCCGGGTATCCCTATTCCGGTCCGGTAGCCGGTGCCACAATATCCAGAGTCAGGTTTAAGGATACCTTTATAATCATGGGACCCAGCCATACCGGTATGGGGAAACCCTTCAGTATTATGACTGAGGGTACCTGGATAACCCCTCTGGGTGACGTAGAGATTGACTCAGAGCTTAGCAAGCAGATTCTGGCCGGCTCCAAGTACCTGGAGGACGACTATCTGGCCCACCTGCATGAACACTCCGTTGAAGTGCAGCTCCCGTTCCTGCAATATTTTAAGCCGGATATCAGGATAGTACCCATTGTCCTGGCTTATGCCGATATTGATGTCTGCCGCGAAATTGGAAGGGCAATAGCCGGAGCTGTGAAAGATGCCGGCAAAGGGGTGGTGCTCATTGCCTCAGGCGACATGACCCACTACGAACCTCAGGAATCGGCCCGGAGAAAGGATACGCAGGGCATAGAAGCCATACTTGCTCTGAATGAGGACGAGCTATTTAAGCGAGCCCGGGAGCTGGATATATCAATGTGTGCCTTAGTACCAGCGGCTACCCTTATTTCGGCTGCTAAAGAGCTGGGGGCAGCAGGTGCCGAACTGGTCAGGTATCAGACAAGCGGAGATACCACGGGGGACTATTCCAGTGTCGTGGGCTATGCCGGGATAATAATCAAGGGGGGTGAGATGTCCCCGCTGACGAGACTGGCCAAGGAGACGGTGGAGAACTATATCAGACACGGTAAGACCCCCACGCCGGAGAAGCTTACCCCCGAGATGGGGGAGAAGGCAGGGGTGTTTGTTTCTATCCATAAGCAGGGACAGCTGCGAGGCTGTATCGGCACGTTTGAACCTGCCGAGAGGAATGTAGCCGAGGAGATAATTGCCAATGCCATCAGCTCGGCGACCGGGGACCCTCGTTTCCCATCCGTCACCCCGGAGGAGCTTGAATACCTCAGCTACAGCGTTGATGTCCTGACCACACCTGAGCTTGTTGACAGCCGGGACCGGCTTGACCCCAGGAAGTATGGCATAATAGTGGAAGCTGGGTGGCGGCGGGGCCTTCTCCTGCCTGACCTTGGGGGAGTAGATACCGTCGACCAGCAGATTGCTATCTGCCAGCAGAAGGCAGGCATTGCCCCCGACGAGTCGGTCAAGCTCTACCGCTTTGAGGTAAAGAGATATAAGTGA
>CAZEBT010000160.1:0-2607 GCA_964510485.1 uncultured Dehalococcoidales bacterium | reverse complement strand
ACGCAAGGTAGAGGGTGGCACCGCTCCGGTCTATATGTACCTGTTTACCTGGGAATCCAGTATCCCTGGGCTTGGGGCATGCCATGCTCTTGAGATAAGGTATGTGTTCGACAATGTTGATGATGCGCCCATGAATGAGCTGGCCATATCAATGAGCGAGGCATGGATTGCCTTTGCCCGCAGCGGAGACCCCAACCACCCGGAAATTCCCCAGTGGGAGGCATATACCGCTGACAACCGTGCAACGATGATATTTGACGTTCCGTGCCGGACAGAGGTTGACCCGGGTCGCGAGGAGCTCGATGCCTGGGAATGATTGGCGGTATTCACAGCAGCAGGGAGCCCGGAATGTCACAGGTGGTTAGATTACATGTGAGCGTCCAGCCATACCTCCATGTCAGCCATGACCTGGGGGTGCTCTGGCTCATTAAAGATCTCGTGTAATAAGCCTTCATAGAGCTTGAGTGTCTTATCTTCTGAGCCCACTGCTTCATATAGTGCCTTGCTGCGTGCACCGTCCCCTGTCGGTGCTGCTGCCCCGGCCATGATTAAGATGGGCAGCTTTATCCCCGGTACCTGCTCGGGGAGCTGCCTCCTCATCTCAGCCATCGCCGACCCCCGCTGGTTGGGGATTGGGCCCCGGTACACAAGCGGGTCATTCACGTAGGCGTCAACGACAGCCGGGTCCCGGCTGAGCATTGAAGCATCAAGGGGCCTGCCGGTCCTCGCCGGTAGTGGAGGGTCGCCAGGCCTGGTTATACCTCCCCCGGAAAGTATCAGCCCGGCTAGCTCCTTCTGGTACTTTACAGTATAGGCGGTGCTGATGGCTGCCCCCATGCTATGGCCGACAAGGAAAATCTTGTTATCGGGGTTCTCTTTACGCACCATGTCGAAAAAGGTCTTGAGGTCAGTGAGGTAATCGGTGAACTGTTCGGTATGGACGCGTTCACCGTCCGACCTGCCGTGCCCCCGATGGTCGAGTGCATAGACAGCATAGCCATTGGGAACGAAGTAGTCTACCAGATTCCCGTAGCGTCCGCTGTGTTCTGCGAAGCCATGTGCGACCAGCAATACTGCCCTGGGGCTTCCTTCCGGCAGCCAGTACTGGTAATAGATGTTAAAGTCCTGGTACCCTTTGAAGTTACCTTCTTTATGTTTCGTTTTTCTGTACCTCTTTATCGGACATTCTGGGTTCTAAATCATGCTTATTGTCTGTTAGTGACCTGCCTTGGTAAAGTGAAGGGGCGCTGTCAGTAATTTAGCTTAGTATAGTAATTTCCTGCGAGGGGTGTCAAACCTGTTTTTATGGGCTGCCGTTGACGGGGGCTGTCTCGTTCCGTTATGCTCTAGGTGGACTCAGCGGATGATTGAACGGTAAAGAAGTTTTGCAGGAGGCGAGCGATGGAGTGGAAAACCAGGGTAACCGAGCTACTGGGTTGCAGGTATCCCATCCTTGAGGGAGCCTATGCCGGATTTGGCAACTGGCAGTTTGCGGCGGCGGTGGCTGACACCGGCGCTCACGGTGTAATCACTGCCTCTGTCTCCCGGACCCCCGGGCAGCTCAGGGAAGATATCAGGAAGTGCCGGGATGCTACTGATGGGTCATTCGGGGTGAACCTGAGCATTGGTATCTGTCCACAGATTGAGGAGATGCTGGAGGTGTGTATCGAGGAGGGGGTCCAGGTAGAGACGGCTATCTATAAGCCCGATGCGCTGGCTCCCCGAATCAAGGAGGCCGGGGTGAGGTGGGTACACAAGACGGCAAGGGTGAAGGATGCTCAGCATGCGGAGGAGCTGGGCGCCGATGCTGTTATTGTGGTCGGGCTGGAGGGGGTGGGGTTCAAGAACCCGGAGCAGCTACCGACATTTACCACCACTACCTGGGGGACAAGGCAAGTAAAGGTTCCGTTTATTGCTGCCGGGGGTATCGGTGATGCCCGCGGTTTCCTGGGTGCTCTGGGTATGGGTGCTGACGGTATAATGATGGGCACCGCCTTTATGGCTACCAGGGAGTGTCCCACAAACGAGGCTTCCAAGCTGGCGATGGTCAGGTCGCGCCCGGACAACCCACGGCTTCGCTACCGGGTGCTTTCCTCTACCGACCCGGTGGAGTATGAGAAGGTATTGAAGCTGAGGGACAAGTTGCCGCTGGAGGAGTGGCTGCCGATGCTGGAGAGAAGCCAGCCGAGGCACTCCGACTGGGACGAACTGACAGGTGGGGCAGGGCAGAGCGAGGCGGATGAGAGCCAGGTGGGTTCGCTGGCGGTAGGTGCCATAAACAGCATACCCACCGTTAAAGAATTTGTTGACGGGATAATCCGCGAGGCCGAGGCGATACTGGACGGCTGGGAGTTCCTCAAGACGAGGTGATGAGTTTCTGCCCGACAAATGGCTGGAGCACCTCCGGGACGGCAATTGAGCCGTCGGGCTGCTGGTAGTTCTCCATGAGGGCAATCATGACCCTGGGCAGGGCAAGCCCTGAGCCGTTGAGGGTGTGAACGAACCGGGGCCTGGCATCAGGGGAGGGGCGGTAGCGGATGTTGGCCCGGCGAGCCTGGAAATCACCGCAGTTGGAGCAGGAGCTTACCTCCAGCCACTCGGCGCAGC
>CAZEBT010000159.1:0-2637 GCA_964510485.1 uncultured Dehalococcoidales bacterium | reverse complement strand
GAAGCAGAGCATCCTGTGCGCCATCAAGCAGTTTCCTGGTAACAAACTCATTAAAGCGCGAGATAACCACGCCAAACTTAAGCCCTTCTCCCAGCAACATACCCTGAAAGACCTTGCTCACTGTCTCCTCCTTATTACCAGATTGATTGACCCTATCACTCCGAAGAAGCCCCTTTATTATTCACAATATTATCAGCATCCTGCGGTATTTCCAAAAGATGACCCAGCTTTTTCTGCTTTGTCTCCAGATAGCGGAGATTATACGGGTTGGGAGCTATTACAATAGGAACCGTTTCCACCACCTTTATACCATAGCTTTCCAGGCCGACCCTCTTCCTGGGGTTATTGGTGAGGAACCGGATTTCATGGAGACCCAGGTCAGCCAGTATCTGGGCACCGATACCATAGTCCCGGGGGTCTGGAGCAAATCCAAGAGAGAGATTAGCCTCCACGGTATCCAGCCCTTTATCCTGGAGGGCATAAGCCCTAATCTTGTTGTGAAAGCCAATGCCCCGCCCCTCCTGCCTCATATAGAGCAAAACACCCCGCCCTTCTTCAGCAATACGCCGTAGAGCCATATCTAACTGCTCACCACAATCACAGCGAAGGCTGCCTAATACATCGCCGGTAAGACACTCACTGTGAACCCGAGCCAGTACCGGCTCCTCGGTGGATATATCCCCCATCACCAGGGCCAGGTGTTCATCGGGGTCAATAGTACTCTTGTAGGCAATAGCAGTAAACTCACCGTAGCGTGTGGGCAGCATAGTCTCGGCTACCCGGCGCACCAGCTTCTCATGGCGGCGGCGATAGGCAATAAGGTCGGCTACAGCGACAATCTTGAGCCCGAATTTCTCAGCTATTGCCTCCAGTTGAGGCAGCCGCGCCATAGTGCCGTCCTCATTCATAATCTCGCAGATAACGCCGGCTGGATACAGCCCAGCCAGCTTGGCAAGGTCAACTATAGCCTCCGTCTGCCCCGCCCGCACCAGAACGCCGCCGTCCCTGGCCCGCAACGGGAACATGTGCCCCGGCCGAGCCAGGTCCTCGGGCCTGGTCGCCGGGTCGACTATCGCCCTCACCGTCTCCGCCCTATCGGCAGCCGAAATACCCGTGCTTACCCTCTGCTTGGCTTCAACAGACACAGTAAACGCCGTAGAGAACTTTGCGGTGTTCTCCCTGACCATCATAGGAACTCTCAGCTCATCCAACCGTTCGCCGATAACAGGCATACAAATCAGCCCCCGGCCGTGCTTGGCCATAAAATTTATCGCCTCAGGAGTAACCTTTTCGGCAGCCATAGCCAGGTCGCCCTCGTTCTCCCGGTCCTCATCATCAACTATGATGATGAACCTGCCTGCCTTCATGTCTTCAATAGCTTCAGAAATGGTTGATAATCCCATACCTACCCCCAGATTGAAAAGGTGCACGGTTAACTAACTCACCAGAAAGCCGTGCTCCTGCAAAAAATCAGCCGTTATGCCCTGAGTGCGAGCCTGACCAAGCCTCTCCACATACTTGGCAATAATATCTACCTCCAGGTTAACCAGGTCACCTGCCCGCCGGCTACCCAGGTTAGTGTGCTGCCGGGTGAAGTCAACAACCGACACCTCAAAGAAAGAATTGTCCCTGGCTACCACAGTCAGGCTGACGCCATCAACAGCAATAAACCCCTTATCTACCAGGTAGCGCATCACATCGGGAGGGGCTTCAAATCCGACAACCGCTGCCTCCCCCTCCCATCTAACAGATGCCACCCTTCCGGTAGCATCTACATGACCCTGGACCAGGTGACCTCCCAGGCGTCCTCCCAGAGCCAGGGGACGTTCCAGATTGACCCTATCGCCAGCCCTCAACAGCCCGAGGTTAGTCCTCCTAGATGTCTCCGGCATAACATCAACCGAGAACGAACCTGCACCGATAGCGGTTACGGTGAGGCATGCCCCGTTGACAGCAATACTGCCGCCGACCTCCGTCCCCTGAAGAACCCGGCTGGCGGCGATAACCAGACCGCCCGGCTCAACTGCATCAACTGTGCCCAGCTCTTCAACAATCCCGGTAAACACCCTTATCTCCTCACGTACCCGCTGAACATCAGGTCCTGGTCATATTCTCTGGTAGTAACACGCTCCAGCTTAATACAGTCTATCACTTTATCAACACCTTTGCCACCAACCGCCGTCCTGGCTCCCTCACCGCCAATTATTACAGGGGCAATAAAGGCAATAACCTTATCCACCAGCCCGCAGTCAAACAGGGAGCCGATAAGAACCCCGCCACCCTCCACCAGAACGCTGGTAATTTGCCGCTCACCCAGTATTTTCAGCAACCTCTCCAGATCTACCCAGCCCTCTTCCGACAGCAGCTCCGCCAGTTCAGCGCCGACCCGGGCAAAGGCTTCTCGCTCTTCGGGTGTAAGACGTTTACCCAGCGCCAGGAGCGTCTTGCCCGGCTCATTGAACACGCGGGCAGTAACCGGAGCGCGCCCCCTGCCATCAACGATTACCCGGAGCGGTTGCTTCTTAGCACTACCCCCTCTATTGCTATACCTTGATGTAAGCTGAGGGTCATCAATCAGGAGGGTGTTCGCTCCCACCATAATGGCATCAGTGGTATAGCGCAGATAATGGACATACC
>CAZEBT010000158.1:0-2750 GCA_964510485.1 uncultured Dehalococcoidales bacterium | reverse complement strand
TAAGACCTTCCCCACGCTGGACTGTGCCTCCTGTATTGGCACACCGAAGATGAGCCAGGTCGGGTCGCATAAGAAGATTGAGCTACTGGTCTGCAGTGAGGTAGAAGAAGTCTCCGGTCACGCTGGTGATTTCAGGGTCAGGATTCGGAGAAACCCTACGTACGTGGATATTAGCCAGTGCACTGGCTGCGGCGAGTGCGAAAAAGTCTGCCCTGTTTCGGTACCCTCTGAGTGGGACTGCGGTCTAGCCGATCGCAAAGCGGCATTTCGTGTTTTCCCCCAAGCAGTGCCCAATGTCTATACCATTGATAAGCGGGGGCACCCTCCGTGCCGGGCCGCCTGTCCCGCCGGTGTTAATGCCCAGGGGTATATCGCCCTTATCTCAGCGGGTAAATTCAGGGAAGCCCTGGAGGTACTGAGGAGGACCATGCCCTTTGCCGGGGTCTGCGGGCGGGTTTGTACTCATCCCTGCGAGCTGGAGTGTGAGCGAGGTAAAGTCGATAAACCCATAGCTATTCGCGCCCTGAAGCGCTTTATGGCAGACCGGGTACTTGAGGAAGGCACAGAAAAGCCGGAGCCAATCACCTCAACCAAAGAAGAAAAGGTAGCCATTATCGGCTCGGGACCGTCAGGTATTGCCTGTGCCTATGACCTGGTGCGTGAAGGCTATCCGGTTACCGTCTTTGAAGCAGCCCCGGAGCCAGGTGGCTTACTGCGCTACGGTATCCCCGAATACCGCCTGCCCAACAGGGTGGTCGACGAGGAGATAGGCTACGTCCAGGCGCTTGGGGTTGAGATTAAGACCAGTACCCCGGTAACCAGTCTGGAAGAGATATTCAACCAGGGCTATCAGGCCATCTTCCTGGCTACCGGTGCCGCCGGCAGCCAGAAGATGGGCATACCAGGCGAAGATTCAGAGGGAGTATTTCAAGCCCTTGACTTCCTCAGGAAGGTAAACTCAGGCGATAAAGTGAAACTGGGTACTAAGGTAGCCGTAGTCGGCGGCGGCAATGCTGCTATAGATACCACCCGGGCTGCCAAACGCCTCGGTGCCAGGGAAGTGGCCCTCGTTTACCGCCGCTCACGTGCTGAAATGCCGGCTGCTCCTGAGGAGATTGAAGCCGCCGAGGCAGAGAATATTGAAATTAATATCCTGTCGGCACCGGTCAGTGTGCTTACCGAGAATGGACGAGTAACCGGTATTCAGTGTATCAGGATGGCGCTGGGGGAACCCGATGCCAGTGGACGCAGGCGGCCTATACAAATCGAAGGCTCCGAATTCGAGATAGAGGTTGATAGCGTAATCATGGCTATCGGGCAAACGGTGGACAAGACAAAGCTACCCGATAAGCTTGAGTATACCGGGTGGGGAACACTTGCCGTGGACTCGGTAACCCTGGAAACCAATGTCGATGGCGTCTTTGCCGCCGGCGATGTGGTATCCGGGCCAGCCGATGTTATCAGCGTCGTTGCTGCCGGCAAGCAAGCGGCAATATCTATTGACCGCTATCTACGGGGAGCGGACATGACCGAAGGACGAACCGAAACCGTAGAAAGGGTGAGGGAGGTTGACAAGACAGGAGTAGAGAAGAAGCCAAGGCAATCTATGCCCGTACTCGAACCGGACAAAAGGCAGGGCTTTGCCGAGGTTGAACTGGGCTTCGACGAGGAAATGGCTATTACGGAGGCAAAACGCTGCCTCAACTGTGGCGTTTGCTCAGAATGCCTCGCCTGTGTCAGTGCCTGTGACCGAAATGCGATACACCACGATATGAAAGTACAGCACCGTGACCTGGAAGTAGGTGCTATTATCGTGACCACCGGCTACGATGTCCTCGACCCTACGCCCATCTATCAGTACGGCTACAAGCGCTTCGATAACGTGCTCACCAGCTTTGAACTGGAAAGGCTGCTCAACTCTACCGGTCCTACTGAAGGTCAGATTTTGCTCAAGGATGGCTCTACTCCCAAGAGTGCAGTCATTATCCACTGCGTCGGCAGCCGGGATAAGAACTACCACGAGTACTGCTCTCGTGTCTGCTGTATGTACGGTCTCAAGCATGCCCACCAGATAAGAGAGAAGACAGGCGCCCAGGTCTACCAGATGTATATTGATATGCGCACCTACGGTAAGGGCTACGAGGAATTCTATAAGCGTATCTCTGATGAGGGCATAAACTTCATCCGGGGTAAGGTAGCCCAGGTTACCGATGTTGCCCAAACGGATGAGGAGAAGGGCAAGCTGATTGTGGTCTGTGAGGATACCTTATTGGAAAGTATGATACGGATACCAGCGGATATGGTTATACTGAACGTGGCTATGGAACCGCGTCCTGATGCCGGTGAAATAGCCAAAGTCTTCGGGCTGCAACAGGATACCGATGGCTTTTTCTCAGAAAGACACTACAAGCTTGACCCAATAGGCACCCAAACCGAAGGCATATTCATAGCTGGCTGCTGCCAGGGACCAAAGGATATCCAGGACTCGGTAGCTCAGGCTATCGGAGCCGCTGCCAAAGCCCTGGCAATAGTTGCCAGAGGTGAGGTGGGGACAGTGGAAGTGGAAGAGGTAGAGGCAGTGGCGGTTGGTGGCGATTAACACAAAGCAAGAGAGAGAACAAGGACAATATGGAAAAGAGAATCGGAGTATATGTATGTCATTGTGGGTTTAATATTGCAGGTTATCTTGATGTCGAGAAAGTAGCAGAATTTGCCGGGAAACTGGATTCGGTAGTCATTTCTCGCCACTA
>CAZEBT010000157.1:0-2754 GCA_964510485.1 uncultured Dehalococcoidales bacterium | reverse complement strand
AAGGAGGCTTCGGCGTTGTCGTACTGGAAACCGCGGCTTTCCAGGAGTTTAATCTGCTCTAATAGCTTCTGTGCCTCCTCGCCCTTCAGTGGCAGGTCCAGACCCCTTTCTCTCGCCTTGTATATTATATTGCGTTTACCTGAAAGCTCGGATACGACTACCCCCTGCTTGTTTCCTACGCTGGTCGGGTCAATGTGCTGGTAGGCATCTGCCCATTTGGTAATGCCGGAGACATGATACCCGGCTTTGTGGCTGAAGGCGCTACCACCGACATAGGGAGAGGAGGTATCCGGGACGAGATTAGCCGCCTCGCTGACGAAGCGCGATGCCTCGGTGAGCCTGGCTAGCTGCTCATCGGTAACGCAGTTAATGCCCATCTTGAGCTTCAGGTTGGGGATAACGGAGCAGAGGTCGGCGTTGCCGCAGCGCTCACCGTAGCCGTTGATGGTACCCTGTACCTGAGTGGCGCCAGCTTTTACGGCGGCGAGGGTGTTGGCTACCGCCACCCCGCTGTCGTTGTGGGCGTGAATCCCGAGGGGTACTGCGGTCACCCTTTTGGCTGCCTCAACGGCGGTTGTTACCTCGCTGGGCAGTGTACCACCGTTGGTGTCGCAGAGCACCAGGCAGTCAGCCCCGGCTTCTTCAGCCACCTTCAAGCAACGCAGAGCATAATCGGTATTGGACTTGAAGCCGTCAAAGAAGTGCTCGGCGTCAAAGAAGACGGTAAGCCCCTGTGCCTTGAGGTACTGAATTGAGTCGGCAATCATGTTGAGGTTCTCTTCCAGGGTGGTTTCCAGCACCTGGGTGACCTGCATATCCGAACTCTTGCCGACAATGGTGGCTATCTTCACACCGGCGCCGGTCAGCGTAGTGAGGTTGGCATCCTTTTCCGCTCTGGTCTTGGGCCGCCTGGTGCTGCCGAAGACGACTATCCGGGAGCTGGTGAGTTTCAGGTCCCGTGCCTTCTCAAAGAACTGGGCATCTTTGGGGTTGGAGCCGGGCCAGCCACCCTCAATGTAGTGGATGCCCAGCTCGTCGAGTTTTCTAACAATATGGAGCTTGTCCACTACGGAGAAGGAAACGCCCTCCTTCTGTGAGCCGTCTCGCAGCGTGGTATCATAAAGCTCGACTGATGGCAATCTCTAGCCTCCTATCCTCCCGGCAATCAGGTCCCCCATCTCCCTCGTCCCCACCCTTTTCATACCTTCACTCATTATATCATAGGTGCGGTAGCCGTCCTCCAGTACCCTGTCAACGGCGCTCTCGATAGCCTCTGCCTCCCTGACCAGACCGAAGGAGTAGCGCAGCATCATAGCTACGCTGAGGATGGTGGCAATGGGGTTAGCCAGGTCCAGTCCGGCGCGGCGGGGGGCGCTGCCGTGGATGGGCTCGTACATACCGAATGTGTTGACGCCCTCACGGGGTACGCCGGCAATACTGGCTGAGGGCAGCATACCCATTGAGCCAGCCAGCATTGATGCTTCATCGGTGAGGATGTCACCAAAGGTATTCTCGGTGACGAGAACATCGAGGTAAGCAGGGTTCTGGATAAGCCGCATGGCACAGGCATCAACCAGCATGTGCTCCAGCTCTATATCAGGGTAGTCTCTGGCTACCTCCTCAGCTACCTGCCGCCACAGGCGGGAGGACTCAAGCACGTTGGCTTTATCCACCGAGACCAGTTTCCTGCCCCGGCCCCTTGCCAGCTCAAAGCCGACCCTGACAATACGCTCTATTTCCTGCTCGGAGTAGGCCATAGAGTCAATAGCGCGCCGCCCCCGGGAGGTCTGCCACCGCCGCTTGGGTTTGCCGAAGTAGAGACCCCCGGTAAGCTCGCGGATAAAGATGAAATCTACGTTTTTGATAACATCGGGTTTGAGGTTGGTGGAATCGACCAGCACGGGAGAGACCTTAACCGGGCGGAGATTGGCGAACAGGCCCAGCGCCTTCCTTATTGCCAGCAGACCATCTTCAGGGCGGACCTTAGCCAGGGGGTCGTCCCACTTGGGGCCGCCGACAGCGCCGAGCAGCACGGCATCAGATTTTTTACACATCTTCAGGGTATCCCTGGTCAGAGCTTCCCCGCTGTCATCAATGGAGATACCGCCGATTAATCCGTATTGCAGGTTGAAGTCGTGGTCAAATCTCCTGCCTGTTGCCAGTAATACCTTGATTGCTTCGCTGGTGACATCTGGGCCGATACCGTCACCGGGTAGAACCGCTACGTTAAACCGTGCCATTAGTTCCTCCTGCCTGCCAGTCTCTTTCTGGTGTGTTCAATCAGCCCGCCGGCAGCAATAAGCTCAGCCATAAAGTCGGGGTAGGGTTTAGCGGTGAACTCCATCCCGCTGGTCAGGTTCTTTATATTGCCGCTAGATAGCTCAACCTCTACTACGTTGCCAGCTTCTATATTATCTACCGCTTCTCCGCATTCAAGCAGGGGCAGGCCGATGTTTATGGCGTTGCGGAAGAAGATGCGGGCGAAGCTCCTGGCGATGACGCAGGATATGCCCGATGCCTTAATCGCCAGTGGGGCGTGCTCTCTGGATGAGCCGCAGCCGAAGTTGCTGGTGGCGACGATGATGTCGCCGGGCTGGACCCGGCTGATAAATTCTGCGTCGCTGTCTTCCATGCAGTGAGCAGCCAGCTCCTC
This sequence comes from uncultured Dehalococcoidales bacterium, assembly GCA_964510485.1. GTDB lineage: Bacteria > Chloroflexota > Dehalococcoidia > Dehalococcoidales > Fen-1064 > CAZEBT01. The sequence goes on along the minus strand of CAZEBT010000157.1, from coordinate 101 downwards.
CGGCTCAGACAGGTTCAGATGGCGTGCCGGGATGAGGGCATCGGTGTCAATGTTGGCTCCGTATTTGTGGGCTTTTCCTTTTAGCATAGATGGGTCTCCTT
>CAZEBT010000156.1:0-2850 GCA_964510485.1 uncultured Dehalococcoidales bacterium | reverse complement strand
AAGTTCTGTCCTCCTTTCGGTAAACTGCAATGCAACTATCACCGTGGCGGTGCTCTTTAGCAAGCACCAATGCACCATAGGCTGAACTCAGGGAAAGGCGTGGGGAGTGTGTGACCACCAGAATTGAGTCTGCCCCCACCAGCTTAGAGGTTGCTATTTGTGCCAACAGGTTTCCTATGGATGAGTCAGCGTAGGGCGGGTCCATCAATACGATACTATACTCCTTGTCCAGAAAGGAAAGAGCTTTGGCTACACTACAGCAATAAACGTGTGCCTGGGCTCCCAGCTTCGTCTTCTCCAGGTTCTGCCTAATTATATCACAACACCGCCGCTCACGGTCAACAAAGTCAACCCAATCGGCGCCGCGACTTAAAGCCTCAATACCCAGGGCACCGCTACCAGCGAATAAATCGAGCACCTGCTCCCAATCGCTGGTAATATTCTCCAAAATCGAGAAAATCGCCCCCCTTACCAGGTCTGTTGCCGGACGGACGATACTGCCTCTTGGTACTTTAAGCTGGTGCCCCTTGGCCTTACCGCTAATGACCCGCACCATACTACCACACTGATGATAGCCAACCCCGCTGCCTATTGTCAACCCCGGCTCTTCTCTACAAGCGCCATCAACCGGTCATGGGCACCCTCTGTCATTGGTCGCCCATGACCGAAGCACAGGATACCAAAATCCAGCTCGGCCATCTTCTTTACCGAGTCCAGGGCTTGAGTCAGGTCACTGCTAACCATCTTATGAGGAAGCAAAGGAGCTGTTCGCCGCTTGACCAGAGCATCACCGACAATAAGCAGCCTGCTCCCCGGCGAGTATAGACTGATGCTATCCGGCGTATGTCCCGGAGTATGGATAACCCTGAGACCACCCAGTGGCTTCAGCACCTCGCCACCCTCCAGTTGAATGTCGATGTCTTCAGGCTGGAGCACGAACCGCCGGATTATTGAGGAAAGGAATGGAATGCGCAGCAGCCGCCGTACACCCCCGGGATAGGGTAGCTCCCCCTCAGCACCGACTACAGCCGCCCTGTGAGCCGCTACCTTCGCCCCCGTAATCCTCTTCAGCTCAGCCAGCCCACCAATGTGGTCAAAATGGTTGTGAGTTATAATAATCAGCCCGACTTCCTGTACCGAACGCCCCAGACGACCGATAAATTCTGCAACCCTGGCTGAACTGCCGGCAAAGCCAGTATCAATAAGGGTAAGCTCCTCCTCAACAATCAATATGATATTGACAGCTCGAATTGTTAATTGATAGACCTGTGGGATGATTTCCAGGGCACCCTGCGAAACACGGGCTATTCGGGATAAGATTGACATCTTCGTTCCGGACAAAATATCTAATCTGTGAATACTCAGCCCAGGCTATATTGTCCTGGGCGCCAGCTCACCGGCATCAGCCGCCGTAGCCTTCTCCTTCCACTGGGCTCCAGTCAGCCCCAGCCTCACGAAAATCTCGTCTACATGACGCAGATAGTACTGCACATCAAAGAGTGCTTCAAGCTCATCCGCCGGTAAACTGGCAGTAACCTCGGGGTCAGCCTTGAGCAGGCTGAGGAACCTCTTATTCCCCTTCCACGATTTCATAGCGTTCCGCTGGACAAGCCGGTAGGCCTCCTGCCGGCTCAGCCCCTTATCAATAAGAGCCAGCATTACTCGCTGCGAGAAGATTAGCCCCCTGGTAAGTCCCATATTCTTCTTCATCCTCCGCGGGTAAATCTGCAAGCCTGTCACTACAGACGTAAAAAGCCCGAGGCAGTAATCAATTACCAGGCACGAGTCAGGCAGGGTAATGCGCTCAGGAGCGGAGTTGCTGATATCGCGCTCGTGCCAGAGGGCGATATTTTCCATTGACGTCAGGGCATAGCCTCTTACCAACCGTGCCAGTCCACAGATTCGCTCACACAGCTCCGGGTTGCGCTTGTGTGGCATAGCCGAAGAACCAGTCTGGCCGGTGCTGAAGGGCTCTTCAACCTCCGCTACCTCGGTTCGCTGCAACCCTCTAATCTCGGTTGCAAATTTTTCCAGGGAGCCAGCCATTATCGCCAGGGTAGTAACAAATTGAGCGTGGCGGTCTCGCTGCAGAACCTGGCTTGATACCGGGGCCGGGGCAAGACCAAGCCTGGCACAGGCCTTCTCCTCAACCCGGGGAGATAGTGTAGCGTACGTACCCACTGCCCCCGAGATTTTCCCCACAGCCATAACTCTCTTAGCCTCATTCAGCCTCAGCCTGTTACGGTTCATCTCCTCAAACCACAGTGCCAGCTTCAACCCAAAGGAAATCGGTTCAGCATGGACACCATGGGTGCGACCCATCATTGGAGTGTATTTATACCTCATCGCCTTTTCAGCCAGTGCCGAAATGAGCTCCTTTATATCCCTGGTTATTAGCTCGGCTGCCTCAACCAGCTGCAGGCTGAGAGCGGTATCTATTACATCCGAGGAGGTAAGACCAAGATGAATGAAGCGCGCTTCATCACCCAGGTTCTCTGAAATTGCCCCGAGGAAGGCAGTCATGTCATGGTGGGTCTCTCTGAGAATCTCCTCCATCCGCTTCAGGTTAACACGGCGGGCTAACCTTATCTTGGACAGGGCTTCCCTGGGAATGACACCCAGCTCAGCCCACGCCTCACAGGCAGCAACCTCTACCTCCAGCCACCTGGCAAACTTGTTCTCATCCGACCAGACCCTCTTCATCTCGGGCCGGGAATATCGCTCAATCATTGGCCGTCTCCTTAAGATTCTTTATCTACCCTTCTCCCTGCAACCCCCTTCGGTATTTCTCATAGGCTTTTCGTATCTCTTCATGCTTCAGACCCAGAATCTCGGCAGCCAGGTAGGCAG
>CAZEBT010000155.1:0-2881 GCA_964510485.1 uncultured Dehalococcoidales bacterium | reverse complement strand
GCCAGATAGATGTTTACGTTAAAGGTCCGGGTAGCGGGCGCGAGGCAGCTATTCGGGCACTGCAGAGTTCTGGCCTGTACATTACCAGTATCAGGGACGTAACCCCCATCCCGCATAACGGTTGTCGTCCCCCCAAGAGAAGACGGGTGTAAGGTAAGAGAAATGGCAAGATATACAGAAGCAGTTTGCCGATTGTGCCGCCGTTGTGGTGATAAGCTAATGCTTAAGGGCAGCCGGTGTCTGACCCCTAAATGCGCTATGGAGAGGCGAAGGAGGGTCACCGGGCGCAGGTACCGCCGGCGGAGAGTATCTGACCGCGGTCTCCAGCTGGCAGAGAAACAAAAAGCCCGCTATACCTACGGTATTATGGAACGACAGTTCCGGCGGATTTTTGTTGAAGCCAAAAGTCAGCCGGGTGTCACCGGGGAAAATCTGGTGGTGCTGCTGGAGAGACGACTAGATAATGTAATCTACCGTTTAGGGTTCGCTGACTCACGTGCTCAGGCACGCCAGATAGTCCTGCACGGACATATTATGCTTAACGGGCGCCGGACCAATATCCCCTCCTGCCTGGTCAAAGAGGGCGATACCATCACCTGGCGGGAGCAAAGCACCAAAACCGCCTACCACAAAGAGGTCTCTGAAAACATTGGCGCTAAATCGGTACCGAGCTGGCTGGGCCTGGACAGAGAGAGCCTTGCCGGACAGGTCCTGTCCCTGCCCATGCCTGATGACGCCGGCGCCAAATTTGATGGAAAGAGTATTGTTGAGTACTACTCGCGATAAGGAGGTAGCACTTTGTCTCAATCGATAGTACCTAAGATTGAGTGTGTTGAAAGCAGCGATAACTACGGGCGATTCGTGGCTGAGCCACTGGAAAAGGGCTTCGGTGCTACTCTGGGGAATGCCCTGCGGCGAGTGCTGCTTGGCAACCTCCCGGGAGCAGCCGTAACCCGGGTTAAGATTGAGGGAATTCAGCACGAATTCTCGTCCATTCCTCACCTGAAGGAAGATGCTGTAGAATTTTTACTCAATGTTAAGACACTGAGGATAAGACCCCTTTCCGACCAACCGGGTAAGCTTATTCTGGACATGGAAGGGGAGGGGCAGATATGTGCTGCTGACATTAAGCCCTCATCTGAGTTTGAGATTGCTAACCCTGAGCTTTATCTGGCTACCCTGGATTCACCTGAGGCAAGGCTCTATGCGGAGTTTGATGTAGAGCTGGGCAGCGGCTATCGGGAGGCTGAATCCGGTGATAACCTACCGGTGGGAGTAATCCCGGTGGACGCCATCTTTACGCCAACACGCAAGGTCAATTTTACCATTGAGTCGGTCCATGTTGGCCAGGAGACCAGCCGCGAACGACTGCTTCTGGAGGTATGGACCGATAGCACGATATCGCCCGGCGACGCAATGAGCCAGAGTGCCAGTATTCTGATAGAATCACTGACTGCCTTTGTTAACTACGGCCAGGTTGTTCCGGGAGTGGCCGAGGTGGAACTGGCTGGTCTGGCGATTACCGAGGAGCAATACAACATCCCGGTGGAGCAACTGACCCTTTCCGTGCGCACTATGAATTGCCTGAGGCGGGGTAATATCAATACCGTCGGGGAAATCATAAGTATCGGCGATAAAGGGCTGATGAACCTGCGAAATTTCGGGCAGAAGTCCAAGCAGGAGATAGAGGAACGGCTTAATGAACTGGGGCTGTCTCTCTATCCCAGGGCTAGGGACAATGAGCCTGAACAGCCGGAGGAGACAGAAGATTCAGCAGAAAGCAGCCTGGAGACGGAGAGCCAGCCTGAGGCCGGAACCGAGGTAGAGGTAGATGAGAGCCAGGATAAGGAATCAGAATGAGGACGGGTAAGTGATATGGGGCGCAAGATTTCTGGAAGAAGATTAACGAGGTCCTCCGGCTACCGGAGAGCAATGTACCGTAATCTGGTGACCGACCTTTTGAACTATGAGAAGATTGCTACTACCGAGTCCAGGGCAAAGCAGGTCCGCGGTCTGGCGGAGAAGATGATTACACTGGGTAAGGACGGCCGACTTCACTCTCGTCGCCGGGCACTGGCATTTATTTTCAGCAAGCAGGTGACCGATAAGGTCTTTGACGAGCTTGCCGCCAGATATGCCGAGCGCCCCGGCGGCTATACCCGTATCACTAAACTGGGACGCAGGCTGGGCGATGGAGCGGCTATAGTTCAGCTTGAGCTGGTGGTGTAATGGTATATACTGTGGCTAATCCTGAGGCAGGGGAGAGCACTGGACTGGCAGAGACCACCAGAATGGTGCTGGTCCTGGAATACGATGGCAGGCACTACTATGGTTTCCAGCTACAGAACAACCTGCCGACAATTCAAGGAGAGATGGAGAAGGCTCTGTGGAGGCTTACCGGAGAGAGGGTCCGGGTGACTGCATCCAGCCGAACTGATGCCGGGGTTCATGCCAGGGCACAGGTTGCCAGCTTCAGGACCAGGTCAACTCTCTCTCCACAGACATTTATTAACGGATTGAACCACTATTTACCTGAAGATATTGCCGTCAAGACAGCCCACAGAGTGGGAGATGCCTTCAATGTGAGGCGCCGGGCTGTCAGCCGGGAGTACCGCTACTACATGCTGAATAGCCCGACACGGTCTCCAATCAGAGAGGGCTTCTGTTACCGTGTTGCTGGTTATCTTGATACTGAAGCCATGAACCGGGCGTGTCAGGCTCTTATCGGTGAGCACGACTTTGCCTCATTTGCCAGCAGTATCGGGCCTGAAGTAAAGAGCACGGTGCGGAGAGTTTACCGCGCCGAAACAGAGAAGGAGGGTGACCTGGTTGTTCTCAATCTGGTGGCTAACTCTTTTTTACGCCATCAGGTGCGGAGCAC
>CAZEBT010000154.1:0-2889 GCA_964510485.1 uncultured Dehalococcoidales bacterium | reverse complement strand
CGGGCAACTACAAAGCCAGAAGAAGGTTCGCCATGCTAAAGACTATTTTTGAAGCCCTGGGTCTGGACGCCAATAGAATCTGGATAAGATGGATAAGTGCCAGCGAAGGGCCAGAATTTGCCCAGGCAGTGAGAGAAATTACCGCGGAAACGAAGAAACAGGGCCCCAGCCCACTGGCTGGCAACTGGGCACTTTAGGAGGAGAAAGAATGGCGAAGAGTGCAACCCTACCATTGAAGGATGGACAGATACGAAAAACCGTTAATAGTTTTCTGCAGGACTTGCTCAGCAAGAAGGTGGTAGAGGCAATTCTGGTACCGGTGGCGCACCCGGCAGGAAATAATATTATGCAGAGCCTGGTTATTGACCCGGAATACCTGGAGCAGGCGGATGTCTTTGCCCCGGTGTTACCCGTCATCTCCGCCCGCATTGTATCGGCAATGACCAGACTGACACCGGTAAGCAAGAAAACGGCGGTCGTTATGCGGCCCTGCGAGATGAGGGCGCTGATAGAACTGGTAAAGCTGAAGCAAGCCTCGCTGGATAACCTTCTCCTCATCGGCATAGACTGTCCTGGTGCCTATTCGGTGGAGGATTACCAGCAGTTTGCCGCCGAAAGCAGCTCGGATGATTTCGTGAAAGCCCTCCCGAAAAGGAAGGAAGACCCCAAGCTGAGGGCGGGCTGCCAGATATGCCAGTACCCGGTGCCTCTGACCGCTGACCTGATTATAGGCATCTTCGGCACCGACCCCGGTAAGGGGCTCCTCCTGCTGGCTGACACCGAGAAGGGTGAGCAGGCTCTGGAAGAGCTGGGGCTGACTACCGAGACCGATGGTGAGATGGCCAAGCAGAGAGAGGCAGCGGTAGAAAAACTCCTTGCCGGGATGAAGGAGAAGCGAGAGAAATTCTTCGAGCAGGCCAAAAAGGAGGTCGGTGGTGTTGACAATCTGGCAACCACCTTTGCCCCCTGTATCGAGTGCCACAACTGTAGAACTGTCTGTCCGCTATGCTACTGTCGTGAGTGTTTCTTCGATTCCCCAACATTTGAACTGGAAGCCGATAAATACCTCGGCATGGCTGAGAAAAGGGGAGCCATGAGGATGCCGGCAGATACCCTTCTGTTCCACCTGGGCCGGATGACTCATATGGGTGCCTCCTGCGTGGGGTGTGGTGCCTGTGAGGAGGCCTGCCCCAATAATATCCCCCTGCTCAAGATATTCCAGCTTATCGGCGATAATGTGCAGAAGCTGTTCGACTACACTCCGGGGCGCAGCCTGGAGGACGAGTTGCCGCCGACCGCCTACCGAGAAGACGAGCTTCAGTGGATAGGAGAGAAATGACGATTCGTGTTGCTACCCAGAAGGGCAAGGAAGAGTGCGACCTCGCCTTCGCCCGGGAAGTGAAGGAAAAGAGCCAGTCACACCTTGAGCGCTGCTACCAGTGCCAGGCTTGCAGCTCTGGCTGCCCCGTGGCTTTTGCTATGGACTACACCCCGCACCAGATAATAAAAATGGTCCAGCTCGGCCTCAAGGACCGCGTACTGGACAGCTCAACCATCTGGCTGTGTGCCAGCTGTGAGACCTGTGCCACCAGGTGCCCCAATGATATAGATATCGTCCCGCTTATGGACACACTGAGGAGGATGACAATCCGGCAAGACCGCTTGAGGGCAACCAACGTCCCCCTGTTCCACGCCGTCTTCCTCAATAGCGTCAAGAGTGGCGGCAGGGTACACGAACTGGCGCTCATCGTGTGGTACATGCTCATGAGCGGTGACTTATTCGATTTTAAGAATCTTCTTGGCAATATGACCCTGGGCATAAAGATGTTCCTGAGGGGTAAGCTGGCCATCCTCCCTGCCAAGATTAAGGGAGCGGCCGAGGTGAAGCGCATCTTCAAACAAATATAGAGAAAACAGGTTAGACTATGGGAAAAATAAAGTATAGCTATTACCCGGGCTGCTCCCTGGAATCAACCGCCAAAGAGTATGACCAATCGGTACGTGCAGTAGCCAAAATACTCGACGTTGAACTGGTGGAGTTGGACGATTGGAGCTGCTGTGGAGCATCCTCAGGGCACTGTACCAATCAAATGCTTTCTCTGGCATTGCCAGCCAGGAATCTAGCCATGGTTGAAAAGGAGGGACTGGATATGGCGGTGGCGTGTGCCGCCTGCTTCCTCCGCTTCAAGCAGACCAACCACGAGCTACGGGCTGACGATGAGTTGCGACAGGAGGTTGAGAAGCTGATTGGTATGCCCTATAAGGGAAAGGTCGAGGTCAGGCATGTTTTAGATATATTCAGCCGCGAAGTAGGACTGGAGGCAATCCAGAAGAGAGTGAAGAAGCCGCTTAAGGGGTTAAAACTGGCTGCCTACTACGGTTGCTATCTGGTCCGGCCACCCGAAATTACACAATTTGACGACCCGGAGAACCCCAGGTTGATGGATGATTTGTTGAATACCATCGGGGCGGAAGCCGTAGAATGGTCTCACAAGGTGGAGTGCTGCGGTGGCAACCTCCTGCTGTCCCGAACGGATATCGTGATAAAGCTTGTCCATGATATCTGCCAGGCAGCATCCGATGCCGGGGCAGAAGCAATAGTTACCGCCTGCCCTCTATGTATGGCTAACCTGGATACCAGACAGACCGGCCGGCAGTTGATGCCCATCCTCCACTTCAGCGAGCTCATGGGGCTTGCCCTCGGCGTGGACAGCAACAGTACCAGCGCCTGGTGGAAGCGGCATATTGCCAGTCCACGGGGTGCACTCAAGGCGCATAATCTAATCTGATAAAGGTAACTATATATAATTATAGAGAAACACTACGAGTGAAACAGAAAGGGGAAGGTCTAAGATGCAAGCAGTAGCGCCATTTCAAGAAGCGATAGAT
>CAZEBT010000153.1:0-2923 GCA_964510485.1 uncultured Dehalococcoidales bacterium | reverse complement strand
ACGAGGACTTTGGTTGCTACACCACCGACTCTGTAGACTACCCTGACATTGCCGGGGAAGTAGGTGAAGCGGTAGCCAGGGGTCATTTTAAGCTGGGGATTTTAATATGCGGCAGCGGTATCGGCATGAGTATCGCCGCCAACAAGGTCAGGGGCATAAGAGCTGCCCTCTGCCATAACTCCACCAGCGCCCGCCTCGCCCGACAACACGGTGACGCCAACATCCTCTGCCTGATGGCTGAAGAAGATAGAGAGCGGGTACCGGAAATCGTTCATGCCTTCCTCACCAGTGAGTTCGAAGGTGGAAGGCACCAGCGCCGCGTCAACAAGATAATGGATTTGGAAGGCTAGCCCTTTGAGGGGTTATCTTGACAATAAATGTGAACTATGCTATTTTACTCAGTGATGAATACGCTGTATGTAGTTTTGGTACTTATTGACGATAAAAACAGGTGAGTGGGGTTTAGTCTTCACAAGGGCCGTCCCCACGGGACGGCTTTTTTTATAAAAACAAATAGCCAGGGTGAACAGGGGGAAAATGAGAAGCGAAGCTGTCAAAAAGGGTATTGAGCGTGCTCCCCACCGCTCGTTGCTGTACGCTCTGGGTGTAACGCGGTCGGAGATGGACAAGCCCTTTATCGGTATTGTCAATAGCTATAGTGAGATTGTCCCCGGCCACATAAATCTCCGCGATATTGCCGAAGCAGTCAAGGAAGGGGTATGCAGCGGCGGTGGTGTCCCATTTGAGGTCAATACCATCGCTGTCTGTGACGGTATCGCCATGAACCACCCCGGCATGAAATACAGCCTGCCCAGCCGGGAATTAATAGCCGATTCGGTGGAGACTGTGGTTGAGGCCCATGCCTTTGATGCCCTGGTCTTTGTCACCAACTGCGACAAGATAGTCCCCGGAATGCTGATGGCTGCGGTACGGCTGAATTTGCCGTCTATCTTCATCAGCGGTGGCCCCATGCTGGCGGGAACCCTCAGTGTCAATGACAGGGTTGATAAAGTCGATGTCAGCTCTGTTTTTGAAGCCGTGGGCAGGGTTGCCACCGGACAGATGACCGAGCACGAACTAGCCCGGCTAGAGCAGGTTGCCTGCCCCGGCTGCGGTAGCTGCTCCGGCATGTTCACCGCCAACACGATGAATTGCGCCACCGAGGCTATGGGCATGGGGCTACCGGGACACGGCACCATTCCAGCCGTCGATGGCAGACGACGCCAGCTGGCGAAAGAAGCCGGCAGGCAGGTTATGGAGCTTCTGGCTGGTGATGTCCGCCCCCGCGATATCATAAACAGGGACTCTATCTACAATGCCTTTACTGTTGATATGGCACTGGGCGGCAGCACCAACTCGGTGCTGCACCTGATGGCAATAGCCCATGAGGCCGGCATTGATTTCCCGCTGAAAATGATAAACGAGATAAGCGAGCGCACCCCCACCCTCTGTAAGCTGAGGCCAGCCGGGGAGCATCACCTTGAGGACTTAGACCGCGCCGGCGGCATACCGGCGGTAATGAAGGAGCTAAAAGAGCTATTGAATTTAGACGCGAAGACAATATCCGGCAAACCCGTGGCTGAGGTCATCGCTGACAGCCAGGTTAAGGATAAGGAGGTTATCCGCTCCCCGTCCACGGCACACTCGGCAGTCGGCGGGCTTGCCATCCTCTTTGGTAATCTGGCGCCGGAGGGAGCCGCAGTGAAGAGGTCGGCGGTGCTCCCTGAAATGATGGTGCACCAGGGGCCAGCCAGGGTCTTTGACTCTGAAGAGGAAGCCACCGAAAAAATAATGGCTGGTAGTATAAAAGGCGGTGAAGTGGTAGTCATTCGCTATGAAGGGCCCAGAGGTGGCCCCGGGATGAGGGAGATGCTCACCCCCACCGCACTCCTCAGCGGCATGGGTATGGACAGCAAGGTGGCCCTGATAACTGACGGCCGTTTCTCCGGGGCAACCCGTGGGGCTGCCATAGGGCATGTCTCCCCTGAAGCCGCCAGCCGGGGACCCATCGCTGCCTTGCAGGATGGAGACGTTATCAAGGTTGATATTCCCAATTACAGGCTTGAGGTAGAGCTTGACGAAAAGGAGATTTCCCGGCGCCTGTCTCGCCTCAAAGAGTTTGAGCCAAAGGTAAAAACAGGCTACCTGGCACGTTATACCGAAAAGGTATGCTCAGCCAGCACTGGAGCAGTATTTATGTAATTTGCGGTGGTAGTGAGTTCACCATGGCAGAGCGGTTAGTGGAGTACTTGCTTATTTGGGGAATATTTCGGCAAAAGGCTATAGAGTATCGTTACTGGAGGGTTCAGTAGACTATGAAAATGACCGGTGCCCAGATAATACTGGATGGTTTTGTTAAGGAGGGGGTAGAGGTTATCTTCGGCATCCTCGGGGGGGCTGTCCTGCCCCTGTACGACACCTTTCCCCAATACCCTCAGCTCCATCATATCCTGGTCCGGCACGAACAGTGTGCCGCCCACGCTGCTGATGGTTATGCCCGTGTTACCGGAAAGGTAGGGGTGTGCATAGCTACCTCCGGACCGGGGGCTACCAATCTGGTAACCGGTATTGCCAACGCTCACCTTGATTCATCCCCGATGGTGGCTATCACCGGCCAGGTAGCCCGCCCCTTTATTGGCAAGGACGCCTTCCAGGAGACAGATATCACCGGTATTACCCTGCCAATAACCAAACATAACTACCTCGTTCGTGACGCAGGTTCACTAGCCAGGGTAGTCAGGGAAGCCTTCTATCTAGCCAGAACCGGCAGGCCTGGACCGGTGCTCATTGATGTACCCCGCGACGTCTTTATGGAGCAGGTGGAGTACCACTACCCGAGCAAGTTCGACCTGCCAAGCTATAAGCCGACCCTCCAGGGTCACCCGGCTCAGATTAAGAAGGCAGCCAGACTCATCAATGAAGC
>CAZEBT010000152.1:0-2957 GCA_964510485.1 uncultured Dehalococcoidales bacterium | reverse complement strand
GGCGCTGCATCTTCCAGAGTGCATACGACAGGTTGCCATCGTACATCAGATTGCGAGCCAGCTCATCCATGAGCTCATCTTTGTCAAGCTCAAACAGGTTCTGGGTTCCATCCCACTCTGAATAGCGGTATATCGTCATCTTAGTGCCTGTAGACTGTTTTGCCTTCGCTCTTTGTCTTGTTTAGCCTTTTATTCACGTGAAGTCCTTCAAGAACAAACTCAGTGGCCGAAGCTATGACCTCCGGTCTTTCCGAATCGGTGACGGCCCTTATTGTCTCTGCCAGCCCTATGATTTCCTTGACATTACGCACGTAGGCGTTGGACTTCATCATATCCGATACCTCTACACTGAAGCCCTCGCTGAACTGGGTAGTCAGTGTCTCCATTTCGGACGGGCGGTAGTAACGGTTGAAGACATTCAGCACCGCCTTTCTTGAGAGGTCATCGATAATCTTTCCCTCTCTGGTCTCCTCAAAGCCCTCCAGTTCTATCTTGGCGCCGGTGGACGACTGGATATATGGCAGGTCACTGATGCGCGGTACAGCCATTTTCTCACCCAGCATAACTGCCCGCCTGAGGGCATTGCTGACTATGGTCTCATAGTTGCCAATGGATATCCTGACGCTTACCCCTGAGCGCTGGTTGATATCGGGGCTTCTCCTGCCCAGATGGGTCACCTCGGCAATAATCTCCTTCATAAACTGGGGTGTGTAGCTCTCAATCTCGTCCCCGCTGAACTGCCGCCGCTCCATCTCCATTATTGCCATCTCATTTTCAATAGTGGTGGGATAGTGGGTCCTGACCTGTGCTCCGAACCTGTCCTTGAGGGGGGTTATAATCCTGCCGCGGTTGGTGTAGTCCTCCGGGTTGGCGCTGGCAACCAGGAATATATCGAGGGGGAGCCTGATGCGGTACCCTCTAATCTGTATGTCCCTCTCCTCCATCAGGTTGAAGAGGCCGACCTGCAACCTTTCTGCCAGGTCTGGCAGCTCGTTGATGCAGAATATGCCCCGGTTGGTCCTGGGTATCAGGCCGTAATGGATGGTCAGTTCATCGGAGAGGTACTTCCCCTCGGCTACCTTAATCGGGTCTACATCTCCAATTAAATCGGCAATAGCGATATCCGGCGTGGCTAGCTTCTCGCTGTAGCGTTCCTGGCGTGGTAGCCAGGCAATCTCGGTGGCATCCCCTTCTTCGGCTATCCTGTCCCGGCAGTGCCTGCATATCGGAGCAAGCGGGTTATCGTTGATCTCACAGCCCTTGATGACAGGAATCTCCTCGTCAAGCAGGTTTACCAGTGCCCTCATAATCCGTGACTTTGCCTGCCCGCGCTCGCCGAGGAAGATAATGTCCTGCCCGGAGATCAGGGCATTCTCTAGCTGGGGAATAACGGTATCGTCATAGCCAATTATTCCGGGGAATATGTCCCTTTTGCTTCTTATCGTGGCTATCAGGTTGCGCCTCAGCTCCTGCTTGACTGAGGCAGGTTTGTACCCCGAGGCCTTAAGCTTTCCGATTGTCAGTGCTTTGTTCCGTCCACCCATACTGCTCTCCAAATTTTTTAGATTCTTCGATTATTCCTCTGGATGTTTTGCTTGGCCTGAGGGAGACCTATATATATTTTACTACGGGGTGGTCTCGGATGTAAAACTGGGCTAAACTCGGTTTTGTTCGGTTTCGGTTGTTACATTAGTGCTGTGTCATTGCGAGGACACGATAGTGTCCGTGGCAATCTCAATAAATTTATAGATTGCTTCGCTGCCTCTTCGCTCCGCTCAGAGCTTCGGCTCGCAATGACAATAAAAACCAACCAAATGCAAATAATACCCTAAACTCCGATTAGCCAGGGTCATGTGACCCGGCACGGCAACTTGCAGGCAGGCCAATTATGCACTAAGATTAAGAGTGCAAAATATATAAAGACAAGGAGGAACGAATATGAACCTGGAGACAGTTATCTATGAGGTCAAGGAGCATATTGCCAAGATAACTATGAACCGGCCGGAAAAGAGGAACGCGCTCGATTACACGCTGCTTGATGACCTGGATGCAGCCTTTGAGGAGGCTGATAGTGACCCTGAGGTTAGGGTCGTCATCCTGGCTGGTGCCGGGCCAGCTTTCAGCTCTGGATATGACATGACAGGGAGCTACTATATAAGTGTTCCTGAGGGATACGACGAGTGGACTACCGGTAATGCCTTAAGGGCACTGCGCGGCATCAGCGAGCGCTACCTCAAAATCATGAACCTTACTAAGCCAGTTATTGCCCAGGTGCACGGGTATTGTCTGGCCGGGGGGTGCTACCTGCAGATGTGCTGCGATGTGGCAATTGCGGCTGAGAATGCTGTGCTTGGTCACCCGGCCACACGTAGTGGAGGTGTTACCAGTATGCCCCTGTGGGTAACTTACCTGGGGCTGCGAAAGGCCAAGGAGTTGCTGTTTACCGGGAGGCTGATTGACGGCAAAGAAGCTGAGCGTATTGGGCTGGTCAATATGGTGGTGCCGGCTGATAAGCTGGAGGAAGAGGTGTGGAAGATGGCACAGAATCTGGCCGAAGTACCGTCCGATGGCATGGCGATAGCCAAGGAAGCCCTTAATACCCATGCCGAGATAATGGGCAGGGGGGCTGTATTCGCCTATCACCGCCAGCTCAATGCAATGATGAGAATCGGCCGGAAGCGGAGAGACGATGCCAGTGCCAGGGCAAGACTTGATGCGGTACGTAGCCGGACCAGGGGGGAGAAGTAATAGCCCCGGCAGCAGGGTAAGCCGTGCTGCCCCAGGTATGTGAATGAGCACCGTTTTGCCTTGACAAATGGCCGTGGCTGTGATACTATTTCTGGTAACTGGATAGTACCTTAACAATTGGATAGCGGAAGGAAGGTTCAAGAAACGTTTATACTGTTTGTTTGGAGGGTTTGATCCCGGCTCAGGATAAACGCTGGCGGCGTGCTTTA
>CAZEBT010000151.1:0-3014 GCA_964510485.1 uncultured Dehalococcoidales bacterium | reverse complement strand
ATTGACTTCGCCATAGAACCAGAGGAAAATGTATATCCCATGGTACCGCCGGGAGCTTCTTTAGTTGAGCTCATGGAAGAGCCTAAAAAGGAGGAGGCAATATGGCCACAACGAAGCACACCCTAGTCGCCCTGGTGGAGGATAAGCCCGGAGTGCTTAACCGGATGGCAAGCCTTTTCCGAAGGCGCGGGTTCAACATTGAAAGTATTGCCGTCGGGCACAGTGAAATGCCCAATATGTCGCGCATGACCATTGTGGTAGATGGTGCCGCTAACATGGTGGAGCAGCTCAGAAAGCAGCTTGACAAGCTTGTGGTCACCGTAAAGGTGTCTGATATCACCGGGGACGCTATGGTCGCCCGTGAACTGGCATTGATTAAGGTAAAGGCTACCTCTGCCACCCGAAGCGAGATTATGCAGATTGTGGATATATTCCGGGCAAACATAGTGGATGTCGCCTCTGATTCGGTGACTGTTGAGGCTACCGGGGACGAGGATAAAATCGATTCCCTGCTCAGCCTGCTCCGCAGTTTCGGCATCAGGGAAATCTCCAGGACAGGTCGTATAGCAATGACCAGGGGAATCTCAAGCCAGCCGGAAACAGGGAAGGGGTCATCCGGCACCCGTGCCAGAAGGCGAAAAGTAGCCTGAGGGCTATTCATTGATTTAGCCCGCTCCGTCATGTAATCTATTATCAAATCCACATACCGGAGGTGCAAAATGTACCATAGAATGCTCGTCCTGCTGGACGGTTCAGAGTTAGCCGAGGTCGTCTTTACCTATGCCAAAGAGCTTGCCGGGAGAATGGACCTTGATGTAATTCTGCTCCATGTTTACGGCCCGGCAGTACGCGACTTCGCTCCCATGCACCAAGCCTATATCGACCGGGCGGCCGGGACGATAAGACGCCAGGCACAGGAGGTTCGCAAGAAGCTTGGCATTGAATCAGAGACCAAGCCCATAAAAGTACGGGGTGAAATTGCCATGGGCTACCACGCTGACGAAATCCTCCGCTATGCTGACGAGAATGCCGTCGACCTCATCCTCATGGCAACCCACGGTCGCTCTGGAATCAAACGCTGGGTTATGGGAAGCGTCGCTGACAAGGTGCTGCAGGCATCCAGGGTACCAGTGTGGCTTGTCCGCGCCGGCATTCAAGAAGAGACCCCGTATGACCAGTGGCCAAGCAAGACAATGATTGTCCCCCTTGATGGCTCAGAGATGGCGGAAGCGGTGCTTCCGCATGTCGCAGCTCTGGCTAAACAGCCTGGTACCGAGCCAGCCAGTGTAGCCCTGCTCAGGATTTGCGAGCCCCCGGTCACACCGTCTTACTACTCCCCTGAGCTCTCCGGAGTTCCTCTGAACTGGGGGGAGTATATGGAGCAAGAAACAGCCCGGTGCAAGCAGGTATCTAAAGAGTACCTGGCTAAGGTTGGAAAGCAGCTTACGGATAAAGGCATCAGTGTACAACCACATATGCTGGTAGGTAAAGCCGCTGACGAGATTATTGACTTCGCCAATAAGGACCCGTTCAGCATAATCGTCATGGCAAGCCACGGGCGCTCCGGTCTCAAACGTCTGGTCTATGGCAGCACCGCCGAGAGTGTCCTGGTTGGCGTTACCTGCCCGCTCATTCTGATAAAGGCTACAGCAGCCTGACACATTACTAAATAATGAGGAGGAATAATCATGGCGACAATATACTATGAGAGCGATTGTGACCTGAAATTGCTTGATGGAAAGGTAATCGGCATCATTGGCTACGGAAGTCAGGGGCATGCCCAGGCCCAGAACCTGAGGGACGCTGGCTGCCAGGTGATAGTAGCCGAGCTGGCAGGAACTCCAGGCTGGAATGCCGCCAAAGAGGCTGGCTTCAAGGTAGTAACCGCCGCTGAGGCGTCCAAGGAAGCCGATATCATCGTCATGCTGGCTCAGGACCAGTTCCACCGGGATATCTATTACCAGTCTATTGAAAAGGGCCTCGTTGCTGGCAATGTGCTGATGTTTGCTCACGGTTTCAGCGTTCATTACGGACAGATTATCCCGCCAGCCGACGTCGATGTTACCCTGATAGCCCCCAAGTGCCCCGGCCATATGCTGAGGCAACTCTTCACCGAGGGCATGGGACCACCAGCCATAATCGGCGTCCACCAGGACGCCTCCGGCAAGGCAAAGGATATCGCCCTTGCCTACGCCAAGGGTATCGGCTGCGGCCGCGCCGGCGTGATAGAGACCTCCTTCGCCGAAGAGACCGAGACCGACCTCTTCGGTGAGCAGACGGTGCTCTGCGGAGGGGTTACCTCCCTGATTAAAGCCGGCTTTGAGACACTGGTTGAGGCCGGTTACCAGCCTGAAATAGCCTACTTTGAAATCCTCCACGAGCTCAAGCTCATTGTTGACCTCATCTATCAGGGCGGCCTGGGCTACATGCGCTACTCCGTCAGCGATACCGCTGAATACGGTGATTATACGCGGGGACCAAGGGTTATTGACGATGTGGTCAGGGACGAGATGGCACAAATCCTGGCCGAGATTCAGGACGGCACCTTTGCCAAAGAGTGGATTCTGGAGAACCAGGCCGGTCGTCCGGTATACAACGCCCTGAAGCGCATGGATGAGGAGCACCTCATTGAAGAGGTCGGTGCAGAACTCCGCCAGATGATGCCCTGGCTGAAGGGAAAGTAGTTGATTAAACCAGGTAGCAGGCAGAAATTGTTTAGTACAAGATATAGGATAACCAATCACTTAATAGCCCGTTTTCGCGAATTTACCCTTACCGGGAGGGATAAGCTCATCCTTACCAGCCCCTCTCTATGACAGGAGAGGGGGTAAACACGGTTTACTGATAAGGTAAGGAAGGAGAATTCATCTATAACGAGAAATCACTCTTGAGAGTTGTTTCTCCCAGGGAGGATAACATGGATAAAGTAATCATCTTTGATACCACGCTGCGGGACGGAGAGCAGGCAGCCGCCGGGGCTCTCAATGTCCAGGAGAAACTGGAGATAGCCCATC
>CAZEBT010000150.1:0-3015 GCA_964510485.1 uncultured Dehalococcoidales bacterium | reverse complement strand
AAGGAAAAGGGCATACTGATACTGAATACCCGAAAGTCCATTCAGGACATAGAGTCTGAATTTGGAAACAGGCGGCAGCTTGTTCTGGTAGATGCCTTCAAGATTGCCCGTGAGCTACTGGGGGTGCCTATTGTTAATACTACCATGCTCGGAGCCCTGATAAAGGCTACCAAGGTCGTTAAGCTGGAATCCCTGATTGAGCCTTTAGAGGAGCGATTTGAGCGTCTGGCGGAAAGAAATATCAATGCTATGAAAAGGGCATTTGAAGAAGCATTGATAAGGGAGTGAGGTCAACTTGGCTAAGAGTGAGGGTGAACTGACCTGGAAGGACCTGGAAATCGGTTCAATAGTAGTTGAGCCAGGAAACACCAGGCAATACAAGACCGGGGACTGGCGGTCGCAGGTCCCCGTCCACAATTTTGACAGGTGCATTAAGTGTGCCGTATGTCAGCTTTACTGCCCCGAGGGGTGTATTGAGCAGAATGCTGAAGGCTATTTTGAAGCTAACCTGTACTGGTGTAAGGGGTGCGGTATCTGTGCCAGGGAGTGCCCGACGGCGGCAATAACCATGGCAGAGGAGGAGGAGTAATGGGTCAGAGGGTAGGTATGGAGGTCTCGCTGGCTATTGCCGAAGCCGCCAAACTGGCTAATGTGGATGTAGTGGCGGCTTATCCGATTACCCCACAGACTCACATTGTCGAGCGCCTTGCCGAGCTGGTAGCCAGTGGAGAGATGAACGCCGAGTATATCCCCGTTGAATCTGAGCACTCGGCGATGAGTGCCTGCCTGGGAGCCGTTGCCACCGGCGCCCGGACCTTTACGGCAACTGCCGGACAGGGGCTGGAGCTGATGCACGAGGTACTGTATGTCGCCTCGGCTATGCGGTTGCCGGTAGTTATGGCAGTAGCCAACCGGGCTCTATCGTCACCACTGAGTGTCTGGGGTGACCACTCCGACCTGATGTCGGTCCGTGACACTGGCTGGATTCAGATAGTTGTCGAGAACGGTCAGGAGGCACTGGACAATGTAATCTGTGGCTTCTGTATTGCTGAAGACCGGAGAGTCCTGCTTCCGGTTATGGTTCACCTGGACGGGTTTTACCTGACCCACGTAATTGAGCCGATAAACATACCTGACAAGGCCGAGGTTGACAGGTTTATCCCTCCATTCCGCTACCCTCTTCCCCTGGACCCCGAAAATCCGGTAACCATGGGGGCTTTCGCGCCACCCATCATATACCAGGAGACAAAGAAGGCACAGGAGGTAAATATACAGGCTTCCAGAGGGGTAATCCTGGAATACTGGGATGCCTTCGGCAAGTCCTTTGGCCGTCATTACCACCCGGTGGAATGCTACCACTCAGAGGATGCTAAGACGCTCCTGCTGACCATGGGCAGCTTCAGCGAGACGGCAATGGCAACCATTGATAAAATGAGGGGAGAGGGCGAAGATATCGGGCTGATAAGACTGCGCCTGTGGCGTCCCTTCCCCTTTGAAGAGCTCCGCCAGGCTACCGGGGGTGCCGAGACCATTATTGTGGTTGATAGAGCTATCTCCTTCGGCGGACCCGGTGGACCGGTTTGCTCCGAGGTAAGGTCAGCCCTGTACAGCCAGGAAAAGAGGCCGAAGATAATAGATTTTGTTGCCGGTCTGGGAGGCAGGGATATTACCGTCAGCGGATTTGAGGATATAGCTCACCGGGGAATGGAGATTGCACGGACAGGCAGCGAGCAGGAGTTTGAAATGTACGGGGTGCGAGAGTAATGCAGAACTACAGCATTTATGTTCCCCGTCTGGTGCCCAAGCATGAGGGCTTTGCCCCCGGGCATCGTGCCTGTATCGGCTGTGGTGAAGCCCTGGCAGTCAGGCTTGCCTGTAAGGCAATAGGCCCGAATGTTATAGTGGCTAACGCTACCGGGTGCATGGAGGTGGTATCATCCCAGCTCCCCTATACCTCCTGGTGTATGCCCTGGATTCACACCCTCTTTGAGAATACGGCAGCCGTCGCCTCCGGGATAGAAGCAGCCTTGAAGGTAATGGAAAGAAAAGGGAAACGTACTGATAAGGGAGTAAAGGTGGTAGCTATGGCTGGTGACGGTGGCACCAGTGATATTGGCGTCCAGGCGCTATCCGGGGCACTGGAGAGAGGACATGACCTGCTTTACATCTGCTTTGATAACGAAGCCTACATGAACACCGGCATTCAGAGGTCTTCGGCTACTCCTTTCGGTGCTTCCACTACCACATCTCCAGCCGGCAAGATGAGCATAGGACAGCAGACCTGGAAGAAGAATATGCCAGCTATTGCTGCCGCTCATGATATTCCCTATGTGGCTACTGCCTGCCCCAGCTATCCCTTCGATTTAATGGACAAGGTGGCAAAAGGGGTCAATACTGCCGGTCCCGCCTATATTCACATCCTTTCCGTTTGCCCCACCGGGTGGAGATGCCCGACTGATTTAACCGTTAGAATAGGCCGACTGGCCGTGGAAACGGGAATGTTCCCTCTGTATGAAGTGATAGACGGCGAGTACAAGATGAGCCTTGACCTGCCTCAACTGAGACCCCTCCAGGACTATCTCAAGCTGCAGGGAAGGTTCCGGCACCTGTCCGAGGGGACAATTAAAGAGATTCAGGATAAGGTAAACAGGGAATACGCCAGACTCAGAGAGAGGACACGATGAATACGGCAACTGAGCAACTGCCAGAGAAAGTACGGGCGATACTGGGCAGCTACGGGTATGACAAGAGTTCGCTGGTGCCGATACTGCAGGATACTCAGGCTGAGTTTGGTTACCTGGTCAGGGAAGCACTGGTGGAGATAAGTGTCGGCCTGGGCGTCCCGCTAAGTGCGGTATATAGTGTGGCTACCTTTTTCAGGTCGTTCAGCCTGAAACCGAGGGGGCGCCACATCATCAACGTCTGCCTGGGCACCGCCTGCCACGTCAGGGGGGCGGTAAGAATCCTGGAAACCATTGAGCGAGAGACAGGAATCAAGCCGGGCGAGACCTCTGA
>CAZEBT010000149.1:0-3049 GCA_964510485.1 uncultured Dehalococcoidales bacterium | reverse complement strand
GAATCCTGGAAACCATTGAGCGAGAGACAGGAATCAAGCCGGGCGAGACCTCTGAGGACCTCAGGTTTAGCCTGGAAACGGTCAATTGTGTTGGCGCCTGTGCCCTGGGCCCCATAGTAATAGTTGATGGCAAGTACTCAGGTGAGGTGAAGACTGATAAGGTCAAGCCTATATTGGCTAGCTACGACTGATGAATTGCCGAAAAACTGCGGGAGATGAAAAGAACATTGAAAAGGCTGAGTTCCCCGGGTGAACTGGAGAGACTGAGAGAATCAATAATCGGAAGCCGGGACCCCGGTAAACAGTGCATAATCATCTGTGGTGGCACAGGGTGTGTGGCTCTGGGGGCCTCTGATGTTATCGCTGCCTTCAAGCAGGAAATGGAAGAGCAGGGTCTAGCCTCAAAGGTAGACCTGAGGGTAACTGGCTGCCGCGGCTTTTGTGAAAGGGGACCGCATGTTGTTATTCACCCCGAAGGCATCCTCTATCAACGGGTAAGGCAGAAGGACGTAGCCGAGATAGTCTCCGGGACAGTTGTTAACGGTAACATAATTGATAGGTTGCTCTATCAGGACCCGGAAACAGGTGAGAAGATTGTCCACGAAAGTGAGGTGCCCTTCTATGCCAGGCAGGAACGCCTTCTCCTGGCCAATAATGCCCGAATTGCCCCTGACAGCATTGAAGACTATCTGGCTATAGGTGGCTACGCCGCCCTAAGTAAAGCCCTCTCTAAGATGTCCCCTGAGGAGATAATTACCGAGGTTAAGAAATCTGGCTTGCGGGGACGTGGCGGTGGCGGATTTCCTACAGGCAGAAAGTGGGAAACCTGCCGTCGGGCAGAGGGCGACACCAAGTATGTCATATGTAATTGTGATGAGGGTGACCCCGGTGCCTTCATGGATAGAAGCCTGATGGAGGGGAATCCCCATTCTGTTCTGGAAGGAATGATAATCGGGGCGTATGCTATCGGGGCTAACCAGGGGTACATCTATGTACGTAATGAATATCCCCTGGCGGTGATGCACGCCGAACGTGCCATCAAACAGGCCGAGGAATACGGACTTCTCGGCGAGAATATCCTGGGCTCCGGGTTTAACTTCAGCGTTAGAATCAACCGGGGCGGTGGTGCCTTTGTCTGCGGTGAGTCAACGGCTCTAATGGCTTCGCTGGAGGGTAGAGTAGGTGAACCCAGGGCAAAGTATGTGCACACTTCGGAGAAAGGCTTGTGGGATTGTCCTACCAACCTTAATAATGTCGAGACCTGGGCAAACGTGCCGATAATAGTCAACCGGGGCGCTGACTGGTACACAGGGATTGGCACGCAAAATAGCAAGGGGACCAAAATCTTCTCCCTGGTGGGCAAGGTTAACAACACCGGCCTGGTAGAAGTGCCCATGGGGATGACCCTGAGGGAGATTGTTTATGAGATAGGTGGTGGTATCCCCGGGGGTAAGCAGTGTAAGGCGGTCCAGACGGGCGGCCCATCCGGGGGCTGTATCCCCGACAGCCTGCTTGATATACCGGTTGATTTTGACGAGCTGGACAGGGTCGGCTCAATGATGGGCTCGGGCGGCATGATTGTCATGGACGAGAACAACTGTATGGTGGATATTGCCAAGTACTTTATCTCCTTCCTGGAAGAAGAGTCCTGCGGTAAGTGCCTTCCCTGCCGTGAGGGGCTGAAAAGAATGCGCCAGATACTAACTGATATTACCGAGGGTAGGGGAAAAGACGGTGATATTGAACTGCTTGAAGACCTCTCCGCCACGCTGATAGACACCTCCCTGTGCGCTCTGGGCAGCACTGCGCCCAATCCTGTCCTAACGGCAATACGCTACTTTAGAGATGAATATGAGGCTCATATCAAGGACAAGAGGTGCCCGGCCGGTGTCTGCAAGGAGCTGATTACCTACTCTATTATTGAGGAGAAGTGCCCCGGGTGCGGACTCTGCGTAAAGGCTTGCCCCCAGGGAGCCATAACATCTATGGGTAAAAAGAAGCCGGTTGTCCTTGACCAGGAGAAGTGCATCAGGTGCGGGGCCTGCTACGATGTCTGCCGGCTTGACGCCGTACAGGTGAAGTAAGGGTAAGAGAAGATGGTAACGCTAACGATTGACGGGCAGGAAATTCAGGCTGAAGAAGGGAAGATGATACTGGATGTAGCCAGGGAAAACAATATCTACATCCCGGCATTATGCTCCCACGAGGCAGTAACACCCTACGGGGCATGCCGCCTTTGCATGGTTGAGGTGAGCAAGAATGGCAGGCAGAGGCTGGTGACCTCCTGCCTTTATCCGGTTGAAGAAGGGCTGGTGGTAAAGACAAACTCGGAGAGGATTATCAAGAACCGCCGAACCCTGATGGAGCTGTTATTGGCCCGCTGCCCTGAGTCGGAGGTAATACAGGACCTGGCCAGGCAGCTGGGTGTGGAGAAGACCCCCTTCCCTTTGGAAGACCACGGTAACTGTATTCTCTGCGCGCTGTGTGTCAGAGTATGCCAGGAGGTCGTCGGTGTCTCGGCAATCAGCCTGGTCAACCGGGGAGTCCAGCGTGAGATGGCCATCCCTTTTTACGATAATCCAGATGCCTGTATTGCCTGCGGTTCCTGTGCCTATATCTGTCCCACCGGTGCCATAAAGATGGAGGATATCGGTGATACCCGCATCATAACCATGCCCAGTAATAAGACCGAGTTCAAACTGGCTAAATGTAAGGTCTGCGGCCGGTACTGGGCCCCGCAAAAACAGCTTGACTACATAGCCAAAAAGGTGAACCTGCCACCCGATTTCTTCGACCGCTGCCCCGACTGTCGGGATTAGCAAGCCGGTTCGGTTCAATCGTGGTTGACATCATTTCTTTCTTTCCCTTTTTATGTCCAGCCGATGTTTTTACTCCAGAAACCCAAAATATAGAGTAGTTTGAAGGGGCTTCACCCCTTCTAAAACATACCTTCCTTGACTCTCATTAGCTACTTTATCTATACTTCAGGTGTCGGGGTGTAGCGCAGGTGGTTAGCGCGCAGCGTTTGGGACGCTGAGGTCGGAGGTTC
>CAZEBT010000148.1:0-3063 GCA_964510485.1 uncultured Dehalococcoidales bacterium | reverse complement strand
TCCAGGGGACAACGCAGCTCAAGGAAATCGGCATCAGTGTCGGCAGAACCGGCACCCTCAACCCCTATGCCATCCTGGAGCCGGTCTCGGTGGGGGGAGTTACCATCAAGCAGGCCGCCCTGCACAACGAGGACGACATCAGGCGCAAGGATATCCGTGAGGGCGACTGGGTCCTGGTGCAGCGGGCCGGTGAGGTAATACCCGAGGTCGTGGCCCCAATCAAGAGCCGGCGCAGCGGACAGGAAAAAGAGTTCACCCTGCTGGACAAGGTCTTTGATAAGGAGAAGGGACGCCCGGCCTGCCCGGTATGCGGTGCCGAGGTGCTCAAGCCCGAGGGCGAGGTCATGTACTACTGCTCAAATGCTGCCTGCCCCGCCCAGGTTCAACAGAGAATAGAGCTTTTTGTTTCCCGGGGAGCCATGGATATCAGGGGGATAGGTGAAAGTCTAAGTGCCACACTATTTGATAAAGGGCTGGTCAAAAATGTCGCTGACCTGTATTACCTCAGGGATAAAAAGGAGTCACTCCTTAAGCTGGAGAAGATGGCCGAGAAGAGCGTGGATAATTTGCTTAAAGCTATTGAAGAAAGTAAAGACACACCACTATCAAGGGTTATCTTTGCCCTGGGTATACGCCATGTTGGCGGCGAGATGGCCGGGGTTCTGGCACAGCACTTCAACAGTATTGATAAGCTGGCCCGTGCCTCCCGGGAGAAACTGCTGTCCATACCGGCTGTTGGGCCCAAGATTGCCGACAGTATCATTGCCTTCTTCGGGCAGGAGGAGAACCGGAGGATTATTGATAAGCTGGAGGAAGCCAAGGTTCGCCTGGCAGAGGAAGCTGTTGAGCCCGAAAAGCTACCCCTGGCTGGTCTGGAGTTTGTTATCACCGGCAGGCTGGACGCAGTCTCCCGACAGGAGGCAGAGTCAAGAATAAGAGCCCTCGGCGGTACTGCCAAGGATAGTGTTACCCGGAATACCAGCTACCTGGTGGTCGGGGCTGAACCCGGTTCCAAGCTAGCCCGTGCCCGGGCTCTGGGCACCAAGCAACTCACCGAGGAGGAACTCATTGTCCTTCTGGAAAAGAAAAACTAATATAAAGCTGGTTGTGGGCCTGGGCAATCCGGGGCAGGACTACTCCGGCAGCCGCCATAATATCGGGTTCGCCTGCCTGAACCATTTTGCCAGGATGCACAGCATCCGATTTGATAAAAAACGCTGCCGGGCTAGAATCGGCTCAGGCAGGGTAGCCGGGGGTGAGGTAGTCCTGGCCAAGCCTCAGACCTACATGAACCGTAGCGGGGAGTCAGTGGCTGCACTGGTCAGGAGGTTCAGGGTAAGTCTGGACAACCTGATTGTTGTTCATGATGACCTTGACCTCCCTCCGGGTAAGGTGCGCATCCGTCAGGGGGGTGGCTCTGCGGGACACAAGGGGATTGACTCCATTATCAATCATCTGGGTAGCCCGGATTTCACCCGCATCCGGATAGGCATCGGACGGCCGCCGGCAAAGGAGAGCCCGACAGCTACCGAGGATGACATCATCAAGTATGTGCTCAGCCCTTTCACCGCCGATGAAGAGCAGACCATCACCGAGGTCATACCTCAGGTAAGCGAGGCCGTCTACTGCCTTCTCACCGAGGGCATCACCGTAGCTATGAATAGATTCAACTAGGGGCGTTATAAATATTTGGGATTCTTCGCTTCGCTCAGAATGACAAGAGTGTGGCTCAGAATGACAAGAGTGCGGCTCAGAATGACAAGAGTGCGGCTCAGAATGACAAGAGTGTGGCTCAGAATGACAGAAGCAGAAGGTGTATCGTTGCGGCTCAGATCGACAGGTGAAGGGGGTGAATAGTCATATCGCAGAGTGAAAGGGTAAAGTTAGAGAGAGGCGAAGCCCTCTTTAAGAAAGCTATATATCTGGGGAAGTTTGAAGGGGCTACGCCCCTTCAAAACAATATTTCCCCTTCCCCTTATCGAGGGGAAGGGGATAAAGGGGATAGGGTTACCTATTTAAAAATCTAAATAGGGGGTGAGGTAGATATAAATGAACTACCAGCCGATTGAGTGGCTCGGCAATAGATTAAGAATCCTTGACCAGACCCGGCTTCCCGGCGAAGAGGTCTATCTTGAGCTGACCGACTACCGTGAGGTAGCCTCGGCAATTGCGGAGCTCAAAATCAGGGGGGCACCAGCTATCGGGGTAGCCGGCGGCTACGGGATAGCCCTGGGTGCTATGAAAATTGAAGCCACCTCCAGAGAGGACTTCCTTATCAGGCTCAAGGAGGTCAGCCAGAGCCTTGCCGATACCAGACCCACCGCCAGAAACCTGTTCCGGGCTATTGAGCGGATGGAGGGTATAGCCGCCGCCGGGGAAAACACAGGGCAGATTAAGGCAGCGCTGGTCAATGAAGCAATCAGGATACATTCTGAGGAGGTGGAAGCGACCCGGAGGCTGTCCCGCCTCGGCGCCGAGTTAATCGAAGACGGTTTTAACATACTGACCCACTGCAATACAGGACCGCTGGCTACTGCCGGCTACGGTACGGCGCTGGGGGTGATTATCTATGCCGGTGAGCAGGGCAAGAATGTAAGGGTCTTCGCCGACGAGACCCGCCCTCTGCTTCAGGGGGCACGACTGACCACCTGGGAGCTGGAGAAGGCCGGTATACCAGTTACCCTCATCACCGACTCTACGGCTGGATATTTAATGAGCCGCGGGGGGATTGACTGTGTAATCGTTGGCGCTGACCGGATAGCCGCCAACGGCGACACCGCCAACAAGATTGGCACCTACAGTCTGGCGGTGCTGGCTATGGAGAACGGTGTCCCCTTCTATGTCGCCGCCCCTACCACCACCATTGACGCCTCCCTGGCTTCGGGTGACGAAATCCCCATTGAGGAGCGCCGTGCTGATGAGGTCACCCGCATCCGTGGAGTACCCATCGCCCCTGAGGGTACAGACGCAGCCAACCCCGCCTTTGATGTCACCCCCCACCATTACATAACCGCCATCATCACCGAGAGTGGTATAATGAGGGAGCCGTTCGGGGAGGGGATT
>CAZEBT010000147.1:0-3099 GCA_964510485.1 uncultured Dehalococcoidales bacterium | reverse complement strand
GACACAGGGGATGGGGTTACATAAATCACAGGGGGATGGGGTCGTCAGGTATAAATAACCTTTGACCTTTATCGGATATCTAGTATAATAAAATAAAGGTATATGTAATCGCATAGCTAGAGGATGATTCATGGGTGATATCAAGTGTGCTCGTGAGATAGCCATGGAGAAGCTGGAGGAGATAGACGAGCCCACTGATGAGGAGCGCCTGAAGTGGAATTTTCTCCCCAGGGGGGAAGAACTGGCCGTCAGGCATCTCAAGGAAGACTGCAACCTGGTAGCCGAGCTCAGCAAGTACCAGGAAAACGAGAAAAAGCATGTCATCGCTGGTGCCGCCGGGGTACTGACCAGAAACATAGACCTGCCCCGGAATGACCTGGTCAATAAGAACAACCGCAGGGCAATGGAGGGACTCAAGCTCGTCAAGAATGACAAGGCAAGCGTGGAAAATGTCTATAGCCAGATAAGGAATATCTTCAAGCACTATGTAGAGCAGGGAGACGAGCAGAGAAAACAGGCTTACGAGTCGTTAAAAGCCCAGTTTGAAGCCAGAGTACAACAGGCGGTCCAGCAGCAGCTTGGCCCGCTGGCCAGGGTAAGGGTGGACGTTGAAAGACAGCCGCAGTTCCACGAGGAGTGGCGCAAGGTGCTGAGGCAACTGGACTCGCAGTACCTCCAGCACCTGGATGAATACAAACGAGAGCTATTAGATATACCCTGAACAACTGGAAACGCAGGGGAGGCAGAGGAAACCGGTAATGGATATTGACGACCAGAAGATTAGAGAGGCGGTTGAGCACACCGAGATACTGCGATTGCCCAGGCAGACCCTGGACACCTTCGGCATTACCAACATATACTACTATCTGGTCACTGAGCCGGTATATTCAGAGCTGATTAGAAACATCACCGAGACGGTGGTCAGAGAGGGGAGAGTAATTGCTGAAAGGCCCAGGATTGTTACCCCCTACTATCTCTCCAGCCTTGAAGGGTTCAGCACCGATGCCCGGAGGTACTTCGACTGGCTCGTCAAAGCCCACGGCCCCAATATCCCCGGCCTGTTCTATACCTACCGTAATGAGCCCAAGGAACTCAACATTGTATCCGACGGTCTACTGGCGGTAGTAGAGAAGCTGAATACCAGGATTGACCAGCGTGGTGACCCTCTGGCCGCCATTATCAAGGGGCAGGACGAGCTCTGGGACGTGTCATTGATAAAGTTCGTCTTCGAAATGACCAGGAACTCTCTGGAGGACAATATCAGGCAAATGGGTGCCAGGGGCCTCCTGGACATGGACTCCAGGGGCATCCCCGCCGATGCCAGGCTCAGGATTGAGGAGCTCTTCGGAAGGGTCTCCAGGGGTGAAGCTGACCCGGGTGAACTCAAAGCCGAGCTTGACCGCTGGAACCTGTTTGACGAGTACCAGGACAGATTTCTCAATATTTTCAAGAAACGATAACGGAAGGGATTTAACACTTTGGAAATCTCCATAATTGAAGCCAGAGACCTCTCCGAGGCATGGTTCCTCTGCCTGCGCAGGGTATTGAATGAAGGCTACCAGTACACCATCGACCGGGGCAGCTATGCCAGTGAGCAACGTAAAGAGCTTGACCTCGTCATCGTGCAGGTAAGTCACCCGGGAACACGACCACTGATACCCGATGTGCCCCAGGGAGTGCCGCCCCCCACCACTACGGAGTATATTGAAAGCTATCTCCCCTACCTGATGACAGCCCATAAGGCAGAGGGAGAGCAGTACACCTACGGTCAATACCTGGAGAAGCAGACTGCCGAGGTTATCCGGATGTATAAGGAAGATGGCTACAATACCAATCAGGCTTTCATGGCGGTTGGTGATGCCCGGTCCATCTACCTGTCAGACCCGCCGTGCCTCAGGATGATAGACACCAGAATCCGTGATAATAAGCTCAAATTCGTTGCCTATTTCCGGTCGTGGGACTTATGGGCCGGGTTCCCATCCAACCTGGCGGCTATTCAGCTCCTGAAGGAATATATGTCCAGTGAGATAGGTGTTGCCGACGGCGAGCTGGTAGCTATCAGCAAGGGCCTGCACCTCTACAAGTACTGCTGGGAACTGGCCAGGATTGCCGCCAGGGTAACCGAAGAGCCTTAGGTTAAACAGACCCTGCCGCCTACTTCTTCGCATTTGTCAGACTGCTACCACTGTGTTAGCATTCAAGGCAGAGACACAAGGAGGTAACACCCCATGCTCACCGTAATGGAAGCTATTGAGAAGAGACGGAGCATCAGGAAGTTCAAACCCGACCCCGTCCCCGACGAATTGATTGACCAGATGCTGGAGGCCGCCCGTCTGGCACCCTCCGGCACCAACCGTCAGCCCTGGCGGTTTCAGATAATCAAGGATGAACCACTAAAGAAAAAACTATTTGAGGAAGCCACCTTCGGTAGTGAGCATATCGCCCGGGCCCCGGTAATTATTGTGTGTGGCTCGGAACTCCTCACCTTTGTCAAGGGTCACAAGCTCGCTCCCCCGGACTCCGATTACTACGGAGCCGAGAGCGAGAACTGGGATGACCTCAAATCATTTATCCCCGATGCCCACATGTACACCGCCATTGCCATCGAGCATATGGTACTTGCCGCCACTGCCCTCGGACTGGGCACCTGCTGGGTGCAGCGGATAAAGTTCGGGCAGATGGCAAAAACCCTGGGCTGGCCCAGACACATTGTCGTTCTGACGCTGCTGCTGGTGGGCTACCCTGACGAGGACCCCCCACCCAGACCGCGTGTCGCCATAGACGACATACTACTTCAAGAGGGGCATATGCCCCAGTAAGCGGTTCCCACAACGATGAGAGTTATCATCTTTACCGGCTGGCTGTTTCTCTGCCTGCTGGCAGCAGTTTGCGTAAAGACCCATCGTTTGCTAAACTGTTACTGCATTGGGCCGCTAGCTCAACTGGCAGAGCAGCTGACTCTTAATCAGCAGGTTCGAGGTTCGATTCCTCGGCGGCTCACCAGCTTCATTTGAAGTCTTCCAAAACGCCGAAATTTTCCGAATTACCAGGTCACTTTTTATCTCACGTTCCATCATTTCGACGTGTAGATTCTACCAT
>CAZEBT010000146.1:0-3100 GCA_964510485.1 uncultured Dehalococcoidales bacterium | reverse complement strand
ACCTCAAGATACGCCGCCCTCATTGGCAGGTATGTTTTCTCCAAGATTGCCGGCAAGTTCAGCGACGTGATTATGGCCTCCGAATTTGGCTACTTCTCCGATTCTATAGATAAGAATACCCTGGTAATGGCAGCATCACAGAGCGGCGAGACCGCCGATGTTATGGACGGGGTCAAGAGAGCCAAAGCGAATGGAGCCGCCGTCTTCTCGCTGGTCAATGTAGTTGACTCCTCCCTTGCCAGGATGAGTGACCGGGTGCTCTACCTCAACTGTGGCCCAGAGATAGGTGTCGCCGCTACCAAGTCCTTTATGGCCGAACTAACCATCTTCTACCTCCTGGCCTTTGCCATGGTCAACAGATTTGATGAGGGAATAGAGAAGCTGACAGACATATCCAATCTTATTGAAGCCAATCTGCGCCATAACGGACTGGAGGTACCCAGGATTGCTCAGAAGCTCAAGGGCAAGAATGACTTCTATTACATAGCCCGGGGAATCAACTTCGCCATAGCCGGTGAGGGGGCACTAAAGCTGAAGGAGATTGCCTATGTCCACGCCGAGGGCATGCCCGCTGGCGAACTAAAACACGGCACGTTAGCCCTGATTGAAGAGGGGACCCCGGTTGTAGCCATCTGCCCCCGTGACTATACCTTTGATGAGACCCTGTCCAATGTCGCCGAGACCAAGGCACGCGGTGCCCTTGTCATCGGCATCTCCAACCGCCAGGAAACAACGTTTGATGAGTGGATTAATATCCCCGAGGTTGATGAAATCTTCTACCCCCTGATAAGCATCATCCCGCTACAACTCTTCGCCTACCACTCTGCTGTAGCCAGGGGTCTGGACCCGGATAAGCCACGCAACCTGGCAAAGTCGGTGACGGTCAAATAGCCCTACTCCACCCCGATGTATTCAAAGATTTTTACCTCCGGGACAGATATTCCTGTGGATACCGTCATCTCTTCATCGGAGCTATGGATTAGCCTGTAGTCTTCCAGGGCATCCAGCGGAACCGGACTGATAAACGGATTATCGCCCACCACGCGGTAGTTACCGGATTCCTGCGATGAGATATAGGCGTCTGCCTCTTCGTAGCTGAGGAATGCCTGGACATCGGTGATTAACCTGGCGGTCTCACCGTTCGGGAGCGCTATCTCCTCATAAGAAATTACGTTGGCGACCTCCGGGGTTACCGCCTGACAATCAAAGTTATACAGCCTGACTACCAGCGAGCGGTAGTACTCCGGGTAGAAAAGCACTCCCCGCACCAGACTGTTATCCTCCTGTTGGAAGAAATAGTAGTCATAGAATTGTGTCCTATCCAGACCCGCCCACTGGGCAAGCGCATAGTATTTATCTGTGGCTGTTGAGTCGTCAATCATTACGTAGGATGTACCCAGTTTTTCAGCCTCCACCCGGGCTGAGTCCTCGTCCAGAGACACGAAAAATTGAGCTACGCTCTCACCACCGGGACCCGGGGTACGACTTGGCAGGCGGTGGGCAATGCGCAGTATCCAGTAACCGTAGTCACCCCAGGCTGTTACCGCATAGGCAGACTCAGGGGGCTGGTACTGTTCCCCCGGTGCCGGTGCCTGGTAGAGTTGGTAGTAGTACTCCGGGTCGCCAAACGGCTCGGGGGTATTTTCCCGCAGCCAGATAAGAGAGTTACACCAGGCATCAGTCGGGGCAAAGCGCGCCTGCTGCGCAACAGGTACTGCCTGCTTAAAATTGAAGTAGAAGACGAGAAAGAAGATTACTATCACCGCCAGAGTCATATTTGTATATCTGACAGCACGCTGGCTATCGTCATCGCGCCTCTTCCTTGGTCTGGCCGTCTTCTGCGTAACCGCCTTTCGTGTTTCAACGGGCACAACCTCCGCCTCCCTGAAACCGGCGGTCTTCAGCAGCAGCCATGACAGATAGCCCGTGAGCAGAGCCACATTGACGGCAAAATAGTAGGCAAAGCGGCGCTGCCCCAGTGTAGCCACCAGTATCACCAGGCTCCACACCAACAGGATGTTTTTATCGGCGCTGCCCTGCCTGATTGCAAAATAGACCAGGAAGCCAATCGCAATCAGACCGACGAAAAAACCGGCGGCGAACATGCGCCACGGAAGTAATAATGAGAAACTGCCAGTGGGGAAAAGGAGCGGCTGCATCTCAATTATAGTAGCCGAACTGCTCCAGACGAACATGCTGAACCGACTCAGCATTGTCTCCCACAGGGATGGGGCAATAAAACGAAAGACAGGCAGTCCCACCGCTACCAGCCCCAGCAAGACCAGTGGATAATAGGCAAGCCTTATTCCCCTGTTTGTCATCTGCCGGGAAATAACACCCAGAACTACTGGAATCAACAGAGCGATGACCAGGGATACTATACTGGGTGCATTACGCACCACCGGTGCGCTGATTATCAGGGCAACAAGAAAGACAACAGTACCAACCAGGCATAGATAGCCGGTGGACTGACGCCTCAGGTGGTCAATAATAAACTGGACTATGAAATAGGCAGCGATAATGAAGACAAAGAGCAGCGCCCCTACCCAGCTTATCAGGTAGATACCCAGCCAGATGCCCGCCAGCAAGCTATAAATAACCGGCTTTGAGAGCACTGCCCAGTCCCGGCGCCAGAGATGGCTGGCGGTCAACTGCCTCTCACGTGAAGCCCTGATTGCCAGAACCAGGAACATCATGGCTATAGCCGTAAACAGCGTCTCAGCTACGTGGTGGTCAGTAAAGCCCAGTATTGAGCGCCCCAGGAACTCACCGGGCAGCACCGCCACCAGAGCGGCGGAGATTACTCCAGCCCACCGCCCGAATAGCTCCCTCCCGATGAAATAGACAGGGATAACGGTCAGAGCACCCAGAACTGCCGGGAAATAGACACCTATCAGGTCTGTGGTATGCTGGCTTGGTGAACCCAGGCCAACCAACCAGATAACACCGCCCAGGAACCAGTGGAAGAAGGGCGGCAGGTCTATGTACTTGGCACTGGGGAAGTTCACATAGGGGTCAAATGTGATGCGGTGCGGGTAGTGCTCTACCAGATTGTCAACCAGCCGCATATGATAGTAGGCATCCGGACTGGTAAACTTTA
>CAZEBT010000145.1:0-3120 GCA_964510485.1 uncultured Dehalococcoidales bacterium | reverse complement strand
GGTAACGGTCGGTCTCCTTCTCCTTCAAAATCACCACCCGCTGATAGTTCATCAGGCTAACCCGAATGCTGTCAATTATCATCTCCAACATGACAAACCTCCTCGCTGCCTCAGCCGTTACACCTAATTTTACCTTTTCATCATCACCAGTGTCAACCAGAAATTGGGGCCGATTTTGGGCCACGAACACCCTCGAATTTTCCCTACCCAAATCCGGATTTACCCCTGCCATTCAGTTGAACTTTCCCCAACTAATGATATAATAGCTTTTAATGGTATAATATCGCAATGTAAAAACGCTACCCCCCCCGCTTAAATTATAAAGGAGGAGAATTATGCCCAAAGGTCAAAGGGTCATCGTCTGGTTTGACGAAGTAACCAAGAAGGACATACCTATTGTCGGCGGGAAAGGTGCCAACCTGGGTGAAATGACCAACGCCAAGATACCGGTTCCTCCCGGCTTCATCGTAACTGCCAGCGCCTACTTTGACTTCCTCCGGCAGGCGGGAATCACCGACCAGATTAGCAAACTGCTCAAGCCGCTGGATATTCATAACAGCAAACAGCTCCAGGAAACTGCTGAAAAGGTTCAACGCCTCATTGAAGACGCCCCCATGCCCCCTGAAATCGCCAGGGAAATTGAACAGGCTTATGTAAAAATGGATAAAGGACTGGTTGCCGTGCGCTCCTCAGCCACTGCCGAAGACCTGCCTGAAGCCTCCTTCGCCGGTCAGCAGGCCACCTTCCTCAATATTCAGGGCGAGAAAAAGGTCGTCAATGCTGTCCAGGGCTGCTGGGCATCCCTGTTCGGGGCACGCGCCATCTTCTACCGTCAGGAACAGGGCTTCGACCACCTGAAAGTCGGTATCGCCGTCCCGGTACAGAGAATGGTCCAGTCTCAGGCTTCCGGGGTCATGTTTACCGTGGAACCGACCTCCAGCGATAAGACCAAGATCACCATTGAGGCCGTCCTCGGACTGGGTGAAATGATTGTCTCCGGAGACGTCACCCCCGACCACTACGTTGTCAGCAAGGATAACCTGGAAATCATTGAAAAGGAGGTCAAACGGCAGGAGTGGAAACTGGTCAAGAGAGAGGGCGCCACCGGCAAGGAAGATAATATAAAGGTAAACCTCACTCCCGCCGAGCAAGCCCGGCAAAAAATAACCGATGATGACATACTTGCCCTCGCCAGAATGGGAAAACGTCTTGAAGACCACTATCAGTTCCCCCAGGATATTGAGTGGGCAAAAGAAAATGGGGCTATTTTCATCGTCCAGACCCGTCCGGTAACCACAATCAGGGAAACGGCTGAGGCGGTAACAGAAATTACCGCCACCCCAATTCTGTCAGGCTCACCGGCCAGCCCCGGCATAGCCTCGGGTCCGGTAAAAATAGTGCCTGACCCCTCCCATATAGATAAAGTACTCGACGGTGATATCCTGGTAGCCCAGATGACCACCCCCGACTTCGTGCCCGCCATGAAACGGGCCGCCGCCATTGTAACCAACCGCGGCGGCAGGACTGCCCACGCTGCTATTGTCAGCCGCGAACTGGGTATCCCCTGCATTGTTGGCACTGAAAAAGCCACCTCTACTGTGAAAGACGGGCAAATCATCACCGTGAATGGTGCCAGCGGCAAGGTCTATGACGGCAAGATAGAAATCGCCGTCAAGATGGCGGTTAAAGCCAGGGCAGACATCAAGACCAAGACCAAGCTCCTGGTAAACCTGGCACAACCTGAGCTGGCTGACAGGGTAGCATCTTATGATGTCGATGGTGTCGGGCTGCTCCGGGCTGAGTTTATGGTTGCCCAGATTGGTGAGCACCCGAGTTATACGATTAGCCATTACCGCTCCAATCAGTTCATCAACAAGCTGTCTAAAGGGCTAACCACCTTTGCCAAAGCCTTCCACCCCCGCCGGGTAGTATACAGAACCAACGATTTCAAAACGAACGAGTACCGTTCGCTTAAAGGCGGGGAACGCTATGAAGACATTGAGGAGAACCCCATGCTCGGCTACCGCGGAGCCTCACGCTATATCACCGACGTCGATACCTTCAAGCTAGAACTGGCGGCAATAAAGAAGGTGAGAGAAAAATACGATAACCTCTGGGTGATGATTCCCTTCGTACGCACCGTCAATGAGCTGGCGCAGACAGTAAAGATTATGGAAGAAGAAGGGCTAGAGCGCTCCGAAACCTTCAAAATATGGATGATGGTTGAGGTGCCATCCAATATAATCCTCCTCGAAAAGTTCCTCGCCATCGGCATTGACGGCATATCCATCGGCTCGAATGACCTCACCCAGCTCACCCTGGGTATTGACCGCGATAATGCCCGCCTAGCCGAGACGTTTGATGAGCGGGATGAGGCTGTAATGCTCTCCTTAGAAAGGGCAATCAAGGTATCCAAGAGCATGGGGGTCACCTCGTCCATCTGTGGACAGGCGCCTTCAGTCTACCCCGAGCTTACTGAAAAACTGGTGGAGTGGGGTATTACCTCGGTATCGGTAAGCCCCGATATGATTGACCAGACCAGAGAAATAATTGCCAGAGTGGAAGAGCGACTAGGAATACAGTGAGTTGTCGGCACAATATTCGTCAACTGGCTGAAGAAAGGGAAGAAAGCCTCTCCCCCCTTGCACAAAAAAGCAGGGTGTCGCGAGGCAGGTCCCGGCATGAAGAGCCCTGCTCAATTCGCACCGCCTTTCAGCGCGACCGTGACCGCATTATCCACTCCAAGTCTTTCCGCCGCCTCAAGCATAAGACTCAGGTCTTCATTGCCCCCCTGGGTGACCATTATGTCACCAGGCTTACCCACACCCTTGAGGTCTCCCAGATAGCCCGAACCATAGCGCGAGCGCTCAACCTCAATGAGGACCTGACAGAGGCAATCAGCCTCGGCCACGACCTGGGCCATACCCCCTTCGGCCACGTGGGGGAAGAGGTCCTTGACGAGCTTTACCACCCCGGATTCAGACATAACGAGCAGTCCCTTCGCATTGTCGACCTCCTGGAAAATGAAGGCCAGGGGCTCAATCTCACCTGGGAGGTGAGGGATGGCATAGTTAACCACTCCAAGACAAGGGTAAGCATCCTGGGAGAAGACTGGGGCAA
>CAZEBT010000144.1:0-3126 GCA_964510485.1 uncultured Dehalococcoidales bacterium | reverse complement strand
AGAAGATATTGCAGATCTGAGCCAGGACCCCCGCCTGGTTTACCACG
Organism: uncultured Dehalococcoidales bacterium; assembly: GCA_964510485.1. GTDB lineage: Bacteria > Chloroflexota > Dehalococcoidia > Dehalococcoidales > Fen-1064 > CAZEBT01. The sequence continues at coordinate 3,079 of CAZEBT010000144.1, read as the reverse complement.
CTGAATCTAAGGTAGTAACGCCTTTCCGCATCCTCAATAGCCCCTAAAGTCAGGGCATTCACCGAGCCTGGCATGGGCAGTGTCTTGCCCTCGGCTATATCCAGCAGGTCTTTGACAACCGCATCTGTGGTCGGGTAGACCCCGGCGCCGGGAGCAACCAGCCCCGATACCACCCCGTATTCATCCTCAAGCTCGGTGCCGTTGTAGGCGCCCTCCAGGGAGCCAAGGAGCGATGTCTGCGGCATCAGTGCCGGGTGCACGCTGACATTAAATATGCCGTCTTCTTGCTCAATTACCCCTATCAGCTTGACCGAATACCCCAGTTCGGCGGCGTACTGAATGTCCTGTGTGGTGATGGTTCTAATCCCTTCAACCGGAAAGTGACCGGCGGCGCGATAGGAATTGGCGATAAGACCCAGCAGAATACGAATCTTGCTCTCGGTATCCTTTCCATCAATATCGTCTGATGGGTCGCTCTCGGCATACCCCTTTTCCTGGGCTTCCCTCAGTGCCTCCTCAAACTCCTTGCCGTCTCTGGTCATCGTGGAAAGTATGTAGTTGCAGGTTCCGTTGAGAATGGCATAGATTCTGCGGAACTTCTTGGCGGTAGTCCCCGCCTGCTGGAACTCGTGGATGAGTGAATGGCACCCCACAAAGCTTGCCCGGAAGCCAATCCGTCGCTTTAAACTTGAGGCCAGTGAAAAAATCGCCTCCCCCTCCTGGGCAAGCAGCATCTTGTTGGCGGTAACCACGTCTTTGCCATTCTGGAGCGACTGCAACACAATGCTCCTGGCTGGCTCAATACCGCCAACCAGCTCCACCACAATGTCAACCCCGGGGTCATTGACGGCTTCCTGCCAGGCTCCGGTGAGGTACTCCGCCGGCAGGAGAAGCGGTCGGTCTCTTTCCAGGTCAATATCACATACCCTGGTCAGCTCTAAGCCGGCGACCCCCCTCTGGTAGAGGGCCTCCACGACGCCGCTGCCGATATTCCCCCAGCCTATTATCGCTACCTTTTTGTTCTTCATGGATACATCCTCAGATAGCCAATATTATAGCGATGGATAGCGGGGTGTCAAATAACCCTCCCCCTCGCCCCCCTTGCCTCATACCTTTTGGCCGCCTCAACCACCAGCGCCAGGCTCACCAGGAAGTCGTCGTGCCCCTGAGCCGGGTCAACATAGAAGTTCATCGTCTGGTTGGGGCGGTAGTTGCTCTTAGCTTTCTCTATTTCCAACCAGAACTCCCGATATTCAGGTGAGCCGTCACCGGCGTACACCTTCAGCCTGCCTGAATTAATTGCCGCCAGCAGGTCAAACCCCAGCCCCGACTTCGACTGCGCCGTAAATGTAAACGGGATAACCCTTGACCCCAGTGCCTGCCTCAGGAACGAGCTTACCGGCTGGCCGACCCCGGTGGCATCAACCACGATTCGCCGGCACTGCCAGACGTTCTTGAGGATGTCCACCATCTGTGGATATAGCTCGGTGTGTTTCCTGCCCGTCCACCAGAAGTGCTCCACAACCCTGACCCGGGGCTGCTTCTGGATATCATCGGCAGTTGAAAAGTCCAGCTCACCGATGGTAATAACCGTGGAGTCCTGACGTGGCTTGATGGCTCTCAGCCGGGCGCCTTCCCCCTCCTCAGCCTCTCCAGCCAGGTCAATCCCGGCCACGTATACCCTGCCAGCCTCAGGGTGGTGCCTTCTCGGGTGCTCCCCGCCTAGCTGTGCCCGCTGCTGCGCTGACAGGAATCCCCCACCACCGCGAATAGGCAGCAGGCAGTACTGGGTCTGAAACAGGGGGTGGTTCTCCCCCAGCCGTTCTCTTTCTCCTTCAACATAGGCCAGATAATCAGGGTTGTACCTGGCTACCTCCTGCCAGTCATACCGGAAGTGACGCCTGATACCGTCCCTCCTCTCCAGCTCGCAGTTGGTCTGCTTCACCTCATCCAGCAGGGTGGAATCGTCCCAGGTTGTCCCGTAGTGGACGGTCGTAACGTTGGTGGTGGCTCCCATCGGCTTGAACTCTTTGGTGTACTTCTCCTTGCTCACGTCCTGGGATTCGTCTATCTCCAGCAGAATGTGGGTGGTGTTCCCCACCACGTTAGCCGACTCATCAGCCGAAAGGAATATAGCCCGGGCGTTACCCAGTCTGATAATATAGCCCAGCTCAGCCGCCCAGATACCTCCAAAGCCAGCATCATTCAGTCTGTCCTTCAACCGCACCATGGAGATTACCGTCTGCGGCTTGAAGGTAGGGGAGCACTTCACCAGGTTCTGCGGCTCCGCCATGTAGAGGGTTAAAAGCAAAAGCTCAAGCTGGGCGGAAAGCTCATTCTTGCCCCCCTGCCGCGCAATTTCCACAGAGAAGGTCAGGCCCTTCCTGCCGAAGACGCTGTCCAGTATCGCCAGCGCCACCTCACGCTGGTAGGGCCGCAGCCTATTTATGTGAAGATTATTTATCTACCTCACCCCCTTAATCCCCCTCTCCTTCAAAGGAGAGGGGGAGAGAATTCCTTAAAGGGGCTTCGCCCCTTTTAATCCCCTTAATATACAACCTAATTTATATACCCTTTGGCCATCTTCTAACCTGTGCTATAATATTAACTAAAGGAGGCTTGTTATGGGTAAACAATCGAGAGATACATACAAATACCACTTCAAAGTTGGCAACAGAATTGTACATGGCGGTATCACAACTGATCTAGAACGTCGGGAAAAAGAGCATCAACAAGAGCATCATGAAGGCTATATAAAGCAAGTTGGGCGCCGTACAACAGAAGAGGCTGCCCGGGATTGGGAAAAGGAACACGGCTACTAAGTGTCCTTTTCTCCCTTCGGCATTGATGCTCCATCAAAGTCCCCGTTTTCTTTATTGAAGTAATATACCCTATCATCCACAACCAGCTTGGAATAGTAAGGCGAAACTTGAACTGCTATCTTATGCCCAGCTAATTTGTCGTCATAGCTAAAAGGTCTGATTCTTGCTAATTCAACATTTGAATCCATTAACTCACCCCTACTATTTATCGATGGCTGCCCCGATGCCGATTCCGAGGGGGATGGCAACGTCTCTAA
>CAZEBT010000143.1:0-3162 GCA_964510485.1 uncultured Dehalococcoidales bacterium | reverse complement strand
TGCAGAGCAAATCCGGCCAGATTAACCAGGAGATTGCCCAGGCTGAAGAAGCCAGCAGCCAGCTAAATGACCAGAGAAAAGCGCTGGCTGAAATTGAAGAGCGCCTCGCCAGAAAGGACTTCGCCGCTACCCAGCAGGAACAGTTGAGGGAAATCGAAGGGGAGCTAGCCAGGCTTGACTATGACCCCCAGCAGCACGAGCAGGTGCGCCAGCAACTTTCCAGCCTGGAACAACACGAAGCCCCCAGGCGAAAGCTGGAAGAGGCGGATAGCCGCATCAACCAGGAGGAGGAAGAGGCTTCCCAGGCTGAGCAAGCCGTCCAGGAGCTACGTCACAGCCTGGAGGCCGACGACCAGAAAAAGCAGGAGCTGACCGAGGAGCTTATCTCACTCCCCCGGCTGGTTGACGACCTGACCCGGGCTGAAACTGACCGTCAGGAACTGACCGCACAGCAGAAGCAGTCCCAGGAGACAATCGGCAACATAAAGGGAAGGTTGCAGCACCTCTCCCAGCTGGAGACAAGAAGGGAGGAGAAAACCAGGCAGCTAAGCCAGGCTTCAAAGGATGAGGAAATCTACCGGGACCTGGCTGAAGCCTTCGGCAAGAAGGGTATACAGGCACTGCTCATCGAGACCGCCCTCCCCGAGATTGAAATCGAAGCCAACAGACTGCTGGGGCGCATGACCGATAATCGGATGCACGTCAAGATTGAGACCCAGCGGGAGACAAAGAAGGGAGATACTGTTGAGACCCTCGATATCAACATCTCCGATGAGCTTGGCACCCGGAACTACGAGATGTTCAGCGGCGGTGAAGCCTTCCGCATCAACTTCGCCATCCGTATTGCCCTGTCCAAGCTACTGGCCCGGCGGGTCGGGGCACCGCTGCCAACCCTGATTATTGATGAAGGCTTCGGTACTCAGGATACCATAGGTATTGAAAAGCTCAAAGAGGCGATAAATTCCATTCAGGACGATTTCCAGAAGATACTGGTCATCACCCACATTGAGGAGTTCAGGGATGCCTTCCCAGCCCGCATTGACGTTATCAAGACCGCCCAGGGCTCAACCCTTGAGATAAGCTAATCTTTTATATATTTCCCCCTCTCCTTTGTAGTCGTGGTAAAATGTACATAGTTAGGTAATGTACAAAAATACTTGACTGTCAATAGAAGGAGAGGGGGATACAGGGGGTGAGGTAGAAAAAATCTATAGACCAAGACTAGCGGCAATCCCCTTCATTGCCTCCAGCCCCAGCTCAATAAACTCATCAAGCTCAAGCCCCAGTTCACGGCACATCTCGATTTGCTCCCGGTTTGCCCCGGCGGCAAAGCTCTTCTCCTTGAACCTCTTCTTCACCGACTTAGCCTCAAGACCATCCAGCTTCTTATCAGGCCGCACCAGGGCACCGGCAATGATTAGACCGGTCAGCGGGTCAGCACAGAACAGGGCCTTGTCGAGCATCGTCTCCCGGGGAACGCCGTGGGCTTTATTATGACACAGGATGGCATGAGCCATTTTCTCACTGGCTCCCAGCTCACGGGCAATATCCGCCCCGAGCTTGCTATGTGTGCTCATATCATCCTCGGTTAGTTCCACATCTATATCATGGAGGAGACCGGTAAGACCCCACTCCTCCTCATCCTCACCAAAACGCCTGGCCAGCGCCCGCATAATGGCCTCGGTGGCTAGCATATGCTTCACCAGATTCCTGTTTTCTACATTGGCTCTAACCGAGTCAAGTGCTTCTTCCCGAGTCATCTCTGACCCCCTTTATCGCCCATCGGTCTTCAGGACAATGTCAGCCCAATACCTGCAATACTAAGTATACCACAAAGCAAACAGCTAGGTGGTCAACACACGCTCCACGTTCCTGGTAAGAACGGCTCCCAGATACCTTCCCGTAACCGAGGACTTCTCCTGAGCTACCTCCTCAGGTGTTCCCGTAGCCACAACATAGCCACCCTTGTCCCCGGCCCCCGGCCCGAGGTCTATGATATGGTCGGCATTCTTAATCACATCGGGGTGATGCTCAATGACCACCACCGTGTTACCACTGTCCACCAGACGCTGCAGGACACTCAGCAGGGCAGCTACATCATCGAAGGAAAGCCCTGTGGTCGGTTCATCAAGAATATACAGTGTCCTGCCGGTGGAACGCTTTGACAGCTCGGTGGCAAGCTTGACCCTCTGCGCCTCTCCCCCGGAGAGGGTAGGCGCCGGCTGTCCCAGGCGGATATAGCCCAGCCCGACATCACTCAGCGTCGCCAGTTTATTCTTTACCTTGGGGAAATGTTCAAAGAAAGACAATGCCTGCTCCACAGTCATATCCAGTACCTCGGCTATGTTCTTGCCCTTGAACCTGACCTCCAGAGCCTCCCGGTTATATCGCTTCCCCTTGCAGACCTCGCAGGGAACGGTTACATCGGGCAGGAACTGCATCTCAATCTGGATATACCCCTCCCCACCACATGCCTCACAGCGCCCGCCCCTGACATTGAACGAAAACCGCCCCGGACGATAGCCCCTCATCCGTGCCTCGGGAACAGTAGCAAAAAGCTCCCGGACAGGGGTGAAGGTCCCCGTATAGGTAGCCGGGTTGCTGCGCGGCGTCCGCCCGATGGGAGACTGGTCAATATTGATTACCTTATCAATATTCTCCACGCCAGAGATGCCGTCGCAGTCACCCGCCACCTCCCTTGACCGATAGAATATCTGTGCCAGCTTCTTATACATGATTTCATCAATAAGGGTACTCTTGCCGCTGCCCGAAACACCGGTGACGCAGACAAACTTGCCCAGAGGAATGTGGACGTCCACGTTCTTCAGGTTGTTCTGCCTCGCCCCCTCAATTACTATCTCCCCCCCCGAACCAGAACGGCGGCCCGGTGGCAGAGGAATCTGCCTGGACCCGCTGAGATACTGGCCGGTTACTGACTCCCTGCAATTCTCAATGTCAGCAACTGTCCCGGTGGCTACAATCTGCCCCCCGTGCTCGCCAGCCCCCGGTCCCATATCAATAATATGGTCAGCCGCCCGCATCATGGTCTCATCGTGCTCCACAATCAGTATCGTATTGCCCAGGTCCCTTAGCCTCTTCAGCGTCTCAATCAAACGGTAGTTATCAGCCAGGTGCAGACCCACTGTCGGCTCATCACAGATG
>CAZEBT010000142.1:0-3168 GCA_964510485.1 uncultured Dehalococcoidales bacterium | reverse complement strand
AGCACCTGCTTTACACGCAGGGGGTCAGAGGTTCAAGTCCTCTACCGCCCACCATCGAGGACGGAGATATATTTACAAAATGTTTATAAATTCCACCCGAATATTTATACCTTATTCTTTACCCAGGCTATAAGCTGAGTAAAGAGGCTAGCCGATGAGTTCTAAACCGAGTATTCTCATTGTAGACGACAACCGTGCCCTGGTACTTGGTGCCGAACGTATCCTGCAAAAGGAGGGCTATCGTGTCCTTACTGCGTTCGATGGCATGGAGGGGCTACACAAGGCACTAAGTGAGAAGCCTGACCTCATTCTCCTGGATATTATTATGCCCAGGCTTGATGGTTTTCAGGTCCTCAACTCTGTACGGAAACACTCCAACGTTCCGGTAATCATGTTTACCGGCGTATATGATTATATCGAGTCGGCTGATGTTACCGCCCTGGGCGCTGATGCCTGCATAAGGAAGCCATTCCTCATACAGGACCTTATGGACTGGATTCAAGCCAAGCTCTAGATGCATTGCACCGGGTGAGTTCCATACAAGGTAAGTTCCCGGTCTCAAGCTCTCACTCAAGGGCAACCCGGCAGGGGCCGGCTAATCACTCCGCTTTTCCCGCAGCCCTGTTTTGATGCCTATCCCTTCCCGTGTAGAATATCGGGGTCAATAACAGAGCTGCCGTTGAAGAGACCACCATTGCTACCCACATCACCGAAGCGGCATGCAGGTGTATCCGCAGGGGCGAAAAGAAAAGAGCCGAAAGCCCGATAGCCAGACCAAAGGCATTAGCCAGGACCGGCCGGGAAACACTTGATAAAGCGGCGTTGACCGACTCCCGCCTGCCCATACCCTCCCTCTGGAAGTGATAGATGCCCGAGAGCAGATGGATGGAGTAATCCACTCCAACCCCGATAGCGATAGCCGACAGGGTAGCCGTCATGATGTTGAGATTAAAACCGGTTATTGACAGCATACCCAGAATGACGGCAATGGTGATGGCTATTGGCAGCAGACCAACCAGCGCCGCCTTGAGCCTTCTCAGGGTTATCCAGAGCATGATAAATATCAGGGCCAGAGCCAGACCCAGGCTTTGAACCTGGCTCTCTACAACCAGATGATTCAACTCATCGAAAAGTACCGGCATGCCGGTTATCACCCGGATAGTACCCTGGTTCTGCGCAACGAACTCATCCAGCTTCTCTATATCACCTGTACCCAGACCCTTAGTCCTGACCACCAGCCTGAAGCCATCGTCCGAAACCCAACTCTGCTGGCCCTCAGCACCCACCTGCATCAGGAGTTCCTGAATAAGCGCCGGGTCCTGAGGATAAGCATCCTGCCCGGTCATCATCCTGTTAACGCCCCGAACCAAATCAAAAACTGAAAAGGCGCTCCCTATACCGGGCACCTCTTCCAGCTCCCTCTCAGTAGCCAGAACCTGGTTGGCAAACCCGGCATCCGCCAGTGCCGCCTGACCCTTCTCAGAAACTATCTCCCCGGTAAGCGGTAGCGCCCCACCGAAATGCTCCTCAACCCTGGCAAAGGTCTGCCTGATTTCAGAGTCCTCCTTAAAGAACATCAACTGATTAGACACCACCTCAAGTCTGGGCACGTAGAAAGCGGAAACACCCACAATAGCCAGAAAAACCACAACAATCACCACCCTCTGGCGGGATGCTGCCACCACGAATCTGCCGAGGCGGTTTTCCCTAGCCTCCATAGGTGATGAGGGCAGTTTTATTCTGGACAGCACCGCCGGCAGAAAGAAGAGAGAGACCACGCCCGCAAAGCCAATGCCCAGAGATACGAATATGCCCATCTGCCTGATTGGCACCACCTGCGTCCAGGTCAGAGAGGCAAACCCCGCCATGGTAGTGATGGTGGTCAGGAATATTGGCATGCCCACCATGCGCAGGGTCTCCAGAGTAAGCTGCCGGCGGTCAGAGTATCTACTCATGTTTTCTATAAAATGACTTGTATAGTGGAGACCATCAGCAGCACCCATCACTATAACGAATATCGGGCTGATAATGGTCAACAGACTCAGTTCCTGCCCGCTCCAGAAGATGGCGCCAAAGGTCCACAGGGCACCAATGCCGGCGGGGACCATTGCCAGGACGGATAGCAGGCGGCTCCTGAGAACCGCCAGGAAGACCAGGAGCACCAGCACAATGGCGCAGGGCGGTACGATGCACAGTATCCTCACCAGATAGCTCCAGAGGGTATCCCTGATGATTTCGTCGCCGGCCAAGGAGATGGTCAGGCTCTCCGAGCTATCGGCTATCTCCTTAAGAGACCTGACTACTTCTCTTGCCGGTGCCCCCGGTTCCAGGGTGGCGATAAGGATACCACTCCTGCCGTCAGGGGAAAGGAACTGGTCGGTCAGATAGTATCTATTTTCAATGAAGTCCCTCAGGGGCTCATACCCCATGCTAATTACCTGCTCACTCATCGGAATTACCCCGCCCGGCAGGGAGATTTCCGGAGGCAGAAGGCTCTGTACTACCGCAATACCCTCAATAGCTCTGACCTTCTCCTGGAGCCGGAAAACACTGATAAGGTTCTCCCTGGTCAGGAGGGAATCACCCTGCTCGATGAGCACCGTAATAGCTTCACCGCTCTGATACTTTTCATTTAACCGGTTGAACTCCTCTACCTTTGGATTCCCGGTAATGAAGGCTTGCAGGAAATCGGTACTGAGGTCAAAACGATAGAATGAAACTATGGCAGTGATATTGAGGACAATAACAACAGCAATAATCAGCCCTGCCCTTTTGTAAACGAAGCTGGCTATTCTTTCCACAAAGGCACCTCCCCCGATTGTTATATATCACCCTTACCCGCATTTCGTCAATAGCACCGCCCCGGCGTAAGAGTGGCACCGTCAGGTTTGCACACACCCTGCAATTAGGTTAAAATAGAGGTGAATGTAACTAGGAGGTTGTATTGTGCAGGATCAAGCCGGGATAAAGGCGAGTCCGAGTAAGCCCGATGTTCTCATTGTGGGTGCCGGTATCGCCGGCATGCAGGCTGCTCTGGAAGTCGCTGATTCTGGGCACCAGGCCTATCTCTTAGAGAGGCTACCCAGTGTCGGGGGACATATGCTTCAGTTCGATAAGACCTTCCCCACGCTGGACTGTGCCTCCTGTATTGGCACACCGAAGATGAGC
>CAZEBT010000141.1:0-3227 GCA_964510485.1 uncultured Dehalococcoidales bacterium | reverse complement strand
TACCCCAGATTGAGGTCAGCTTTGATATTGACGCTAACGGTATTCTCAGTGTCAAGGCTCACGACAAGGGCACCGGCAAGGAGCAAAAGATAACCATTACTGCCTCCAGCGGGCTCTCCAAGGAGGAGGTAGAGCGGATGCAGAAGGAATCGGAGATGCACGCCGCCGAGGATACCAAACGGAGGGAGGAGATAGAAACACGCAATGTCGCCGATAACCTGGCTTATACCGCCGAAAAAACCCTGCGAGAGCAGAAGGACAAGATATCCACCGAGCTGAACCAGGAGGTAGAAGGCAAGGTTGCCGCCGTGCGCTCAGCGCTACAGGGGACAGATATTGAGGCTATCCAACGGGCAGCCCAGGAGCTATCAGAGACCATGCAAAAGGTGGGGGCGGCTATCTACCAGCAGCAGCCACCGCCACCGGGCGCCGAGCCACCCCCCGAACAGGGTAGTGAGGATGAGGGAACCGTGGAGGGTGAGTTCCACGAGGTCTAAAGAGGGAGTAAGCGGTTTAAAACGGGAGTTCTAGAGGGGCGAAGCCCCTCTTACAAAACTAATTCCCCTTCCCCTTAATCAAGGGGAAGGGGATAAAGGGGATAGGGTTACCATATGCCAGCGAAGCGCGATTACTATGAAATCCTTGGCATAGACCGGAATGCCACCGACGAGGAAATAAAGAAGGCATTCCGTCAGCTTGCCTTCAAGTATCACCCCGACCACAACCGTGGCGATGGGGCTGAAGAGCAGTTCAAGGAAATAAATGAAGCCTACGAGGTTCTCTCTGATACCAATAAGCGCGCTGCCTACGACCGCTTCGGTCATAGCGGTGGCGAAGGGCTCTTCGGGCGGGGGGTTGACGGGTTTGACTTCGGCTTCGGCGATATCTTTGACGCCTTCTTCGGCGGGACGACTACTGCCTCCCCTCAAGCACCGCAACGCGGTGCCTCCCTTCAATACGCAATGACAATCACCCTTGAGCAGGCAGCCTTTGGCACCGAAGAGGAAATCAAGGTATCACGTACTGAAAACTGCTCCGTGTGCCAGGGTACTCGCTGCAAGCCGGGTAGCCAGCCGAGCCGGTGTTCCAACTGCAACGGCAGCGGGCAGGTACGCCGGGTCCAGGCGAGTATCTTTGGCCGCTTCACCAACATAACTACCTGCCCCCAGTGCCACGGGGAGGGTAGAATTATCACCGAGCCCTGCCCTCAGTGCCGGGGTAATGGCACCGAGAAGCAACAGCGTAATATCCGGGTCAAGGTACCGGCCGGGATTGACAATGGCTCCCAGATTAGACTCCGCGGCGAGGGTGATGCCGGGATAAGAGGCGGCCCATCCGGCGACCTCTACATCATTATATCAGTCAGGGAACATGAATTTTTCACACGTGATGGTGAAGACATACTCTATGAGATACCGATAAACTTTACTCAAGCGGCTCTCGGCGCCGAGGTTGAGGTGCCCACCCTGGACGGCAACACCAGGCTTAAACTTAACGCCGGCTGCCAGACAGGCACCGTCTTCCAACTTAAAAATAAGGGGGTCCCCCACCTCCGTGGAAGAGGACGCGGCGACCAGCTGGTTACGGTATCGGTAGTTACCCCTGAATCGCTAACCAAGGAGCAGCGCCAGCTGTTTGAAAAGCTAGCCGGTAGCCTGAAAACACCAAAACGAGCTCACTAGAGACGCTTACTTGAGGGCAAGCTAGGCGGACCTGACAGGTCTCTTCCGCCTGAATAGCGAGAACAGCTTCCACCTGCGGCCAGCCAGCTCATGCTTAGCCTGAGCCCCCATAAGCTCAACCGCCGCCTGTTGAGGGTCAAGACCCTGATAGAGTATCTGATACATCTTCTCGGTGATGGGCATCTCTATCCCGAGCTGCTGGGCTAGATTCCAGGTAGCCAGGGTAGTGCTTACTCCCTCGGCTACATTACTCATGGAGCCCACTATCTCCTCTAACCCCCGCCCCCTGGTCAACTCCACGCCTACGTAGTGATTGCGACTCAGCGGGCTGGAGCAGGTGGCTATCAGGTCACCCAGGCCAGCCAATCCAGAAAAGGTCAGGGGGTTTGCCCCCAGGGCAACCCCAACAGCGGTCATCTCCGCCAGACCCCGGGTAATGAGAGTCGCCTTGGCATTGTCCCCATAGCCCAACCCGTCAGCCACACCGGCAGCCAGGGCAACGATATTCTTCAGTGCACCCCCCAGTTCAACACCGACGACATCGGTATTGTGGTAGGCACACAGGTTCGGTGTCGTGAGCAGTCTCTGGGCAGCTTTAGCTACGGTCTCACTCTCGGCAGCAACCACGGTAGCCGCCGGCAGGTTACGGAGAATCTCGCGAGACAGGTTAGGGCCGGAAATTACGCAGATATTTGACCAGAAGCCAGGCTCTATCTCTTCAGCAATGACCTGGGTCATGCGCTTACTGCTACCGACCTCTAGCCCCTTGGCGGCACTCACTACCAGCATCGACTCATTCAGGTGCTCCCCGACCAGCCTGATGTTCTGGCGCATGGTCTGTGAGGGCACCGCCAGGATTAGCGCCTTTACCCCGGCCAGTGCCTCACCTAAAGAGCTGGTAATGGCTAAACCGGCAGAGAAGGCGATATTAGCTGGCAGGGACGGATTGGCTCCATCTCTCCTGAGCTTCTCAACCTCGCCCTCTGTCCGCGCCCAGAGGCTGACCTGTAACCCCTTGTGAGCTAACACCGACCCCAGGGTCATGCCCCAGGTAGTGGTGCCAATTATGGCAACCTTGGGCATAGGTTACTCCCCGCTCTCCTCAGACGCAGGCACGCTTACGCTCTCAGCCTCTTCGCCAAGCTTACGCTCCTTACCAGATAGCAGCCTGGCAATGTTGCCGCGATGCATATAAATAATCATGAATGTGCCTAACAATGCATAGACCAGATACTCAAGTGGGAAGCCATTGAAGATGGTAAGGGGCACCAGTATGGCATAGGTGCCCACCACGCCGGCAATAGAGCCCAGGGAAACAAACCTGGTCAGGCTGGCACCAATAATAATAATCTCCCCGCCAAATAATGCTACCATGGGACACAGAGCTATGAAACCGCCCAGGAAGGTGGCAACACCACTCCCACCACGAAACCTGAGAAATATTGACCAATTGTGTCCCGCCACAGATGCGGCGGCAGCCAGAACCTGGGCAAGCAGTGAACCCAGACCAAAATTACCCACTACCAGATATGTTTTACCAACTAT
>CAZEBT010000140.1:0-3284 GCA_964510485.1 uncultured Dehalococcoidales bacterium | reverse complement strand
AAGACGAAGAAATTCTGGAATTTGTGAAGTTGTATCAATTGCATCCAATCCCCCTCCCTTTAATAAGGGAGGGGGATAAAGGGGGATGGGGTTACCTTACAAATACATAAATATGCTATTATAATGTTGAACTGGAGAACTGAAATTGGCTGGTAAATCCCCTGAAATGACCCTGAAGGCTATCGGTGTGGTAAGAAGGAGCTTCAGGGAGCCATCATCAGAAAGGCTTAATCTGGGCGAAATAGCTTCCGAGATAGAGATTGACCCCAGCCTGACTGAAGCCCTGGACGGGCTGGAGGACTTCTCTCACATCATAGTCCTCTACTGGATGCACCGGGCTAACTCAGAAAGGTTGTCACTCAAGGTGCACCCGATGGGCAGAAAAGATGCCCCCGTGCAGGGCATTTTCGCTGTCCGTACACCCAACAGGCCGAACCGGATAGGCAAGACCACCGTCAGGCTACTAGAGCGCCGGGGTAATATATTGAGGGTTCAGGGGCTTGACGCCCTGGACGGCTCACCGGTGCTGGATATAAAGCCCTACCTCCCCGGATATGATTCCAAAGATAACGCCAGAGTTCCCTCGTGGATAATCAACTGATAAGTGAAACACTGCAAAAAATCTACCACCGGCTTATGGACTGTTACGGACCTCAGCACTGGTGGCCGGCAAAGGAGCCGTTTGAGGTGATGGTGGGTGCCATACTAACCCAATCAGCCGCCTGGGTAAATGTGGAAAAGGCGATAGCCAGTCTCAGGGCAGCCGGGGCACTGACACCGGAGGCACTGCGCCAGTTCAACCTTGCTGAAATCGCCCGCCTTGTCCACCCCTGCGGTTACTATAATGCCAAGGCACTCAAGCTCAGGTCGTTAGCCTGCTGGCTGGGAGAGCACTACGGCGATAACCTGGACGAGCTGTTCGCCAGCGATATTAACAGTCTCCGCCGGCAGCTTCTCTCTATCCACGGCATCGGGCAGGAAACAGCCGATTCAATAATACTCTATGCCGCTAATAAGCCGATTTTTGTAATTGATGCCTATACACGCCGTATTGTCAGCCGTATCGGACTGGCACCCGACAGCAATAGCTACGCTGCCTACCAGCTCCTTTTCATGGATAACCTGCCGTCTGATGTCGGGCTATACAACGAATACCATGCCCTGCTGGTCTGCCTGGGTAAACTTGTCTGCCGCAGCCGTCCCCTCTGCCAGCAGTGCTGCCTTGATACAATGTGCCGGTTCAGCAAGAATAATTGAGGAGAAGGATATGCTTATTGGATTGCTTTCAGATACTCATATTGCCTGGCCGGAGCAGACGCTTCCGGAACAGATAAAGGATACATTTCGGGGTGTTGACCTGATTCTACATGCCGGGGATATCTGGATTCCCTGGGTCCTCGATGAACTGGAGTCGGTAGCCCCGGTAGTGGCAGCCAGGGGTGATGACGACCTAGATACCGATATTGGCGATGACAGCCGGATTGCCAAGAGACAGGTCATATCTGTTGAGGGTCTTACTATCTGGGGGGTGCACATCAAGCCCCGCTACTCGCTTCTCAATCCCGGGGGACAACCATACTCTTCCCTGTTCAACCGGCAAGCCCCGGAGCCGGAAGACCCGCCGGATGTAGTTGTCTTCGGGCACACGCACTTTGCTGAAATAGAAAATTACAAGGGTGTTCTCCTGGTTAACCCCGGCAGCCCAACCCTGCCCAACTACATACCCAAGCTGGGCACCGTGGGGCTTCTAACGGTCAAGTCCGGTCAAGCCGAGGCACGCCTCGTGCAGCTTGAGTAACCGGTGAGGTCTGCTTCACTGAACCTCAATCTTGGTCTTGGTCTTCTTCTTTTCCTTCGTCTCTTCTGCCTTCTCGGCACGCTCAATAGCCCCGTCCAGCAGGCTGCGAACGGCCAGCAGCATCTCTTTGCGCGCTGTCTTGAGATGGCTCCTGGTTGGCTCGGGCACAAAGGGAAGTCCCTGCATTCTGAAGCGAAATATCACCTCTCCATCAGGGCGATGCTCAACCTCAAAAACCCGGTCAGTCATCTTTCCCACCCCCTTTTTATCATTTCTGGAAGCGGATTCTCAGCTTACCATCCTCAAATTTTGCCTCAGTGGCGGTCTGCCCGACCAGCGCGTGGGGAAGGACGATATTTCGCTTGAAGTCTCCCACACGAATAACAAGCTCATCGCCACCCTGAGTTAGAGATATGTCACCCTTCTCAATGAAGGGGAGAGTCATGGTGAGAATGTAGTGGTCGTCTTCTTTACGGAAACTCTGGACCTGCCCCTTAAGGAAGAGTCTGGCGGGGTCGTCATCCCCGTAGAGGGCATCAGCCATGGTCTCCAGCATGTGCATTCCGGTTACCTCTACCTCCAGAAGGGGTACGCTAATTATGGGCACCGGAGCAAAACCCTCCTCAATCACCTTATAGTGCTGGCTCTGGTTCTCCTTCCAGAAGCGAAAATAACGGTCGTGTACCTCATCGGGGATAAGGCGATTGCATATGATGAGGTCGGTGAAATAACCGTAGAGGTTGAGACAGCTAAAGGTGCGTTGTGCTTCCCTGATTACCATCTTCTCCGGGTTGACCACCAGGCGGACCGAGGTCTGTTCCTGGTCGGTAAGCAGGGCACGCATCTGCGCAAGCTCGGAGAACAGGTTCTCTATTGAGTCAAATACCCTGTCCTCAGGCATTGGTATATCGGTCAGCATCCTGAGCACGGGCCGTGCCAGACTTGCCGCCTTACGTTCAATAGGAAATATCCGATACATCCACCAGTGCAGTATTTCGGGGAAGCTGAGTAAACGCAGCGTCTCGCCGGTGGGGGCACAATCAACAATAATAAGGTCATACTGACCGCTGCGCGAATAGTTGACAATATATAGAAGGTCGGCCAGCTCCTCCATCCCCGGGAAAATAGCCATCTCGTCAGCGGCTATTTCATCCATACCTCGCCACGCCAGGAGCGCCGAGAACCACTCGCGGAGGGTGCCCCAGTGGGTATCTATTGATTGTGATACCTCCGGTTCCTGCCCCCAGAGGTTAGCGGTTACAGGTTTGAGCTGGCTACCAAGGTCAAGCTCAAAACAGTCGGAAAGGCTGTGGGCGCTATCAGTACTGAGAATAATAGTCCTGTAGCCAAGCTGAGCTGAGCGTAAGGCAGTGGCAGCAGCTACACTGGTTTTGCCTACCCCACCCTTCCCCATATATAGAATAACCCTCACCTTCACTCCCTCCTGTTTCTATTATAGCCAGTGCTGCCTTCTCAAGCAAACAGC
>CAZEBT010000139.1:0-3291 GCA_964510485.1 uncultured Dehalococcoidales bacterium | reverse complement strand
GTCCACCATGCACCAGGCCCATCAGACTCCCCAGGGCAGTCTCAAAGCCGCTGATGCCGAAGGGGGCTGCATCAAACTCACGCATCTTTTCAGCCTCTGTGTGGGGCGCATGGTCGGTAGCAATAACATCAATTACACCATCAATAAGCCCCCGGATTAAGGCCTGGACGTCCTTGCTGGTTCTCAGGGGTGGGTTTACCTTGGCACCGGTACCGCAGCGCACCACTGCTTCCTCGGTGAGGGTCAGGTGGTGCGGGGTTACCTCGGCAGTAACCGGAATGCCCTTCTCTTTGGCACGACGAACAAGGTCAACTGCCCCTTCCGTGGTAACGTGGGCAATGTGCACCCAACCCCCGGTCAGTTCCGCCAGCCGCAGGTCACGAGCAACCACGTTTTCCTCGGCAGCGGCCGGCATGCCACCCAGACCCAGCCTTGCCGAGATTTCACCCTGGTTAATGACACCGCCCTCGGTGAGAGCCCTGTCCTCACAGTGGTCAATAACAGGCAAGCCCAGGGGACGACAGCACTCCAGCGCCTGCCGCATAAGACCCTCATCCCTGACCGGGTCACCATCATCACTGAAGCCAATCACCCCGGCTGAAGCCAGCGCACCCATATCAACCAGCTCCTGCCCCTTCCTGCCTCTGGAGATAGAGCCTATAGGCAGCACCCGGACCGCGCCTTCGCTGGCAGCCTTTGATTTTATGTACTCTACAGCCGCCTGATTGTCCAGGGGCGGGCTGGTATTGGGCATACAGCACACAGTGGTAAAGCCGCCCCGAGCAGCCGCCCGTGTCCCCGTAGCGATGGTCTCCTTTTGCTCAAAGCCGGGCTCTCTGAGATGACAGTGGACATCAACAAACCCGGGGCAGACGACCAGCCCTTCGGCGGGGATAACGTCGTAGTCAGGCTGGGGTGGGGCTACATCCCCCCTGCCCAGCCACGAAACCCTGCCTTCGGTGATAAGCAGACTGCCAGTCTCATCCATGCCCTGCCCGGGGTCAACCAGATGACCACCCCGGATAAGTAAAGACTTCATCATTCTTGACTCATCCTGCCCCGGTCACCCCTGCCACGACCTGCCCGGACATAGTGGCTGGGCTTGAAACCGTGAGCCTCAGCTTCAGCCGCTGAGTCAAAGAGAATCAGGTTCTCCGGCCTGATCTTTCTCGCCCAGTGGCTATCCACACTGTGGTACTTCCTGTTTTCCAGCCTTCCCTCATGCCAGTCTGAACTGGCAACGTATTCAGGCTCGAACCCATGCTCACAGTAGACACACCTCAACGTCAGAGGCTCACGGTGTACTATCTTGAATTCGGGCTTAAGGTACTTCGTCTCGGTCCCCTGTATTGATACACACCTCGGATTGGGGCACCTGACTCCAAAATCTCGCCGGTACACAGGGTAATCCACCCTGTGAACAGAGAAGTCTTCGCTCTCCGGGATAGGAACCTCCCTGGCTCCCAGTATGAGGGCTATCAGCGCCATTCTGGTCGGTACTCCCCACGCCGCCTGCTTGAAGTATATACTCCTCGGGTCGGCATCAATCTCACAGGCTAGCTCATCAACCCGCGGCAGCGGGTGCAGGACAAGCGCCCGCCTGAACTCCTTCCCCTTGAGGAGCCTCTTGTCCACCACCGGGTACCTCTTCTTCAGCTCCAGCCCTTCTTCGCCAGCTTCAAACCTCTCCCTCTGAGGTCTGGTAACATAGAGGGCATCAACCCCCGTTTTCAGCTCAACCTCAATATTGATATCGGGCATCATTGCCAGTTGGTGTGGGCTGCTTGGCGTAACGTATATGGCATCCAGAGGGAAAGGGCTACCTTTAACCGTCTCGCCTGAAGCCTCATACCTTTCCAGCTCGCCCCCGTACTCTGCAACCAGCTTCCTGAGGATGTTTTCTGGCACCTCCAGGCCCGGGCTGGGACAGAAAAGGATATTTGCCCCGAACTTGGCCAGGGCAAAAATCAGGGAATGAATCGTCCGTCCGTACTTCAGGTCTCCCCACAGAGCAATCTTCAGTCCCCTTATGGTCTGCCTCTCCTTCTGGATGGTGTAAAGGTCCAGCAGGGTCTGCGTTGGGTGCTGATGCCCTCCGTCGCCGGCGTTTATCACCGGGACACCGGTATAGTCGGCAACTACCCTGGCAGCCCCTTCCCAGGGGTGCCTGATGACGATTATGTCAGCATAGCTACCAACTATCCTCGCCATATCGGCAATGCTCTCACCCTTAGCCAGCGAGGTTGCTCCGATATCGGCCGCTGTTATGACACTACCTCCAAGTCTGTGCATTGCCGCCTCAAACGACAGCCGCGTCCTGGTGCTCGGCTCGAAGAAGAGGCTGGCCATAATCTTTCCACGGCACAGACCAAGCTGCTCCTCCATCGCGCCCGACATCTCATCAGCCAGGGAAAACACGGCTTCTACTTCCCCGTTGGAAAAATCATCTATTGTTACCAGATTTCTATCTTTTAGAGCCATGCTCACTCCTTACGGACAGGCTTCCTGCCGAGATTTACTTCACCACGCCTATCGCCAGCTTGCTTATGATGGCTACCTCGTCCCTGCCATCGGTCTCCTTCAGTCTAACCTTTATCTCCTCGTGCCTGGCACTAGGCACGTTCTTACCCACATAGTCAGCACGGATGGGCAGCTCCCGGTGACCGCGGTCTATCAGCACAGCCAGTTGAATTGATTCAGGTCGCCCGAGGTCAATAAGGGCATCCATAGCCGCACGGGTGCTGCGCCCCGTATACAGGACATCATCAACCAGGACTATGGACCTGCCCTCGATATTAACCGGCACATCGGTGCTGCGGACAGCGGGTTGCTGCCCCGGTGAGGGCAGGTCATCCCTGTAGAGGCTGATATCCAGAGCACCAACCGGTATTGCCAGCCCCAGAAAGTCTTTGATATTGGCTGATATTCGTTGGGCCAGCGGTACGCCACGAGTGTGCATGCCCACCAGCAGCAATGACCCGGTAGCCCTGTTCCGCTCTATAATCTCGTGGGAAATACGGGCCAGGGTCCGTCTGATATCCTCCGGGGTCATTATGACTTTTTCAGGCATAAAAATAACCTCCTGCCCTGGCTGGCAAGAGGTCTTGTCTTAATATCTGGCTCTATTTTCCCCTTACCAGCCTCACGGGACCAGCTTAAAGGCTGGGTTATTTTACCACTTAAAAGGAATTATTGCAATATCTTTGTAAGGCTCACTTTACCTACACAGCATAAAAGATTATAATAGTAACCTGGTATCTAGCTCTACTGAGTTCAATCAACTATCGCCGG
>CAZEBT010000138.1:0-3331 GCA_964510485.1 uncultured Dehalococcoidales bacterium | reverse complement strand
CATAATTTGTAAAGGTTATTTGTATCTACCTCACCCCCTCGTTCCCCCTCTCCTTATCAAAGGAGAGGGGGATAAATAAAGAAAGAGGGGCGTTAGCCCCTCTTAGACTTACCTTTAGGGGCAGTCTTACCTTGAGGGTGGATTTACCTTAAAGGGCGGTGGGTGGGAATAGATTAAACAGCATTTGCCCCTCTTAAAAACATTTCCCCTTCCCCTTAATCAAAGGGGAAGGGGACACAGGGGATAGGGTTTCCTTTTATTCTTATTCCAAATAGTCCTTTAGCTTACGGCTGCGGCTGGGGTGGCGGAGCTTGCGGAGTGCCTTGGCTTCTATCTGGCGGATGCGCTCCCTGGTTACCTTGAACTCCTGCCCCACTTCCTCCAGGGTGCGGCTGCGGCCGTCCTCAAGGCCAAACCTGAGCTGGAGGACTCGCTGCTCGCGGTGAGTGAGGCTGGAGAGTACCTCATCAATCTGCTCCTTGAGGAGCTGTTTGGAGGCGGCATCGACCGGCGGCATGGCATTGCGGTCCTCTATGAAGTCGCCGAGGTGGCTGTCTTCCTCCTCGCCCATGGGCAGCTCCAGTGATATGGGGAGCTGGGCTACCTTGACAATCTCACGCACCTTTTCTGAGGGCAATCCCATTTTCTGACCGATTTCCCTTGAGGTAGGCTCGCGGCCGTATTCCTGGGCGAGGCGCCGGCTCACCCTCAGAAGTTTGTTAATGGTCTCTATCATATGAACCGGGACACGGATAGTACGAGCCTGGTCGGCTATAGCCCGGGTGATTGCCTGGCGTATCCACCAGGTGGCGTAGGTGCTGAATTTGTAGCCCTTATGGGGGTCAAACTTTTCTACGGCTCGAATCAGGCCGATGTTCCCTTCCTGAATAAGGTCAAGGAGCGACATGCCGTGTCCGATGTGCTTCTTGGCGACACTGACTACCAGGCGGAGGTTGGCTTCAGTGAGGTGGGTCTTTGCTTTTTCTGCTTCCTGCTCGATATTCTCCAGATGGGCTGTGAGGTTGCTTTCATGCATGCGGATGGAATCAATAAAAGCGGGTTCCGTTACCAGGCTCACCATGTCATCCAGAGATACGTTATCGCCGATGGTATTAAGTACTTCGTCTGGGAGGAGAGAACAACTTACCGACAGGTCAATAAGACGCTGTTCTGTTTCCGGCATGGATACATTTGTCATGAGAGCAATGGTCTGGACCAGTTGCTGGTCTATGACACCATAAATTGCGCCTCGCAGTTCAGGGCTGGAGATGCTATCTACAAAGGTGGTGGAGGTTGGTAGACCAAGCTGTTCCTGGATGAGACGGATTAGAGGGGAGGACTGTCCCAGTTCTTTGAGCATGGTGAGTATTATTTCGGTTGCCGAAGGGTATCTACCGGCACCCGGCAGGTCATACCTGATCTCATTGATGCGTTTGCCTTCCTCAATCTTTCCAGCCAGGCGCTTCTCATCGCTGGCGGTAAGCAGGTGCACCCTGCCGATTTCATGGAGGTAGAGGCGTACCGGGTCATCACCCACCTCCTGGTCTTCTAGAGTTTCCATGTGGGTGTTTATTCCTGAATACACGTGTGGCTTATAGTTATTGTTGATGTCTTCATGGTGGTGCAGTTCATCATTGTGCTTACCGGTGGGTGGGTACTGGGTGGAGTTATCAAAGTCTTTTTGATCCATCTCTGGTGCTCCTTATTTCTCTGGCTTTTCGGGCAAAGACTTCTCCGAGCTGGGCACTGACTTCTATGCCCTGTTCTTCGAGCTTGGCAAGTTCGGCAGCTGTACCTCCGGTCTCAGCTTCCTGGCTGAATATTGCTGCCCTCTTTAATTCCAAGCCTCGCAGGAACCCCTCCCTCAGGCGAAGGACACAATCAGCATACTTGCTCTCTATCCGGTCACTGAGGAGGCTTCTGGCTATCAGGGAATCGAGTTTCTCCCAGATGGCAGGGTCGAGCTCCTCCTTTAGTGAAGTCGGGTCGGTAGTCTGCTGCCAGGTGACGAAGATTTCACGGTTTTCGCTATTTTGAAAGTATTCGGGTACGGGTCCTTCACCCTGGTCTCTAAGCCGGGGGAACTGCAATAGCAGTGCCAGGCAGTATTCCTCAAGGGAGCTTGACAGAAGTGTCTGAGCGATGCCGGTAACAGGTTCCTGAGCCGTTTTCCTGGTCCTCTGTTTTACCAGGTAGTCCTTCAGAGTGCTCTCAACTCTATTGTAGCTAATTCCGGTTAATTTGGCAAGTTTTGTCAGGTAGTGGTCCTGGCGAATATTGTCCTGTATCTGGGCGATGATGGGCAGAAGTTCGCTGACAGCCTGGGACTTGTCCCCGGCTCGGGATAGGTCGAGTTTGGCTGTGGCCATATTGAAGGCGAAATCGGTGGCTGGTAAAGCCTCGGCAAGCAGGTCTTGCCATGCCTGAGAATCTTCCCTGATAACATCATCAGGGTCTCTGCCTCCAGGCAGGATGATGACCCTCACCTCAGTATCAAGGGTATTTTCATAGCTGACGCAGCGTAGCATGGCTTCCTCGCCGGCGGTATCAGCATCAAGGGCGAGGGCTATGTTCTTGCTGAGCTTCTTCAGGGTATTGACTTGCTTCTCGGTAACTGCGGTCCCCAGTGAAGCAACCACATTGCTGAAACCGTTCTGGTGGGCGGTAATAACGTCTATGTAGCCCTCAACAATGACTGCCTGATTTTGCTGCCTGATGGCAGCGGCAGCCAGGTCTATCGCGTACAGGGTGCTGCTCTTATCAAAGGCCGGTGTCTGTGGTGAGTTGATGTATTTGGGCAGGGAGTCGTCAAGAACCCTGGCACCGAAGCTGGTGGTGTGCCCCCTGGCGTCGTGGATGGGGAACATCAGCCGGTTGCGGAAGCGGTCGTGTGTTTTACCTTCCTCGGTTGCCACTATCAGCCCGGCTTCAAGCAGCTCTTTCTCGGTGTAGCTTCTCTCCATTAGATATTGCTTCAGTGCCTCCCAGCTATTGAGGCTGAAGCCGAGCTCGAAGTCGGTGACGGTCTTTGAGGAGAACCCCCGGCCGGATAGATAGTTTCTTGCCTCTTCTCCCTGCGGCGAGTTGAGGAGCAGATTATGAAAATACTGGGCGGCTGCCTGATTAATCTGGTAGAGCCTCTCCCTTTCATCCTTCCCGGTATCGCGGTCAAACCTGGAGGGGATGGTAATCCCCGCTCTTTCTGCCAGGAGGCGCAGCGCCTCACCGAAGTCGATGCCCTGTTTTTTCATGATGAATGAGAAGACATCGCCGCCAGTGCTACAGGCGCCGAAGCAGTGCCAGCTCTGCTGCTCAGGGTAGACGAAGAAGG
>CAZEBT010000137.1:0-3375 GCA_964510485.1 uncultured Dehalococcoidales bacterium | reverse complement strand
TTAAAATCCGCCGGAGCAATCCTTGTGGGTTCGAGTCCCACTCCCGGCACCAGTGGGGTTAAGATATGCCCTGGTTAGTAATAGTTCTGGGTTATATCCTCGGTTCCATCCCCACCGCTTATATTGCCGGGCGCCTTCTCAGGGGCAGGGATATTCGGCAGATGGGCGACGGCAACATGGGCGCCCGCAACGCCTACCACGAGCTGGGGCACAAGACCGGGATAGGGATATTCCTCATTGATGCCACCAAAGGGGCACTGCCCGTTCTTGTTGCCCAGGCAGTCTCTCTGTCCCAGGTAGGCATTCTAATCACCGGTTTAGCTACAGTTATCGGGCACAACTGGCCCATTTTTATCGGGTTCAGGGGTGGTAGGGGGGAAGCGACCACTATCGGGGTACTTACAGCCCTTGTTTCCCAGCCGATGCTAATCCTGGCGGGACCGGTGCTGGCCACACTCTTGCTAAGGAAGAATGTAATAATAGCCAGCTGCGTGCTGTTTATCCCGCTACCGCTGGTGTGCTGGTGGCTGGGCACCCCGGGGATACTGGTGAGCTACAGTATTGCGCTACCCTGCCTGGTGGGCATTACCCACTACTTCAGGACGAGGCAAATACCCAGAGCTTCAGGCACAGGGAGTGCCTAGGCTATTCACCCCTTCTTCTTAATCACGCCACGGACTGCCTGCTCGATGCCCTTTGATGTCAGTCCGTACCTCTCCAGAAGCTCGGTGGGCTTGCCGGAGCGGGCGTAGGTATCTTTAATGGCAATAAAATCCAGTGGTACCGGATGGTGCCTGGCTACTACACGGGCTACTATGCTGCCCAGCCCGCCGTGCTCAAGGTGCTCCTCGGCGGTGACAATAGCCCCGGTATCGGCAGCCGCCTGAATGACGGCAGCCTCATCAATGGGCTTGAGGGTAGACATATTCAGTACGCGGCAATCTATTGCTTCTCGGGCCAGATTATCAGCGGCTTCGAGGGCTGCCGCCACCATAACCCCGATGGCAATAATGGTTGCCCCGGTGCCCTGCCTCATAACCACCGCCTTCCCCGGATTAAACCGGTATTTTTCACCGCAGACCAGCGGTAGAGAGGAGCGGCAGAGCCTGATATAGAAGGGCCCCCGGCTGGTGGCAGCCGCTCTCAGTGCCTGAGCAGCCTCAATAGCATCGGCAGGGACAATGACAGTAAAGCCGGGCAGGGAACAGGCCAGAGCCAGGTCTTCAACGGACTGGTGCGAGGTGCCGTCCTCGCCAACGGTGATTCCCCCGTGGGTGCTGACCAGCTTAACATTGAGCCCGGGCTGGGCAATAGACATGCGGACCTGGTCGTAGCAGCGCCCCGGGATGAAAACGGCAAAGGTGCTGGCAAAGGGTATCTTGCTGGAGGCTGCCAGGCCGGCGGCAATACCAACCATGTTCTGCTCGGCGATACCGCAGTCGAAGGAGCGGTCGGGGAACTCGGCGGCGAAGAAATGGGTCATGGTTGACCGGCGGAGGTCAGCATCAAGCAGGACGATATCCGGGTTCTCCCTGCCCAGTTCAACCAGGGTCCTGCCGTAGGTCTCTCTCAGAGAAACCAGCCGGTTCATTTGTCCTCCAGCTCCTTCAGCGCCACCTCCACCTGAGCGGGGGAGGGAGCCCTGCCGTGAAAATCGGGGTTGTTCTCCATAAAACTGACGCCTTTACCCTTGATAGTATGGGCGATAACAACGGTGGGCTGCCCCTTCACCAGTTTCGCCCGGTCAAAGGCTTCAATAAGCTGAGCAAAGCTGTGGCCGTCAACCTCGATAACGTGCCAGCCGAATGACTGCCATTTCTGGTTAAATGGCTCCAGCCCCATAACATCACGGGTCCAGCCATCAATCTGCTGTTCATTTCTGTCAGCGATAGCCACCAGGTTGTCCACCTTGAAGTGGGCGGAGGCCATAGCGGCTTCCCAGACCTGTCCCTCATCGCACTCCCCGTCCCCGAGCAGGGCGTATACCCGGTACTGCTGCGAGTTGAGGCGGCCTGCCAGGGCGATACCAAGGGCAAAGGACAACCCCTGCCCCAGGGAGCCGGCTGACATCTCTACCCCGGGGGTGAGTGTCCGGTCGGTATGCCCCTGAAGACGGCTATCAAGCTGCCTCAGGGTTGACAGCTCCTCTACGGGGAAGTAGCCAGACTCGGCCAGAGTGGCATAGAGCACCGGGGCGGCATGTCCCTTGCTCAGGATAAACCTGTCGCGGTCTGGCCAGTCTGGTTGCTGCGGGTTGTGACGCATTACCCTGAAATAGAGGGTACTGATAATCTCCACGGCTGATAGTGAGCCACCGGGGTGGCCGCTACCAGCCCTGCCTATCATGGAAATGATATGGCGGCGTAGCCTTCTGGCTAAAGCCTCCATTTGTGCTATTGAAAGTGCTCTACTCTCTGTTGTCTTCTTCGCGTTCACCTTCAGCTATTTCCCTACCCTGGCATGTGACAAAAGATAACTGCCTATGAATTTCTCAGGTAGTTGCTATATTCTACGAGGTGGGCCATCACCTTGACCGCCCTCTCCGGAGTCGGGTAACACAGGATGCCATTGTCCTGGAGCTTTTTGAAAACCGGGGAGTCTGACATACCTCCAGGCATACGGCTGGAAACAATGACCGGCTTTTTATATTTATCCACATACTCGATTAATTGCTCGGCGCCCTTCACCTCTTCATCCTGCAACAGTCTGACCAGTTCCTCCATCTGTTTATCGGCCTGCGGTGAACCGGCAGTAGCTCCCATCATAGCTCTCAGGGAAAAGCCGATAGCGCCAATTACGAGCAGGGCATCAAGGTTATCGTCCTCCATGAGCGGCCAGAGGCAGGGATAGGCAACAAATCCAGCAGCAACGGTGTCAACGGGGTTACCATGCGGCCAGCGCTCAGGGAGGATTGCGTTGAGCCGTTCTATGGTACGCGGCTGCAGGGGGGCGACGTCAAGCCCCAGCCTTTCACAGGCATCCGAGGTTACGCAGCCGAAGCCGCCGCCACCGGTGAGGATGCCGACCCGGTTGCCCTTCGGCAGGGGCTGCCGGAGCAAGGCAGAGGCGATATCAAAGATTTCTTCAACCTCGTCTACCCTGATAACGCCGGTCTGCCGGAAGGCGGCATCATATATCATGTCAGCGCCGGCAATAGCGCTGGTGTGCGATTTGGCGGCTTTTGCCCCGGCACCCGTCCTGCCCACCTTGACGACGACTATTGGTTTCTCCCTGGTTGTCTCTGAAGCCAGCCTGAGGAAGTCTTTACCCTTTCTCAAGCCCTCTATGTAACCGGTGATTACCCTGGTTTTATCATCCCGGGCGAAGTACTCAAGGAAGTCCTCAAAGTGGAGGTCAGCCTCATTGCCAACGCTG
>CAZEBT010000136.1:0-3390 GCA_964510485.1 uncultured Dehalococcoidales bacterium | reverse complement strand
CCGTGGATTCGGGAGCTTGACGCTGGCTGGTATAAACTGGTAGAATTAGCTTTTGGAGGTAAAGAGGATTTACGCTATTGTTGAAACCGGCGGTAAGCAGTACCGGGTGACTCCCGGCCAGGTCATAGATGTTGACCATCTGGATGTGGCTGAGGGTGATACTGTTGAGCTGGACAGGGTGCTGTTTATTGGCAATGACGATAAGGTAGCTGTGGGCACGCCTACTGTCGAGGGGGCTAAGGTAATTGCCACCTCGCAGGGCGGGGGTAAGGGTAAGAAGATTATTGTCCTTAAGTACAAGCCCAAGGTACGTTATCGCAAGAAGACAGGGCATCGCCAGCTTTATACCAGGCTGGCGATAGATAAGATAGTTGAGCCGGGGGCTGTGGTCAGTGAGCCAGCCAGGAAGACCCGGCGCCGTAAAAAAGAGGTGACGGAAAGTGGCACATAAAAAGGCAGGCGGGCGCAGCCGCAACGGCCGTGACAGTCAGGGAAAGCGGCTCGGCGTGAAGAGATATGCAGGACAGGTCGTTAATGCCGGGACTATCCTGGTCCGGCAGCGGGGCACGCGTATTCGGCCGGGCAGTAATGTAGGGGTAGGCAGGGACTATACCCTTTTTGCTCTAATTGACGGCGTTGTTAAATTCGAGCCTGCCAGCAATAACCGGAGGAAGGTTAGCGTTTACGCTAGCTAGATGGCATGAAAGATAAGATTCATCCTGAGTACTACCCCGATGCCAGGGTTACCTGCTCCTGTGGCAATGTCTTTACTGTTGGCTCCACCAGGAAGGAGATGAGGATTGAGCTGTGCAGCAAGTGTCACCCGTTTTTTACCGGGGAGCAGAGGGTGGTGGATACTGCCGGGCGCGTAGAGCGGTTCAGGCGGCGCTATAATAGGGAAGGCTGAACCGGGCATGATTGCAGAGGCTGGAGCGGTGTTATCAGGCCGCTCCTTTTTATTTATTGAGTGAGGTCTGTTTTGGCGGAGAAGTTCAATTACGGGGGACAGGCGGTTATTGAGGGGGTGATGATGCGGGGACAAAAGAATATGGTGACGGTGGTACGCCGTCCCAGTGGTGCACTGGCTGTGGACAAACAGCCGATACCCACTATCTATAGCGGCTGGATGAGGTCGGCGCCACTGCTGCGGGGCATCATCGCCTTGATTGAGACTCTGGTGCTGGGGGTTAAGACCCTTATGTATTCGGCTAACGTATCTCTGGAGGAGGAAGACGAGAAGGTTGGGGGGTGGTTGGTCTGGGTCGTAATGGCTGTTTCCCTGGCTGTTGCCGTTGGTGTTTTCTTTGTGGGTCCCCTCTTCCTGACCAGGTTGATTGACATAAAATCAGGGGTGGTGTTTCACCTGATAGAGGGGGTTATCCGGCTGGCTATTTTTATTGTTTACCTGAAGGTTATATCGCTGATGCCGGATATCAGGGAGGTATTTGCTTATCACGGTGCCGAGCACAAGGTGGTGAATGCCTATGAGGCTGGCGTTCCTCTGGAGGTGGAGGCGGTCAGGGGGTACAGTACGGCTCATGCACGCTGCGGGAGCAGCTTCTTATTTGTAGTATTGATAATAGCCATCCTCGTTTTTGCCCTTATCGGGCTGCCATCGCTGGGGATAATGGTGCTATCAAGGATTCTGCTGGTGCCGGTTATTGCCGCTGTTGCCTATGAGATTCTTCAGTTTGGTGCCCGGCATATGGACAGCCGGTTGGTAAGGGCAGTTGTCGCTCCGGGGCTATGGTTGCAGTCACTGGTGACCAGAGAGCCCGGTGACGGTCAGATAGAGGTTGCCATAGAGGCATTGACCAGGGTAATTGAGGCTGACCAGATGGAGGAAAGCGCGTAGGTGTCCTGGTTGTGTTAAAGCCGTGCCTCCGGGTCTTATCTGGTTAGCTGGCGGAAGAAGCATGTCTTGTTACCGGTGTGGCAGGCTGGTCCGGTAGGGTGTGCTTTGATGAGGATGCTATTGTCTTCGCAGTTTTTCCACACTGACTTTACCTTGAGGTAGTTGCCCGAGGTCTCTCCCTTGTGCCAGAGTTCCTGTCGGCTGCGGCTGTAGAACCAGACATCAGGGCCATCCATGGTTCGGCGCAGGGCTTCTTTGTTCATGTAGCCGAGCATGAGCACCTCACCGGTGTCCTCATCCTGAACGACAGCCGGGATAAGTCCTTTTTCGTTGAAGTCTAGATTATTTATATCTACCTCACCCGCTTTGTCCCCCTCTCCTATCAAGGAGAGGGGGGAGAATTATTAGAAAGAGAGGCTTTGCCTCTCTTGGACTCTCCTGCAAATAAGAAGGGGAGGATTATTAGAAAGGGGGGCTTCGCCCCTCTCAGACCCCCTTAATTATAACATCTCAATCGTTAGTCACTTCGGTGGTATTTACATGCCTGACTTCTTCAGGCACTGCTCTACTGTGGCTAACAGGTTCTCCGGGCTGACGGGCTTCTCAATGTAATCTTCAGCTTCAAGAGCAAACCCGCGGCTCACTGGAATGGAGCTTTCCTGACGCTTGGACGAGAAAGCAGTTAGCATTAGAACCGGGATTTTGGCAAGCTGGGGGTCTTTCCTCATTTGCTCAGCAGCAGTGAATCCATCTTTAACTGGCATTATTACATCCAGGAGAATGAGGTCGGGGCTCTCCTCTCTCGCCTTCTTAATCCCCTCCTCCCCCTCATGGGCAACCACTACCTCGTAGGGCTTGCTCTCTAAAATGGTCCTGGTTGACTCCACGAAATCAATGTCGTCATCAACGATGAGTATCTTTGCTTTTTCTTTCATCTTTAGCTACTCCTCAGGGGCTGCGTGTGTCTGGCAGGGTTGAGGCAGTCATTTCTTCTTGATAAGCCTTTCTACGCGTGACAGCAGAACGTCGGGGGGCATCGGCTTCTCCACATAGTCATCCACACCAAGCTCCAGCCCGGTTTCCAGTTCGTAGCGGCGCCGACTGGCCTCCTCTCTAACCGAGGTCAGAATCAGGATAGGTATGTTCCTGTACTTTGACCACCTCGGGTCCTGCAGTTCTTTGAGGACGGCAAACCCGTCCATTTTGGGCATTAGCAGGTCAAGTATCATCAGGTCCGGCATTTCCGCTTTGAGGTTAGCCAGGCCTTCTATCCCATTCCGGGCAGTAACCACCTGGTAGCCTCTGGATTCAAGAATCATGGCCAGGGCATCTACGATATCAGGGTCGTCATCAACTACCAGTATCTTCTCTTTATCGGCCATATTTCCCTCCCACTGGCATTATAATACAGGTCGGGGTAATAATCCAGCCCGCTCTACGATTTCGGGGACAATAGACTCCCAGCCTACTGCCATGATATGTATACCGTGAACCCCGGGCATCTCCTTGAGTTGCTCAATAATCTCAAGGGGTAT
>CAZEBT010000135.1:0-3391 GCA_964510485.1 uncultured Dehalococcoidales bacterium | reverse complement strand
TCGGAGAAGATTCAATATGCAATAGGAGGTAGAAAATAATGGCTTTAACATTAGCAGAAGCATCTAAGCTATCCAACGATATGCTGCTTCAGGGGGTGGTGGAGACAATCGTCAAGGACTCACCGGTCCTTCAGGTGATGCCCTTCATTGAAATTGTGGGGGACGGGTTGACCTATAATCAGGAGAAGACCCTGCCAACAATCGATTTCTATGATGTTGGTGATACCTGGTCAGAGTCAACCCCGACCTTTGAGCAGAAAATGGCACAACTGAAGATTATGGGTGGGGATGCCGATGTTGACAATTTCCTGAAGACAACCCGCTCCAATATTCAGGACCTTGAGGCGGCTGTGGTAGAACTCAAAGCCAGGGCGCTCAAGGATAAGTTTGAGGAGACCTTTGTCTACGGTGACGCTACGGCTAATCCCAAGCAGTTCGACGGCCTGAGAAAGCTCGTCAATACCGGCAGTGCCAGCGACCAGTTAATTGCTGCTGGTGACAGCGGGGCTACCCTGACCCTGTCTATGCTCGATGAGCTTATTGACGCGGTAAAAGGGGGAAAGCCCGATATGCTGCTGATGAGCCGCCGGTCGAGGCGTAGGATTAACACCCTGGTGAGAGCCGCCGGCAGTATGATGGAGGCGGACCGGGACAAGTGGGGCAACTTTGTCCAGTTCTGGGATGGTATCGCTGTTGGCGTTAATGACTGGATACTGGATACCCATGTGGTTAGCGGTGGTGTTGAGACAGAAACCACGGGTGGCAACTGCTCCACCATCTATGCCCTGCAAATGGGGGAAGGAGCTCTCTGCGGGCTAACTGCACCCGGTCACCTGACGGTGGAGCCTATTGGCTCTCTGGAGACCAAGGACGCTTCCCGAACCAGGATTAAGTGGTATGTCTCCCTGGCTCTTTTTGCCTCTATTAAGGCAGCAGCTCTTATCGGTGTCCAGGATTAGATATAGAGAGAAGAAAAGTCCTGAGCACTAAATACGGAGTGATAATTATTTTAGATTTAGTAGGGGACAGGGGGTTGGGGAATAACCACCCCGGGCCCCCTGTCCGGAGAAGGAGGTAGATTATGGCACTTACAGTAATGGAGCACACCGAGTATCCCTTTGCTAAGGGTGACCTGACTGCCGACGGCATTCAGTGGTCTGCCGAAGAGGATACCACCACGGCGGATGTTGATGTTGAGGTGGAAAGCGTGACCATCAAGCCGCCGGCACTGGGGGAGATGATTGAGGTTGAGTTTGGCCTGACGGCGGCATTCCGGGCAGTCTCCTCAGCTACGGCTGACCTGAAATACAAGTGGCAGGCAAGAAATAAGGGTGGCACCTGGGTCGACCTTCATAGCCAGGTTACCAAAAGTAACATCGGCACGAGCTATGTTGAGGAGACCCGGAGCGGTCGCTTTAAGACGGTAGCCAATTTTGATTCCCTGCCTTTTGAGGTCAGGCTGGTAATCCAGTGCAATGAGGCTGATGAAGGAAGAGCCAGGACCAGGAACTCAAGCTGCGTCCGGATAAAGTATGCTGCCTCGTGAGGTGAATAGTGAAGACCTTAGTTGATAGAGAGGACTTAGTCTTTAGTCCGCCTGAATTGGGCTGTGTTCTTCATCTACCGGGGCTCCCCGGTAGCGGCGGTAAGGCCTACGACAGGAGCTGTTATGGGAATCACGGTACGATAACAGGGGCTACCTGGAAGAGGTTACCCAGCGGGCTCTGGTGTCTGGGTTTTGATGGCTCCGATGATGTTGTTAGTTGCGGGAGTCGTGCCAGTCTACATTGTGCGGCATTTACCTGGGAATGCTGGGTAAAACTTAACGGGGATGGTGCAGGCGGTGCACAGTATATAGTGACTTTGCGTGCTGGTGACCCCGACTACAACAACCCCGGCTTCTATGCGGAGGGCTTTGGTGCGAGTTATCGCTATGCCACCAGGTTCAACAATTTGACCCCACAGATTAGTACAACCGACTCCTCTTATGATACAAGGGAATGGCATCATATTGTCGTAACCTTTGACTCAGGTAATAACGCACTGAGGTTCTATATTGATGGGGAACCGGACGGTTCGTACACTCTTACCGGGACATATAATCCGGCCGGGACAATGTATATAGGCATGTGCCAGAGCTGGTATCCTGTTAACGGTTTCATCGCCCTGGTCAGGAGTATCAACCGGGCTTTAGGTACCCTGGAAATACAGCATCACTTTAACCGCGAGAAACGCCTGTTTGGAGTGTGATAGCAGGGGGAGGGGGACAGGGTTACCTGATTAAAAATCTTTGGGGGTAATACAGACATGAACCTAACTGATATGAGGGCCATAGTCAGGCGGGACCTGCATGACGGGGACGCCAACAACTACCGCTGGACTGATGATGAGCTGGACCGGCATATTGCCCATGCGGTGAAAGACTTCTCCGAGGCTATACCCTGTGAGCAGAAGGAGACCAGAGCCACTACCTCAGGCTCCAGGGAGATTGACATATCCACCATAACCGACCGCATCATGGTGGAAGCCGTGGAGTACCCGGTTGATAAGTTCCCCAGGCAGTACCAGCGTTTTGCCCTGTGGGAGGATACTATTACTCTCCTTGGTGACGAGGTGCCTGACGGGTCCGATGCTTATATCTACTGCGGGAAGCTGCACACCCTTGATGGCGAGATGTCCACTATTCCTGCCAGACACGAGGATATTATTGCCGCCGGTGCTTGTGGCTATTCTGCTATTGAGTGGGCGGTCTATGCCATTAACCGGGTCAACGTTGGCGGTACACCTGCTCCTAAGGAACTCCTCAACTGGGGTCAGGAGAGGCTGGGCTACTTCAGGCGGGAGCTGAGAAAGCTGGGGAGGAGGAACCGGGTCAGAATCCGCTCCCTGTATAGGCCCTACTTTCCGCCGGTATCCCAGTCAACCGACTATGGCCCCTAGTTGACCGGGGTGTCTGAGAGGATAAGATTTTTCTGGGTGCTTAAAGGGGATAGGGTTACCTTATTAAAAGTATTAAAGGAGTGAATCTATCATGGCTGTGAAGGAAAGATTACCCAGGACCAGAGAGGGCTTGCCCAGGGAGGCGTTTGCTATAGTTGGCGACCCTGAAGACCCCGAGACCTGGAAGCTACCCCACCATAAGAAGAGCGTCCTGAGAGCACTGAGGGGGAGGCTTGATGTAGAGGAGACGGTCGACTGGGAGCGAATGCCGGATGTCGTGGCGGCGCTATCGCCCGGGGGCTACCGGGGGCAGCGGGTGGAGGCCAGTCCTGAGGAGATACTTCAGGCAGCCAGGCACCAGGCGGGTCACTACCGGAAGGCAGATAAGCCACTGCCTGATACACTGGCAGCCCTGGTGTGAGGAAATTCTCACTGCTGACCTCTAAACGAT
>CAZEBT010000134.1:0-3400 GCA_964510485.1 uncultured Dehalococcoidales bacterium | reverse complement strand
GGTTGGTAGCCGCCAGGACAATCACGCTGGTATTGGTATCAAAGCCGTCCATCTCGGTGAGAATCTGGTTCAGGGTCTGCTCCCTCTCATCGTGGCTGCCGCCCAGTCCGGCGCCACGGTGGCGGCCCACCGCATCAATCTCATCCATGAAGATGATGCAGGGGGTATTGCGTTTAGCCTGGTCAAAGAGGTCACGCACCCTGGAAGCACCGACGCCGACAAACATCTCTACAAACTCGCTGCCACTGATAGAGAAGAAGGGAACCCCGGCTTCACCGGCTATTGCCCGGGCGAGAAGCGTTTTTCCTGTGCCCGGCGGACCTATCAGTAGTATGCCGCGGGGGATACGCGCCCCCAGGCCCTGAAACTTCTCGCGCGACTTCAGAAAGTCCACCACTTCGGACAGCTCCTGCTTGGCTTCGTCGACACCGGCAACATCCTCAAAGGTTACTGAGGGTTTATCGCCGGGGAAGAGCCGTGCCCGGCTGCGACCAAAGCTGAGAGCCTGGTTATTGGCTCCCCGAGCGCGGAAGAAGAGGAAGAAGATTAAGCCACCAAGCAAAAGTAGGGGCAGGAATCCGATTAACATGTTCCCCCAGTTGAGGCCACTGGGTTTGATATCATATTCCAAGCCATCAAGCTTGAGACCAATTTCTTTGAGGCCATCAAAATTGAAATTGGCTATATTAACCTTGAATTCCTTGCCATCTTTAGGCGTAACTACCAGCCACTCGCCATCAATGACGAGCTTTTCTATCGCGTTGTTTTGTGACATATTTATGACTTCACTCAGGGAGAGCTTCTCCTCTGCTCCCTGCTGAGGCGTGTATAAAACAAAGGTAATCAGTGCTATCCCGGCAATTATTATAAGGATATATATGAGGCTAATGCGCCTCCACCTTGGTTTCATCCCTCACCTCACCTGCTGTTTGGGCTCCCTGCCTCTATTTATTCTGCACTCATTATACCACTTTAGCAGTTCGCAAGAAAGGTCAGGAAAGGTCAAGATTGAGAAACAATTGTTTCACTTTGGCTGGTACTTTTTTCTTAGGAAACAGTTTTGGATGGCAAACAATGGAGGTCAGGAGGTTTTCCGCAGATTATTGTAGGTTTTTTGCAGAAGCAGGGCATCCTCTGCCATATACTCGCGCGGGCTTTCGCAGATTAGCAGACCCCTGGCTTCATAGTCGCTCAGCGCCCTGAGGAGTTCAGCATAATGCAGGTCCGAATCTTCAAGTCTCAGGTGTTTTATTTCCCCCTTCTTACCATAGGCAATCCCGGACATGTGGATATGCATATCATCGAGGGCAGACCTGCCCAGGCGCTCTTCGATTTGTGCCAGAACAGAAGCGAATTCCTGGTAAGAGTTGAACCCTCCGTTTCTGGCATGACAGTGGGCAAAGTCTATGCAGGGAGCAACCCCGTCCAGCTCAGAGGACAGCTCAAGTAACTCCTCCAGGTTCCCGAACTCGCTCGGCTTGCCCATGAGCTCAGGTCTAATCAATACCGGGTTACCCTCCTGCTGGAGCTGGCTGACTACCTCTGCCAGGTGTTTTTTTACCCTGCCATAAGCCTTTTCCGGCGGGTCGCCGAGGTAAAAGGCGGGGTGGAAGACAACGCTCCGGGCACCACACAGGGCGGCAATGCGGGCTGTTTGAAGCAGTCTGCCCTGGCTTGCCCCTATCTTCTCCGGCTCACGGGCGTTGAGGTTTATATAATAGGGGGCATGGGCTGATAGTTCTATCCCCTCCCTGTTAGCCGTTTCGGCAACCAGACGGGCTCCAGCCTCACCCATTCTTACCCCCTGGACGAATTCAAGCTCCATACAGCCCAGCCCAAGCTCAGCAAGGCGGGTAATGCCGTCAATACTGGACGATGATTTGGCGCTGTGGGGTGTGCCGCCAGTTCCAAAGAGTAGGCCCGACATGAGTCCCCCCTCCCAGGTACTGATTGCATAATATCTTTACTCAAACCGGGTGTCAAGGCACCTTCAGTCGGTAATGAAAGCCACCCTGACTGTGATATAATACCCATATAGTCTTTTCCTGCGGAGGTCGGTTTCTGGAAGGGATAGATGTCGCCCGGAGGGTTGTAGAGGCCGCCAGCGACAAGCAGGCTTCGGATATTTTATTACTGGATGTCCGCGAGGTGTGCAGCTTTGCCAGTTATTTCGTGATATGCAGCGGCGAGAGTGAGCGACAGATTAAGGCAATCTATGATGATGTTGAGCAGACGCTGAAAAAGGAGGGGGTCCTGCCACATCATCGTGAGGGGACGCTGGACTCGGGGTGGCTCCTGTTTGATTTTGGCGACGTTATCGTGCACATTTTTACCCCTCTGGAGCGGGAGTACTACCAGCTTGCCGAGCTGTGGAGCCGGGCTGTCCCCGTAATCAGGATTCAATAATCAAAGATTTCGTCTTGGCTGAAGAATAATTTGATTTCGCTTTCGGCAGTCCCCACCGAATCAGACCCGTGGACGGCGTTGTTCTGGATATCCGCTCCGAAATCAGCCCTGATGGTTCCTGCCTCAGCCCTGGTGGGGTCGGTTGCCCCCATTGTTTTTCTGATTACCTCCACAGCATCTTTACCCTCAAAAACAATGGCAATTATCGGCGTCAAGGTTATATATTCTATTAACCCCTCAAAGAAGGGCTTACCGGCATGTATGGCGTAGTGTCGTTTGGCCAGGGCTTCGTCCATGTGCAGCATCTTGAGTGCCACCGGCTTCATACCCTGCTCCTCAATACGGCTGATAATTTTGCCTGCCAGCCCCCTCTGCATGGCATCGGGCTTGATTAAGACCAGAGACCTTTCCATATTTATTTTTATTTTCTACCTCCTTGTGCAGCTATTAAGAAGCTTATTATCAACATCACCCTCTTTATATTTTTAATTAAATTGGGGAACCCTATCCACCTATATCCCCCTTCCCCTTATCAAGGGGAAGGGGGACTGGTTATAGAAGAGAGGCTTTGCCTCTCTTTAACTCTCTTTTTGGTAGTATTAGTCCCTTCAATTCCTTTCCACTGATAGTATAATTCTCTCATCAGACCTTAAGATTATTCAGCCAGAAGCCTCTCCATGTCGTCCACACTTACCTCTACCAGGCTGTCAACGATAAGGTCGGCTTCCCCGAGGCTGGCTCTGGGGTGGGTGGTGGTCACTGCCAGACACCGCATCCCGGCTCTCCTGGCGGCGGCAACGCCGGCGACAGCATCCTCAATAACAATACAGTTCCCCGGCTCAACTCCTAATCTCTTGGCAGCCAGCAGGAAGACCTGCGGGTCGGGTTTACCGAGGGATACATCCTCAGCGGCAATCATACACCTTAGGTAGTCCTCTATTCCCAGGCTTCCTATCACCAGCCTGATATTTTCTCTCGGTGTTGACGATGCCAG
>CAZEBT010000133.1:0-3418 GCA_964510485.1 uncultured Dehalococcoidales bacterium | reverse complement strand
AACTCCTGCCGGCCTTCGATGGCACTGGTGAGGGTGGCGTCGTCGGCGTATTCCAGTTCGGTGCCGAAGGGGAGTCCGCGGGCGAGGCGGGTGACCCTGATGCCCATCGGTGAGATGATGTGATTGAGGTACATGGCGGTCTGCTCTCCCTCAAGATTGGGGTTGGTGCCCAGGATGACCTCCTTTACTGAGCCCGCCTGTAGGCGGGCGGTAAGCTCCCTGATTCTGACATCGTTAGCACCAACGCCCTCGGTTGGCGAGATGGCGCCGTGGAGCACGTGGTAGAGTCCCTGGTAAATCCCGGTATGCTCCAGGGCTAGTATGTCCTGCGGCTGTTCAACAACGCAGATGGTGGTGCGGTCGCGCCGGTCACTGCGGCAGATAGGGCAGGGGTCAGAGTCGGTGACATTGAAACAGCCGGAGCAGAGGGTAATCTTCTGTTTTAGGGTCAGTATTGCTTCAGCGAGGAGCCTGGTCTGCTCATCGGGGGCACGCAGCAGGTAATAGGTGAGGCGCTGGGCGCTCTTGGGTCCGATGCCAGGTAGCCTGTTCAGCTCCTGGATGAGCTTGTTTATGGCGTCGGCAGCCGGTATGCCTCCCTGGTTCATGCTTGGCTCTCCTTAACTGTAGTCACATCAGCCCCGGGATTTTGATGCCGCCGGTTAACTTGCCCAGACGCTTGGCGGCCAGTTTCTGGGATTTTTCGGTGGCTTCGCTTATCGCCTCCAGAAGCAGTTTTTCCAGGTCTTCCGGCTTGTTGGGGTCTATTACCCCGGGCGATATTTTTATTGAGAGTATTTTCTGCTGACCATTAACGGTGACCCTGACGGCACCCTTACCTGATTCGGCTTCAATGCTGGTTTTGCTCAGTTCTTTTTGGACCTGGTCCAGCTTTGATTTGAGCTGTCGGGCCTGGTTTAACATGGATAAATTCATTTTTCCTCCACATCAACGATTTTGGCGCCCATTTTTAGTGCCGCCTTCAGTAGATGGTTGTCTTCGAGGATACAGTGTACGTGGCAGGGATGCCCCAGGAAGGAGCTTATAACACTTTCGGCTACCCGAAGGTTTTCCAGGTCTTCAAGTTTCTCCTTGAATACCGGATATCTAAAAGAAAGGACTACTGTATCATTCTCAATTGCTACCGGTATAATGCCGGCGCTTCTCAGGATGGCAATGGCTGGTGTCCTTCTGGTATCCTGTGGTGCCTGTTCAATCATCGTTTTCCAGTCCTGCCTGAGCTGTTCTATTTCACTTCCGGGCTCCGGTGGCGGGATGCTGGCATCAGCCTCTGGTGGTGGGATACTGGCATCAGCCTCCTGTTGGGGAGCAGTATCAGGCTCGGGTTTAGGTTCGGGTTCAGGTGGTCTGGTAGGGGGTTGGGTGAGGGGTGGGGTAGCTACCTTTTGAGGCTGGCGAGATTCAGGCTCGGTCTGTTTGGTGGTGGTTTCCTTATCCTCTGCGGCGAGGGAGCAGTCAACTATTGCCAGCTCGAGAGGCAGGGTGGAGTAGGTATTAAAGCCAAAATCAAGGCTGCCGAAGAGCTTGACAGCCTTCAATACCTGGGTGAGGGAAGCCGTGGCGGCCAGACCCTTTAGCTCGGCTATGTCTTCGGCGGTGAGGTCAACCTCATCATCGGAGCCAGTCTTTACCAGAAGGAGGGCTCTGAGGTATTCCACCAGCTCCCGATTGAACTGGCGTAAATCCAGGCCGTCATTATTGACACTGTTGATAGTTGCTACCCCGGCAGATATATCATTGTTAATGATGTGCTTGACCAGCTCTCTGGTTCGCCAGTCTGCGGTAATGCCGAGGGTGGCTTTGACCTGCTCGAATCCAATCGTGGAGCCGTAGTAGGTGGTTAGCTGCTCCAGCAGGTTTTCAGCGTCTCGCAGGCTGCCGGTGGCACTCCTGGCAATAAGCCGTACCGCCTCGGGTTCTATGGTAATCGTCTCTGTGGTGCAGATGTGGTCTAGCTTTGAGACTATGTCGTTCTGGGGGAGGCGGCGGAAGTCGAAGTGCTGACATCTTGACATAATGGTAGGCAGGATTTTGTGGGACTCGGTGGTAGCCAGGATAAAAATGACGTGGGAGGGTGGTTCCTCAAGGGTTTTCAGCAGGGCATTTGAGGCGCTGGTGCTGAGCATGTGGACTTCATCTATGATATAGACCTTGTAGCGTGCCTGGTTGGGGGCGTAATTGACCTTCTCACGGAGGCTACGGATGTCCTCAACGCTGGTGTTGCTGGCGGCATCAATTTCTATGACATCCAGTGCTCTGCCTTCGGTTATTGCCTGACACATGGAGCAGGCGTTGCACGGCTCGCCGTGGCCATTGGTGAGACAGTTTACCGCCTTGGCCAGAGCACGGCTGGTGCTGGTCTTACCTGTTCCCCGCGGTCCGCAAAAAAGATAGGCGTGAGATATACGACCACTGGTGAGAGCGTTGAGTAGTGTCTGTGTTACCGGTTCCTGGCCAACTACTTCAGCCAGGGTCTGGGGACGCCACTTACGATAAAAGACCTGAGAAGCCATATTACTATTCCTATTATTATACCGCATACTGGCTGGTTTCCAAAGGGTTTTCGGGGCAGATAACCGGTGTTTTTTTAATCAGCGGAAGGAATAGAAATATCCGCCTCGGTGCCGGCTTATCCGGGGCGGATATTTACATTTGTGGTCACCTGGATTGGCTGTTTATAGCAGTGAGGGTACATCCTTGGCGAAATCGTCTATTTCTTTTAGTTTGCCCTCTATCTGTTTTTGCCTTCTTTTTACCGAGGAGACGACGTTGGCTGCTTCAGCATAGTATTTCTTGATCTTCTCAACATTCCTGAGTTCAGACAGGACTACGGAGACATCCAGGTGGCTTTTTTCTCTCGGGTAGTCGCCATTTCTTATTATGGCATCCGGTGCCAGACTTTTCAGGTATTCCCCGAGTTCTTTGATTACGGTGAGGTTCATTTCCTTGGTTGGTGCTGAAAGGAGATATAGTGCTCTGGCGGCATCTTCAGGGTCGCAGGGGAACGATAGCTCGCTTACGGCTGCATCCATTGCCTCAATTCCCCTGTGGATTTCGCCGCTTTTATCCCTGAAGCTGTCGGCTGATTTAAAGGGGAGCCTGATTACTGGCAGTGGTGACCTGCCGTAGCCGATTACTGTCCACCCTAACAGGGTCTGTATTATATCTCCGGCATCAAGTAATCTGGTGCCCACATATTTGGGCTTCTTCTCTTCGCCGGCACAGAGTATGTTGTAGAATGGTTCGACAATCAGAGAGTTGATCTGGGAGAGGTTGGTCCTCAGTGAGGCGTTCTTTCTGACGTACCTCTGATTGTCGACCAGAAATATGGCATCGGCTATCGAGTTAGCCGATTTGAGGCATGTTGCCGAGTTATAGATGGTTCTTTCTTCGGTGC
>CAZEBT010000132.1:0-3423 GCA_964510485.1 uncultured Dehalococcoidales bacterium | reverse complement strand
AAATCTTTGATACCCTGGCGGTGAAAAATGTCTATGTCTCCAACCGCCCTGAAGTTTACACCATCCCGACCAAAAGCGGCGAAGTTCAAATCGTCTCTTTGCCCTGGCTGAGGCGTAGCGCCCTGTTGACCAGAGAAGAGACCAAAAACCTTACCTTCGACCAGATAAATCAGAGGTTGCAGCAGGCATTGACCAAAGTCATCGCTGACAAGGCTCAAGAGCTTGACCCCAAACTGCCGGCGGTGCTGGCGGCGCATGTCTGGGTCTCCGGCGCTAAGGTAGGCTCGGAGAGCTCGATGACCATAGGGCAGGAGCATGCCTTATTGCTGAGCAATGTTGCCCATCCCGCCTTCGATTATGTTGCCCTGGGTCATATTCACCGGCACCAGGTCTTGAACCAGAGTCCCCCGGTGGTCTACGCCGGCAGCCTGGAACGGCTGGATTTCAGCGAAGCGGAGGATGAAAAGGGTTTCTATCTGGTGGAGATTGAGCCAGAGAAAGAAACTGGCAGGAGGCAGGTTTCCTTTGATTTCCACCAACTGACCGGGCGGCGCTTTCTTACTATCAATGTTGATATTTCAGCGGATGCCGAACCCACTTCAACAGTGCTCAGGGCTATCGCTGAACAGCAGGATAAGGTCAGGGATGCCATAGTGCGGCTGAGTATCAGCCTGCCGGCGGAGGGCGAGGGTCAGCTCAGGGACAATGACATCAGGCATTCCCTGAAGGAGGCTCATTATTTTACCATTGCCAAGGATATTAAACGGGAGAGCCGCCTCAGGCTGGGGGGACTAGCCGCTGAGGAAATAAGCCCCCTTGACGCCTTGAAGACCTACCTGGAATCCAGAAAGGACTTAGCACCGGAACGAGCCAGGCTCTTGCTTGAGTATGGGGAGAAGCTTATACAGGAGCAGAGGACAGGTTCGTAATGCCATCAATATGAAAGGAGGCTGGTGATGATAAGAGTGGTAATACAGCGTCACCTGAAGGAAGGCAAGAAGGGAGACCTCCTCCCCTTGCTCAGGGCACTCAGGACGGCAGCTATGAATTACCCGGGCTATATACATGGAGAGTCCTTAGCTGGTACCGAAGACCCGTCGGTAATCTCGGTGCTGAGCACCTGGCGAAGCCTGAAGGACTGGGAGGCATGGGAAAAGTCGGGGCAGAGAGTTAAGCTGTATGAGAAAATTGAGCCCCTTCTGGTGGAAAAACCTGAAGTCAGCGTCTACCAGATAATGGCTACCGAGGAGAGGTGACCCACAGCTAGAATTGCTTGACTTCTAATTCCCCATGAGATAAACTATGTGTTGGGCGTTATCAGATAACAGGCCCGGTTTTAAGCTGAGAACTTTCCCCCGAAGTCTCAGCTTTATTTTGGTAAAAGCAATATTTCAATGAAAATCGCTATTAGCGGTAAAGGCGGTGTCGGCAAGACAACATTAGCCTCTCTGCTTTCCAAGATATTCGCCGAGGCGGGCTATTCCGTTTTAGCCATAGACGCTGACCCCAATTCTAATCTGGCGGCCACCCTTGGCGTCCCCAATCCTGATGACATAACCCCCATCTCCGAGATGAGCGCCCTTATCGAGGAACGGACGGGAGTGCCACCGGGCAAGTCAGGGGGCTTTTTTAAGCTAAATCCCAAGGTTGATGATTTGCCAGAGAAGTATTCCCTCAAATATAATGGAGTTAGATTGATGGTAATGGGGCGGATTAAAAAGGGTGGCACCGGCTGCTATTGCCCGGAAAACGCCCTCCTGCAAGCCCTGGTCACCCATCTTCTCCTGGGAAGGGATGAAGTAGTTATTCTGGATATGGAGGCTGGAGTAGAGCATCTGGGGCGGGCTACCGCCAGAGCCGTAGATAGATTAATTATAGTCGTGGAACCAAGCCGAAGAAGTGTCGAGACT
The DNA here is from genome assembly GCA_964510485.1 of uncultured Dehalococcoidales bacterium. Taxonomy (GTDB): domain Bacteria; phylum Chloroflexota; class Dehalococcoidia; order Dehalococcoidales; family Fen-1064; genus CAZEBT01. The sequence continues at coordinate 1,513 of CAZEBT010000132.1, read as the reverse complement.
GCTTATAGAATCAGAAAACTGGCCGAGGAGATTGGTTTAAATAATATTGCCATTGTAGGCAGCAAGGTCCGGAGCGAGTCTGAACGAGAGTTTCTAACCTCCAGCCTGTCCGGTTTTGAATTCCTCGGTTTTATCCCCTATGACCAAGCCGTAGTTGACGCTGACCTTGCCGATCGCCCCCTCTTCGAGTCCAGCCCTCAGATTATTAAAGAGGTTAGAAATATCTATCAGGCTCTGATAGCTACCGCTACAACAAATTAAAAAGGAGGTTGCAGTGGCCTACGACGCGACAAAGATGAAGGACTGGCAAATTTCCGAGGCGGCTGAAGAGAACATGCCGACCCCTGATGAGTGGCGGGAGAAGCTGAACCTGCAGAAGGATGAGGTTATCCCTTACGGGAGATTATGCAGGCTCGATTTCATGAAAATCATCGAGCGTCTTAAAAGCAAACCGGACGGCAAGTACATTGAGGTAACCGCCATAACCCCCACGCCACTGGGGGAGGGGAAGAGCACCACCTCCTGCGGGCTTATGGAAGGCATGGGCAAGCGGGGATTGAGTGTCGGCGGCTGTCTCCGGCAGCCTTCGGGCGGCCCGACGATGAATATTAAGGGCACGGCGGCCGGCGGCGGTAACGCCCTGCTTATCCCCATGACCGAGTTTTCCATGGGGCTTACCGGCGACATCAACGATATTATGAACGCCCACAACCTGGCTATGGTGGCGCTTACCGCCCGTATGCAGCACGAGAGAAACTATGATGACGAGCAGCTGGACCGGCTTACCAAGATGCGCCGCCTGAATATTGACCCCACCCGGGTGGAGATGGGCTGGATTATGGACTTCTGTGCTCAGAGCCTGCGCAATATCATCATCGGCATCGGCGGCCGTATGGACGGTTTCACGATGCAGTCTAAATTCGGCATCGCCGTAAGCAGTGAGCTGATGGCTATGCTGTCCATCGTCCGTGACCTGGCCGACCTGCGGGAGAGGATGGACAATATCACCGTCGCCTTCGATAAGAAGGGTAAACCCATCACCACCAGTGACCTTGAGGTGGGCGGTGCCATGACCGCCTGGATGCGCAACACCATCAACCCCACCCTCTGCTGTACCGTAGAGTACCAGCCCCTTATGGTACACGCCGGTCCCTTCGCTAATATCGCCGTGGGTCAGTCCTCAATCATTGCCGACCGCATCGGCTTGAAGATGTTCGATTACCATATTACCGAGAGCGGCTTTGCCGCTGACATCGGCTTTGAAAAGTTCTGGAATGTCAAGTGCCGCTACAGCGGGCTTAAGCCCCACGTATCGGTGCTGACCACCACCATCCGGGCGCTGAAGATGCACGGCGGCGGCCCCAAGGTGGTGGCTGGTATTCCGCTGCCCGAGGCTTATACCAAGGAGGACCTGGGGCTTCTGGAGAAGGGCTTGCCCAATATGCTGCACCTTATCGGTGTTATCAGGAAGTCCGGTATCAATCCGGTGGTATGCATTAACTGCTTCCACACC
>CAZEBT010000131.1:0-3474 GCA_964510485.1 uncultured Dehalococcoidales bacterium | reverse complement strand
GTGTTCGCTCCCACCATAATGGCATCAGTGGTATAGCGCAGATAATGGACATACCGTCTTGCCTCGCTACCACTAATCCACCTTGAATCACCGCTCCTGGTGGCAATCTTCCCGTCCAGGCTCATAGCGAACTTGACGGTAACAAAGGGCATCCCCGTAGTAATGAACTTGGCATAGGCTTCGTTAATCTCCCTGGCTTCCTCCTCATGCTCGCCCACGTGTACCGTGATACCTTCCTTCTCCAGCTCCTCCTTCCCCTTCCCTGAGACCAGCGGGTTCGGGTCGAGCAGAGCCAGATGGACATCAGCAATGCCGGCAGCAATGATAGCCTGAGTACACGGCGGCGTCCGCCCGTGGTGGCAGCATGGCTCCAGGGTAACATACATGGCACCGCCCCTTGCCTCTTCTCCAGCCTGCTTTAGAGCGACCACCTCGGCATGCCATGAGCCCGGAGGCTGGGTATAGCCCTGTCCTATCACCACGCCGTTTTTGACCACTATCGCCCCTACTGCCGGATTAGGGCTGACCTGCCCCAGAGCCAGCCTTGCCAGAGAAATTGCCTGCTCCATATAGTCCATCTTGCTTGAATTCTAGCACCTCCCCCAGAAAGAGTGCAACGTTGCCCGGTGAGCCTCAGTCTGACTGGCAGAACCAGGGGGATTAGAGTATAATTGAGATTAAACCTGGAAAGAGAGCCGCATAGCAATGAAAGGTGCCGTCCGCGAATTTTTCACGTTGCTGGCAATAGTGGTGGTAATCTTCGTGGGTCTGCAAAGCACGGTACAGACCTTCGTTGTCTATGGTCCCAGCATGGAGCCTAATTTCTGGAATGAGCAGCGACTGGTGGTCAATAAGCTCGTTTACCGGGTTCACGAACCGGAAAGGGGCGATGTTATCGTATTTCATCCACCTAATAGGGTGCGCGATAGCTATATCAAGCGCATCATCGGGCTGCCCGGCGAGTCCGTAGAGGTCAAGGATGGCACCGTCTATATCCACGAAGAAGACGGAGGCGTCCTGCTGCTGGATGAGCCTTATATCAAGGAAGTGGCTAAAAGTTACTTCATAGGATTCCCGATTCCAGAGAACGAGTACTTTGTCCTTGGCGACAATCGCAATAATACCAACGATTCCCGTAACGGCTGGACAGCACCACGAGAGAAAATAATTGGCAAAGCCTGGCTGTCCATCTGGCCGCCAAGTAAATGGGGGCTGGCGGCTAACTACCCCTTCCAGGAGCAGATAGCCAGCGCTACAAACGAATAAAATGGATAATATAAATAGTGTAGAGGAAATCTTCGAGAAATCAGGGGCTATACTCAAGGGGCACTTCCTGCTTACCTCCGGGTTACACTCCCCGGTCTACTGGGAGAAGATGCGGGTTCTGCAACACCCCGCGTATGTTGAACAGCTCTGCCGCGTGATTGCCGAGCACTTCCGCGGGCAGGAAATTCAACTGGTTGCCGGTCCCACCACCGGCGGTATTATCCTGGCTTTTGAGGTAGCCAGACAGCTGGGAAAGCGAGCCGCCTTCGCCGAAAAGGAGGCTAATGGAGAGAGGAGCTTCCGACGAGGCTCCAGCATCGCGTCCGGTGAAAGGGTACTTGTGGTTGATGATGTCCTGACGAAGGGTGGCTCAATACGGGAAGTTATGGCGGCGGTAGCCAGGCAAGAGGGTGTAGTCGCCGGCATCGGCATATTAGTTGACCGCTCCGAACAGGGCATAGACTTCGGGGTACCCCTGTTTAGCTGCCACCGCACCGTGGTCCAGAACTACGCCCCGGAGGACTGCCCATTATGCGCTGCCGGAATACCGCTGGTCAAGGCCGGCGGTATCTAACCCTGGCGCCCTGCCTGTTTCTCTGACCAGATTCAACAGCATATAACAAAGAACGGCACCCCCTGGCAGGGAGCACCGTTCTGCAAAACTAAATATCCGGCTACCTTTTTATCCGCCCTTGGCAAACGCCTCATACCAGTCAGGTATAATCAGTTCCGGGTCGTCAGCCCAGAGGCCGAGGGGCTTTCCTTTGGGTTTTTCGGGAGCGGGGAACTTCTCCAGTTGCTGGACTATCTTCTCTTTGTGATAGGGGGTATCGCCCAGGTAGAGTTGCATTGTCTTCCCCCGCCTCGAGTATAGAGGTACCACGCCATCAAGCACCGTGTAGCCAATACCGGCAAAGACCTGGTGAGCAAACCAGCAGGCCCTCTCGTGAGCATCGCTTGCCCAGGCTTTAGCAATGGCTACCTCTATATCGCATGGCATACCCCGGGTGAGTTTCCAGGCAGCATAGTAAGTAGCCCACCGAATACCATCCACGTCAGCATACTGGTAACAGCAGTGCTCCTGGATGTACTGATTAATGCCAATCGGCATATCAAACTGTACCCTGGTCCTGGCATAGTCCACGGTTATCTCCACAAGTTTCTGCCCGGCACCGAGCATGGCAGCACACAGCATTATGGCACCCATCTGCATACTCCTGGCAAGAGGAGCCCAGCCACCGTTAAGTTCGCCTACTATGTTCTTCTTGGGAACCCGCACTTTGTTCAGAACCACCTCACTCTGTTTGTCGTGGGCAGTTGTGTCCAGCAGGGTATAGCTTATTGCCGGGTCCCTGGCATCCACCAGGAACAGCGTAATTCCGTCCTCAGGATTTCCCCCCTGTTTGGTCCGGCAGACACAGAGCAGGTAATCGGCAATATGGGCATCGTGAACGAATAGCTTGGTGCCGTCAATAATATAGTCGTCTCCGTCAGCGGTAGCAGTAACAGTTACCCCCTCAGCGTCCCAGGGTTTGCCGTCCCAGCTTGACTCCGGCTCGGTCAGTGCCATGGCAAGAATCGAATCTCCGGAGACTATTTTGGGTAGCAGGTCTGCCTTCTGCTCGCTACTACCAGCATTCAGTATGGTGTTGCCACAGAGAACCACGGTAGAAAGGTGAGGACCGGGGAACATCGCCCGGCCAAACTCCTCATAGAGGACAGCCAGGTCCATGACATTCATATCAGCGCCGCCGTATTCTTCAGGATAGATAAGCCCCAGCCATCCCAGGTCAGCTATCTGGCGCCACAGCTCCGGGGAGTAACCTTTTTCATCGTCTTCCACTTCCCTGACGAAGCTTTCGGTGCACTCCTTCTCCAGAAAATCGCGAGCTGTTGTTCTAAGCATTTCCTGTTCTTCGCTGAAAGAAAAATCCATTATCTTTCTCCTTTAAGTTGATTCGGTCTCAATTCGCTCCGTTGGCTATCTCCGTTCTTCCAGAGCATCGGCGATCTGTTTGTTGAACTTGGCCGGCACCCGGGGCAAGCCCAGTCCTCTCCCGGCAAGAACGATCTTCTGCACCTCAAAGGTTCCGGCAGGGTGGGTACTGCGTGAGGTCCGCCAGGTTCGCTCCGGCTGGCCATCAAACTTGGCGTATTTTGAGGTACGCCGAAGCTGACCGTAGAGCCCCAAGCTATCCGTTAGTGCCT
>CAZEBT010000130.1:0-3492 GCA_964510485.1 uncultured Dehalococcoidales bacterium | reverse complement strand
GACCTGCCTATAACAGGCTTCTCGGGCGGTATTGAATGGCTTCGGCCAGGTGAGGTGCCCGAATTATATCGCTGTTCTCCTGGTCGGCGATAGTTCGGGCCAGCTTGAGAACACGGTGGAAGGCACGGGCGGAGAGGCTAAGCTGGTTCATGGCGGCTTTCAGGAGGCTCTGCGCGGACTCTTCCACCTGGCAGAACTCTCTTACCTCAGCCGGTGTCATTTCGGCGTTACAGGTCAGCTTGGTGCCGTTAAAGCGCTCTTGCTGTCGCCAGCGGGTGGCTTTGACCCGCTCCTGTACCTTGGCTGATGTCTCCCCTAGCCGTTCATCAGTCAGTTTCTCGTAGTCAATGCGAGGCACTTCGACAAATATATCGACGCGGTCAAGAAACGGCCCGCTGATGCGCTTCTGGTATCGAGAAACCAGGCTATGTGAGCAGGTACACTCTTTAAAGGGGTCGCCATAATAGCCGCAGGGGCAGGGATTCATGGCTCCTGCCAGCATAAAGTTTGCCGGGAAGGTAACACTCCCCTGAGCCCGGCTGATGGTGATGACCTTGTCTTCCATAGGCTGACGCAATAGCTCAAGCAGGGGGTGCCCGAACTCAGGGAGTTCGTCAAGGAAGAGGACACCCCGGTGACTGAGACTTATTTCGCCGGGTTTCGGCCAGTGGCCGCCGCCCACCAGGCCGACATTGGAGGTGGTGTAGTGGGGGGAGCGGAAGGGTCGCTGTTTCATCAGGGGGATATCCGATGGCAAAAGACCGCTTACACTATAAATCTTGGTAACCTCCAGGGCTTCCTCACTGGTCATCGGCGGCAGTATTGTCGAGAGGGCACGTGCCAGCAGTGTTTTACCACTGCCGGGGGGGCCTATCATTATTACATTGTGCCCGCCGGCAGCAGCTACCTCCAGGGCCCTCTTGACGTGCTCTTGCCCCTTGACATGAGCCAGGTCGGTAGCTAGAGAGATTGGCGGGGTGTATTCATCCGCTTCTACAGGCTGATATTCTGGTGCCGGTATTTCTCCCCGTAGATAGCTGACTAACTGGGACAATGAGCTGAAGGGGATGGTTTTAGTGCCTTCTATCAGGGATGCCTCTCTGGCATCGGCATCAGGGATGATGACAGTGGAGAACCCTTTCTCCTTGCTCATGGCAACCATAGGCAGGATACCGGTGGTGTGGCGCAGGCCGCCATCCAGGGAGAGTTCACCGAGCAGGATGGTTTCAGAGACATCGGCGAAAACCTGCTCCGAGCCGAGGAGGATGCCAATGGCAATGGGTAAATCATAGGCCGGGCCGGCTTTCTTGAGATTTGCCGGGGCGAGGTTGACCACAATGCGCTTCATGGGGAAGTTGAAGTGAGAGTTTCGGATAGCGGCCCTTACCCGCTCCCTGGCTTCCTGAACAGCGGCGTCCGGCAAGCCGACAATGGTAAACGAGGGCAGGCCGGAGGAAATATCTACCTCGACCTCAACGATAATCCCCTCCAGCCCGACAATGGCGCAGCTTATTACCTTGGCAAGCATGGTATCTCTGGGCAATATGTTACAGCTAAGTTATTCTGGTGTCAACGAGGCACGGCTTGTGAGGGCTTGAGGGCAAGTGTTACAATAATTTTGGAGGGAACATGTCGTTAGATTCAATTGTTGTCCGGGGCGCCTGCGAGCATAACCTGAAGAACATTGATGTAACCATACCCCGTGATAAGCTGGTGGTTATAACCGGCGTCTCCGGCTCGGGCAAGAGCTCACTGGCGTTTGATACCATCTATGCTGAGGGGCAGCGCCGCTATATGGAATCTTTATCGGCGTATGCCCGGCAGTTCCTGGGCAGGATGGAGAAGCCGGAGGTTGATTATATTGGGGGGTTAAGCCCCGCCATCTCAATAGACCAGAGGGGTGCCAGCAAGAACCCGCGGTCAACAATGGGTACTATAACCGAGGTCTATGATTACCTGCGTCTTCTCTTTGCCAGGGTTGGTCATCCCCACTGCCCCAGGTGCGGCAGGGAGATATCGAGGCAGACAGTGCAGCAGATTGTAGATGCCATTCTGGGTATCCCTGAGAATACCCGAATAATGATTCTGGCGCCGCTGGTCAGGGGCCGCAAGGGTGAGTACCAGACGGTGTTTGAAGACCTGCGCAGGGCGGGTTATGTGAGGGTGCGGGTTGATGGAGAGATTCGCGACCTCTCTGAGACATTTCAGCTTGACAAGTACAAGATGCACTCCATTGAGGTGGTGGTGGACAGGCTGGTGGTGGGGCAGAGTGGTAGCCAGAGCCGTATTGCAGATTCGGTGGAGACTGCCCTCAAGCTGGGGGCAGGGGTGGCGCTGGTGTCAATTGTTGATGGGGAGGAGCTGCTTTTCTCGGAGCATTTTGCCTGCGTGCACTGTGAAATCAGCCTGGGTGAGATTGCTCCGCGGACGTTTAGCTTCAACAGCCCCCACGGTGCCTGTCCTGCCTGTACCGGGCTGGGGGTCAAGCGGGAGATAGACCCTGAACTGATAATCCCCGACAGGGGGCTGTCGCTGGACGAGGGTGCTATCCATCCCTTTGCCACACACACGTGGTATCTCCCCCGGATTGCATCAGTAGCGCAGCGGCGCGGCTTCTCAATGCAGACGCCGGTGAAGAACCTGACCAGGCAGCAGCTCGATGTCATCCTCTACGGTGAGGGTGGGGAGGGGGTCAGGTACCGAAACAGGTTTGGTCGGGTGAGGGAGTACTCGGCTGGCTGGGAGGGTGTAATCCCCGCTCTGGAGAGGCTCTACCGTGATACCGAGTCCGATTACTCCCGGTTCAGGATAGAGCGTTATATGACGACGCGGTTGTGTCCGGTCTGCCAGGGGAAGAGACTCAAACCGGAGGCCCTGGCAGTAACTATTGGTGGTAGCAATATTATGGAGATTAGCTCAATATCAGTGGTTGAGGCGCTGAAATGGGTAGCAGCCCTGGGTAGTGATGGTAGCCGGGCGGTGCTCAGCAAGCGGGAGCAAACAATAGCGCGGCAGATTATCAAGGAGATTCAGGCGCGGCTCGGTTTTCTCAGGGATATCGGTCTTGACTATCTTACCCTTGACCGTCCATCAGCTACCCTGAGTGGTGGTGAAGCACAGCGGATTCGCCTGGCAACGCAGATTGGCAGCGGGCTGATGGGGGTGCTTTACATCTGTGATGAGCCGACAGTGGGTCTGCACCTGGCGGACAACTACCGTTTGATTGAGACCCTGAAGAGGCTACGGGACCTGGGTAATACGATACTGATTGTGGAGCACGATGAAGCGATGATGAGGGCTGCCGACTACATTATTGATATGGGGCCTGGTGCCGGGGAGCACGGGGGGCGGATTGTAGTGACGGGGATTGTTACTGATATTGAAAATTGCAAGCAGTCAGTAACCGGGCAGTATCTCAGCAGGGCGAAGCAGATTCCTATGCCGCAGAGGCGCCGTTCGGGTTCGGGGGAGGAGATAGTCATTGAGGGGGCG
>CAZEBT010000129.1:0-3498 GCA_964510485.1 uncultured Dehalococcoidales bacterium | reverse complement strand
CTTAATTACATGAACACCGGTCGCCTTGAAGCTGCTATAGACCTGCTTCCCTTCCTCTAAGCCCAGTTCCTCGGCAGACCTCCTGGTTACCAGGGCGACCAGCGGGAAACCACAGTCTATCTCAACCCGGGTAAGCGGCCCCGTCGTTACCAGCCGGCTTACCTCCCCGGCGAAGACATTTCTGGCACTGGTTGAGGCTCTGGAGAGGGACAGGGTTACATCCTCCGGCCTGATACAGGCGTAAACCTCCTCGCCTGTTGAGTAATCTGTAATTGCCTCCAGGGCATTGTTACCGGTATCTATGGTGACCACTCTATCCTCGCTTGATACGATTACCCCGCCGATAGTGTTCTCAACACCCACGAAATCAGCCACTTCTCTATTCTGCGGGTAGCTGAATACCTCCCTCCAGTCCCCGGTCTGCTGGATTTCACCATCCAGCAGCAAGCCCACCCTGTCAGCCAGCCGCTGCCCCTGGGGCATATCGTGGGTAGCCATTATTATCGTGGTGTTATACTGCTGGATTATATCCCTTATCAATTCCTCAATGCCCGATATTGAAACCGGGTCAAGGTTTGCGGTAGGTTCGTCCAGGAGCAGTACCTCAGGTTCAGTGGCTATGGCTCTGGCTATTGCCACCCTCTGCACCTCCCCCCCGGATAGTGTCCTGGCATCCCTGTTTTTCTCAGCGGAGAGCCGGACCATATCCAGGATAGCGCCCACCCTGTCACGAATGCTGCTCCTTCCCGCTCCTCTCCATTTCAGGCCGCAGGCTACATTATCGTACACACTGGTGTTAAACACCGTCGGCTTCTGAAGGACAAACGACATCCTTCGCCGCGCCTCAAATCTCCTCCTGCCCGATTCGGTAACATCGGTGCCATCAAAACGTATTTTCCCCGAGGCTGGCACATCAAGCAGGTCTATCAGGCGCAGGAGCGTGGTCTTGCCGGAGCCGGTGGGACCAATCAGGGCAAAGACTTCACCCCGGTCAACCCTCAGGTTAATGTTCTTCAGGGTTTCCCGCTCACCAAATCTCTGACATAGGTCTACGGTTTCTATTAAGGACATTGTTACCTCTGCTGTATCCTGTTCATGATAACGTTAACAACCAGGGCTATGAACATAAGGATTATACCAAGCGCCAGGGCTAATTCAATATCACCCTTGGATGTCTCCAGTGAAATAGCCGTGGTGATGACCCGGGTGAAGCCCCTGATATTGCCGCCAATCATAAGGGAAATACCCACCTCGGAGATGGCACGTCCGAACCCCATGATAACCGCCGCCATGACGGCAAACCTTGCCTCTTTCAAGACCAGCACTGCCATCTGCATGCCGTTAGCCCCGAGCGAGCGCGCCGTATCCAGTATTGCCCTGTCCACTCCGTTGAGAGCGGAGATGGTCAGCCCGAGCAGTATCGGGGTAATCAGTATCACCTGCCCCACGACAATAGCCGTTGGGGTGAACAGTATGCCCAGCGTGCCCAGGGGCCCCGCCTGCGAAATGAACACGTACACAAAGAGCCCAACGGCTACAGTAGGTATGCTGTAGAAGGTCTGAATCAGGCTGATGAGTACCCTCTTGCCGGGGAAGCGATTGAAGTGGATGAGACTGCCGATGGGTATGCAGATGATAGAGCCAATGATAGCCGAGGTCAGCGCAATCTGCAGAGACCTCCCGGCAATCTGCATTACCTCCGGGTCAAGCGAGACAATCAGTTCTATTGCTTTAGTCAGCCCTTGCCACATCTCGGTCAATTTACAGTCCTATTTCACGAGGTCATTACCACTGCAACAGGATTATTTACTTACCTGACCCATTCGGGTCTCTATTAGGTAACCCCATCCCCTGTATCCCCTTCCCCTTATCAAAGGGGAAGGGGAAGTGTTTTTAAGAGGGGCTACGCCCCTCTGTAACTCTCTATATTCAGAGGCTCTACCTCTCTTAATCTCTCCTTTAGTATGCCTCTCCAAACGGGGAGGAGATTTTAGAGAAGGACTTGGGTCTTCTACTACGCTTTCTCCCTCCCTGCTCAGATGGGGTAGATTGAAGGGGTGAAACCCCTTCAAAACTAATCCCTCCCCCTCTCCTTTTAAGGAGAGGGGGACCGAGGGGGTGAGGTTACCTATAAAACATTTATCAATCAGTTCTATTGCTTTAGTCAGCCCTTGCCACAGGTCTATCAATATGAATACTCCCGAATACCGCTCTCACCTGGGGAGTGCGTGTAAAAGTCATATTATTTTAATGCTTTTATGGCATATTACGGCACAGGTCTGGTGTAATCCTCGACCGGCGGGCAGCCCGGCATATCACAGCTACCATCTGCCAGAGGGAAGAAAAGCGAGCGCCCGTATTCTGCTTGCCCGTAAGTACCAATTATATCCTGGACTTCAGGGGAAATAAGCCAGTTAATTAGCTTATTGGCAATTTCACTTTTAGCCTTCGGGTGCTTTTCCGGGTTGATAGCCATAACTGCATATACATTGAGGAATATCGGGTCCTTATCAACCAGTGATATTATGCTTAGATTACTCTTTCTGTTGTACGCCAGGAAGGTTGATATATCCGCCAGGACGTATGCCTGCATCTCGTTAGCCATCAAGAGGGTGGGCCCCATACCCTTTCCGGCTTCAATGTACCATGTACCTGATGCCTGGACGTCCTCGTACTCGAAACCGGCTTGCTGCCAGATTAGCTTTTCCTTGGCATGGGTGCCGGAATCATCACCCCTGGAAACGAATTTAACAGCGTCGGCATCTTTCACGCCTTCGTCATGCAATTTCTTCAATGCTTCAGCAGCCGTTAACCCAGTAATACCTGCCGGGTCGTCAGGAGGTCCGGCAATCAGGAAGAAATTGTAACCGAAATTCCTGCGGTTTATCCCGTAACCATCGGCTATGAACACGTCTTCTCTGGCTCTATCATGGACAATAACGGCATCAACATCGCCTCTTCGCCCGTACTCAAGGGCTATGCCGGTGCCGGCGTATATAATGTCCATTTCCACGTTGGCCAGCTCCTCAAAAATCGGCTCCAGATGATACCAGAGGCCTGTATCGTAGAGACTGGTGGTAGTAGCGATTTTGAACCTTACCAGAGGGTCGTGTAACGGGTACTGCGCTGCCTGTGCTGCTTCTGATGCTGATTCCTCCGGTGATGTCGCTGTTTCTTCGGCGGTACAGCCCGCCATCAGTGCAACCGAGCCTGAAATTATTATCAGCGTTAGTAGAATACCTAATATCCTGATTTTTATACTTGATCCACTGTGGTAGAAGTCTGAAAACATAGCTCTCCCTTCCTTTTCTGCGCAAAGTTAAACGTGAGAGCTTTCAACCGGGGGTGCACGAGTAATCTGACATAGAATGAAGGACAATATATGGAGCGGACTACCAGAGGGCGTGGTGTGTATAACACACGCAACTAGAGACAAAGCAAGCTCTCCTTTCCAAACACGGGAGGCGTGAGCGTTTCCCCTCACACCCTATCGTTTGC
>CAZEBT010000128.1:0-3529 GCA_964510485.1 uncultured Dehalococcoidales bacterium | reverse complement strand
GTCCGTGTTTTTGCGGCGTGAGGAGGATGCCTACCTGGAGGGGCTGGCTTCGGCGGCGAAGTTCAGCGGTGGTAAGAAAATAAGCAAGACCAGGCTCATTGAGGCAATGGTGCGGGCTTTTCGCAGTAGCCGGCTGGATGTGCGGGGGGTAAAGACGGGCGAGGAGCTACTTGAAAGAGTAACTGCGCAATTGCGTGATTGAGTAAGTAAGGAGCCAAAATGAGGCTGGGCGTGGAGTTTTTAACCATAGACCCTGAAGAATTTGAGGAGTTAGAGCGCCTTGAACGTGAGTGGGAAGAGGCAGTGAAGCAGGACGCTTCCAGCGGCAGGTCAGAGCCGCCTCCGGTGAAATCAAGAGAAGCTGAGGAGGCATCAGAGTGAAAGAGGCAACATATTGTATGTTCCTTAGTTGTCGGGACTTGAGTTTGTTCCTCCACTGATACCTTGTCAATCACCCCAAAATAGGGTTTTATTTGCATTTGGTTGGTTTTTATTGTCATTGCGAGCCGAAGCTCTGAGCGGAGCGAAGAGGCAGCGAAGCAATCTATAAATCTATTGAGATTGCCACGGACACTATCGTGTCCTCGCAATGACACAGTACTAATGTAACAACCAAAACCGAACAGAACCCAAAATAGCGGTGAAACCCCTGCCTGTGTGGGGTGTTATATCAGACCGGGGAGGTCTGTGAAAGGCAAGCTGTAAACTATAAGGGGAAGCTGCCCGACATCCACAGCTTCCCCTCACCTGTGAGGAGGGTAGAATGGTTGAACTCTGCTATGATTGTAGCGCTCGTAAAGGCAGGATGTAAGACCCAACAGGTCAAATATCCTGAGCCTTTTGGGCATTTATTTCCTGGCTCTTTGCTTCCTCTCCCATTTAATGTATTTTCGCCAGACTCTGAGCCAGACACGGGCAATCGAGTCAATCGCATCGGCAAAAACGGCAACACTAAGCTCTTCAAAGGATATCGAGCCTAAAGACTGCCAGTTTTCCCGGGTGACACTGGTATGGTCATACTCCTGGGGGATGAAACAATACGATAGAAGATAGGAATACTGGCAGATAGCACTCATGAAGTCCCACACGTTTTTATTCCTGGCTCCCCACGATATAAAGAATTTCCTGTCTTGCAGCACATCATCGACCCTTTTAAGAAATGAGGATTGATATTCCTGGTCATTGCTTGAGTCCCTTAGTGGATAGCCATCGGGGTCATAGAAAAACCGCTCATTATCATCATCAATTAGATAATGCTGTCTGATTGTTTCATCCCACTCGCCCTCCATATCTCCGTGAATATTCATCCCTTCTGAAAATCTCCGGCTATCGCAATGGAAGGGCATATGGGCATCGGCGATATAGTGGCTCAGCATGAAGAGCAGCAGTGCAATCTGGTTATCCGTTGGAGATACCGGCGACCCTTTTTCCTCGCTTTCCTGCATCTTAAGGTGGTCAATCACTGAATGTGCGATGGATTCACAACGGTCAGGAAGGTTGTCATCCTTTTCGATTGTGAAGGACTTCTTCCTCAGGGGAGAGCTTTTACCGTGTTTGTAGTTCAGATAGGTTGTTGGCAGTTGCCTGAATTTGCCCCCCGTTTCAGCCGAGGGGGTGAGTTTAAGCACATGGCTGTTAGCCATATCCTTTATTACTGAATCGGGATACCAGGCTCCCTGGGTAACATCATCTCTATGTCTCTTGAACCATCCTATAAGGTTGTCAGCATAATTACGGTTCGTGCGAGACAGCTCTGCTTCCTCCAGTCTCTTTATCGCCATAAAGGATAACCAGGCATGACTATATTTTTTCATTATGACCCCCTGTTTAGTTTCTCAGGTTGCTAAGGCTATTATACATAATATAATATGACACCTGAGTTTATTCCTCTACTGAGACCCTGTCAATAGCAGTATAATCTGGTGTTTATCACCTCTCTACCCTCACCCACAGCCTCTTGCCATCGGTGATGAATTCTACCGTGCCGTGCTCATCGGTGCGGTAGACGTTTTCTGTGCCTGCTTTCCCTATCAGCCGGTTCATTACCTCACCCGTGGGGTGGCCAAATTTATTATCGGCGCCAACCGAGATAACGGCTATCCGGGGGTTGACCGCTGCCAGGAAATCGGGGCTGGTGGAGGTACTTGAGCCGTGGTGGCCCACCTTGAGGACGGTGCTGGTCAGGTCAGCCCGGCGGGTGATAAGCTCAAACTCCGCCTCCCACATTATGTCGGCGGTGAGCAGGAAGCTCACCTCCCCGGTGCTTACATGCAGTACCAGTCCGTTGTTATCTACATCGGACTGGGTGCCGGTCAGGGGGGGCGTCTGGGGGTTGAGCACCTCTATTACTATATCTTCACTACCCAGGGAAATCTGCTGCCCGGCACGGGCTATGGTGTATTCAATACCCTTTTCCTGAATAAGGCTGAGCCACTCGTCGTATATGCTGGAACTAAAGTCCAGGTCGGGATAGAGAACCCGTTTGACTTTGTACCTGTGCAGGACCTCTACCAGACCGGTAACGTGGTCGGCACTGGGGTGGGTCAGTATTACCAGGTCTATTGTCCTGTCCCAGAAGGGCATCTCCTTGCCCAGTTGCTGGCTTATTGCCTGTGGGCTGGGTCCCCCGTCAACCAGAACCTGCTGGTTTCCCCTTTGAATCAGGATGGCGTCGCCCTGCCCCACATCAAGGAAGGAAACATGAAGGTTATCGTCAGGCATGGAGGCGGCAGCCAGTGATGACAGGATGGCTGCCACCAGCAGCGGCGGGACAACCCACCTTCCGGGCAGTGTGGCGGACTTATCTATTGCTGACCTCAGCCGGTCGGCAGCCCCGGGCACCAGCACACTCAGCCTCTTCCGGTTGCTGGCGAGCCAGATGGCTGCCGCCAGGAGCGGATAGTAGACCCATATCAGGGTGGGGTTGGCTGAACCTGCCTCAATAGATGATATGGGCAGCGCCGCAAACCCATTGACGACCAGCAACATATATGAGGTGAATAACCAGGTGAGCCAGCCGGCTGCCTGGGCGAGCGGCAGGGCAATAAACCCCAGTGCGGCGGTCAGGACTCCGGTAACAATAATACCGGGCAGTGCCGGCAGTGCCAGGAACGTAGCCAGGGGGGCAACCAGGGAGATGGTGCCGAAGTAGTAGGCAACGAGCGGCCAGACAGCCAGGATTGCCCCCAGGGTTACGCTCAGGGTATCGGTAACGAAGCTGGCTGTTGATGCTGCTGTCCCGTCTTCCCCCAGTGTGGTGCTGACCGCCCTTTTGCCCAGGGATTGTATCAGCGGGAAGATAAAGACCAGCCCGGCCATAGCCAGGAAGCTCATCTGGAAGGAGGCAGTCCACAGGATTTGGGGGCTGACGCCTACCATTAT
The DNA here is from genome assembly GCA_964510485.1 of uncultured Dehalococcoidales bacterium. Lineage (GTDB taxonomy): Bacteria > Chloroflexota > Dehalococcoidia > Dehalococcoidales > Fen-1064 > CAZEBT01. Next base: position 148 of record CAZEBT010000128.1, on the reverse strand, counting down.
TGCCGCGGCAAGGATGAGTGAGGTAATGGCACTGCGCTGTCTGCCGAGGAGGTCGGCGGCCAGGAAGAGGCTGACCATAATTGCTGCCCGCAGTATCGGCGGGTGCATGCCGGTAAGCAGGGCATAGACCCAGATTGAACCCAGTGCC
>CAZEBT010000127.1:0-3550 GCA_964510485.1 uncultured Dehalococcoidales bacterium | reverse complement strand
GGCAGACTGGCCTTGGTGAAGGATAGCTTGGGCTGGGAGTTAATCTCCTTTAGACCCATCTCCTTGAGAAACCTCTCCACCGGCGCCAGCTCCCTCTTTAGCACCTCAGTCTTGTAGTGCATCGGAACCACCGCCTTTGGCTCAAGCTGCCGTACTACCTCGGCAGCCACAGAGGCATTAATAGTCGTTACTCCACCCACAGGTAGCAGCAGCACATCTACATTATCTAACTGCTCTGCCTGCTCGTCAGTAAGCACGTGCCCCAGGTCACCAAGGTGGCAGACCGAAACCTCATCCACCTCCATGAGATAGACGGTATTTTTGCCTCTCTTACTGCCACTGTCGGCATCGTGGAAAGTGGCTACCCCTATAATTAATACACCGCTGATTTCATACTCACCCGGTCCAAGCACCGGCCTCGGTTCACCACCAACCCCCTGAACATAGGAGTGACCCGGGTGCTGATGGCTCACCGTTACAATCTGAGCCGTTGGCTTACCCAGCGAATAGCCCAGCTCAGGTGAATAAGGGTCAGTGATAACAGTCGCCTGTCTGCCCTTAATCCTGAAGCATGAGTGACCCAGCCAGCTTATCTCCATCAGCCTAAATATAGCACAGACAGGTCTGTTGTTCAATTGATGCTAATTCCTCTTGACAAATAAGGGCTGGAGGTGGTAACGTAAAGAGTTAGCAGTCTCCTGCTTGGACTGCTAAAAGGGGGGTGAAATGCTATCTCCCAGGACAGAAACCATACTGAACTCTATAGTTGAGCAATATATTACCAGAGCAATGCCGGTGCCGTCCCAGAGTATCATCAATGATTACCACCTGGAGGTAAGCTCAGCAACCGTCCGCAACGAGATGGTACAACTGGAACAGGAGGGCTATATTACACGCCCCCACATATCAGCCGGCAGCATACCCTCGGATAAGGGCTACCGCTACTACGTTGAGTCCCTAGGAGACATTAAGCTTCCCCTGGCACAGCAGCGCATGATAAGTCACCTCTTTCACCAGGTGGAAACAAAGCTTGAGGAGTGGTTAATCCTGACAGCAACGCTGCTAGCACATCTGGCTCAGAATATGGCTATAGTCGCTACACCAAAATCAGCAAACTGCGCATTCAAGCACCTGGAGGTAGTTGCTCTACAAGACTCAACGGCACTGATTATCCTGGTCTTTCACGGTGCCAGGGTAAAGCAGCAACTAATAACCCTCAACGGTGTTGCTTCTCAACCAGAACTGGAAATTATTGCCAGCAAATTAAATATCGCCTATTCCGGCTTAACCAGCTCCCAGATTTCAAACAAGGATATATACCTCTCCTCCGTTGAACAGCAGATAACCGATTGTGTACTGGAGATAATGCAGGATGAGGAGGAGGAGGAATATGAGGGGTCTTACCTTGATGGCCTGCACTTTATGCTTAATCAACCCGAATTTGCCAGAACCTGGCAGATGGTTAACCTGGTAGAACTGACCGAGCAGAGGAGTTTGTTAAAGACTATCCTGCCTAAGGGGCTGACCGGTCACGGGGTACAGGTGGTGATAGGCAAAGAGAACCAGGAGGAGGCTATCCAGGACTACAGCGTGGTCATCGGCCGATATGGTCTGCCCGGGGAAGCCGCTGGAAGCATTGCGGTCGTCGGACCGACACGCATGCCCTATGCCCGCAGCATTGCCGCCATAGACTATCTGTCCTCTCTGCTGAGTCAACTGGTCGCCAGGCTATACGGTAAAGAGTAGATGAAAAATGATTCCAAGAGAACCTGAAGAAAAGCAAAATACCACTAAAGAAGCCGAGGAAGAACAACCGCCAGAGACATTAGAGCAGGCTCTAGCCGAGGCCAGAGAAAAGGCGGAGACCTATCTGGCTAACTGGCAGAGAGCCCAGGCGGACTTCGTTAACTATAAGCGGCGCAGTGAGCAGGAAAGGGAAGAGCTTGGAAGGTTTGCCAATGCCCAGCTTGTGCTAAGCATCCTGCCGGTCCTTGATGACCTGGAGCGAGCCTTTGACTCCATCACGCCACAGGTGGCTGAACTCGACTGGGTAGAGGGCATAAAGCTCATAGACCGCAAACTCAGGGCGGCACTGGAAGCCCAGGGGCTATCCCCGATAAAGGCGCTGGGTGAGCCGTTTGACCCCAACTTCCATGAAGCCGCCGGGCACGCCAGAGGGGAAGACGGGGTAGTTGCTCTGGAATTACAGAAGGGCTATATGCTTCACGACAGGGTTATCCGCCCGGCAACGGTAATGGTGGGCAATGGAGAAATTGACGAAGAAAGTGAGAGCGAGTAAATAAGCCAGAAGAACCCGGAACTACTCATTAAATAAAGCAATTTTTACTCTGACAAAGGAGGAATAGATAATGGGAAAGGTAATTGGAATTGACCTGGGCACAACCTTCTCCGTGATAGCGGTGATGGAGGCAGGAGAGCCGACGGTCATCCCCAATGCCGAGGGTGGGCGTACTACTCCTTCGGTAGTAGCGATAAGCAAAACCGGCGAACGTCTGGCAGGACAGGTAGCCAGACGCCAGGCTATCACCAACTCCGATAATACCATCTTCAGTATTAAACGCCTGATGGGGCGCAAGTCTGATGAGCCCACCGTGGAATATGACAGGAAGCTCCTGCCCTATAAAATAGTCAAGGCACCCAATAATGATGTTAAGGTTGTGATGGGCGACAGGGAGTACAGCCCCCCCGAAATCTCAGCCATGATTCTCCAGAAACTGAAGACGGATGCCGAATCTTACCTTGGTGAGAAGATTACCGAGGCGGTAATCACCACACCTGCCTATTTCAACGACAGCCAGCGCCAGGCAACCAAGGACGCCGGCAAGATAGCCGGGCTGGAGGTACTGCGAATAATCAACGAGCCAACGGCTGCCTCGCTCGCCTACGGACTGGACAAGAAGGGAGAGGAGACCATCGCTGTCTATGACCTGGGTGGCGGTACCTTTGACATATCCATCCTCGAGCTGGGGGAGGGTACCTTTCAGGTAAAGTCCACCAACGGCGATACCCACCTCGGTGGTGATGATTTTGACCAGAGGATTATGGACTGGGTATGCGACGAGTACAAGCGGGAACAGGGGATAGACCTGCGGCAGGACAAGATGGCCCTACAGCGATTGAAGGAAGCCTCGGAGAAGGCTAAATGTGAGCTTTCCACGGTACAGCAGACCGAGATAAACCTCCCGTTTATCACTGCCGACGCCAGCGGCCCCAAACACCTGAGTATGCCGTTTACCCGTGCCAAGCTGGAGCAACTGGTAATGAACCTGGTTGAGAGGACCCTGGGTCCCTGCCAGCAGGCACTCTCCGATGCTGAAAAAACCGCCGGACAGATTGACGAGGTGATCCTGGTTGGCGGGCAGACCAGAATGCCACTGGTTCAGGAGAAGGTCAAGCAGTTCTTCGGCAAGGAACCTCACAAGGGGGTCAACCCCGACGAGGTAGTAGCTATCGGTGCCGCTATCCAGGCAGGGGTGCTCAAGGGTGAGGTCAAGGATGTCCTCCTGCTTGATGTTACCCCGCTTACCCT
>CAZEBT010000126.1:0-3582 GCA_964510485.1 uncultured Dehalococcoidales bacterium | reverse complement strand
GCACCGTACATAACCCCGTGGTCGGTCAGGGCCAGGCTATCCATCCCCAGCTCTCTGGCTCGTGATACCAGCTGAGGGATGCGGCACATGCCATCAAGCAGGCTGTATTCGCTGTGGACGTGGAGATGAGTGAACATGAAAGCTCCCGGACCAGCGATTAGCTAAGTAATTATAGCACAGGGGGCAGTATTTTTGGGGCATATTCTGGGGTTGTATTTAGCACGGAATAGGGATATTTTAAATTTTCTTTATATGGTAACCTATCCCCCTTGCCCCCTTCCCTTAATTTAAGGGAAGGGGGCAATAATGAAGAGAGGGGCTTCGCCCCTCTCTAAAATCTCTCCCCCTCTCACCCCCCGAAGGGTAGAGATTAACCAGAGTCCAAGAGAGGTGAATCCTTTCTCTCAAAATCTCTCCCCCTCTCGCCCCCCAAAGGTAGAGATTAACCAGAGACAAAGAGAGGTGGAGACTTTCTATCAAAACCAGTTCCCTGCCCCTTGTGAATTGAGTGTCCAAGAGAGGCAAAGCCCCTCTCTCAAAATCAGTCCCCCTTCTTTTGTGAACGGAGAGCCTAAGAGGGGTAAAGCCCCCCTTTTAAGATTCATTCCACTCTCCTTGAATGAGGCAGGAATTGAAGGAGAGTTAAATAGGGGCGGAGTGTCTAAGAGTATCCGAGAGGGCAGTGAGTTTATAAATATTCTTAAAGGGCGGTGGATATATAAATATTTTGAGAGGTAGTGAATCTCTAAACAGGCGGCATTTGTAGAGGAATTTTTATGAGTAATCTAGCCCGGCAGAAGGCTCAGGAGACGCTCTCTGTTTTCGGCATACTCAGGCTGTAATAGGGGCGGACACTGCTCCAGTCGTGCGATACCGTTCCGCAGGTCGGCAGCATAGGCAAGGCAGGTAGGGTAACGGCACTGTTTACAGTTGGTCCTGGGGAGGAGCTGGTAGACCTCAATCACCGTCGGCAGTTTTCTTTCGGTGTAGCTAGGGGTAATATCAGCTCGTTCCTGCCATACCTGGTTAACTCTATCGACGGTCTCCCTGGCAATCTGTCTCGCCTGCGCATAATCAGCCACCCCGGCTACTGTAATTTCGTTAGGGCGGAAGGCATGATTGCGGCCATTCTCTGAGCCTATCAGAATCTGGTTCTCACGGTCATACAGGGTATCTTCAAGTAAGGCATTGAGATAGGGGAACACGGCACTGATGTCACCGGGTAGAACTACCTGGACGCGGAAAAAACCTGACCCCGGTGCACAGGGAGCCTCATCCATCTGAAGCTCGTAGTCGGTTATCAGTTTGTCCATCGTCATTATTTTATCACAGAGGGACAAGTATATAAAATAGGTTCTGACAGGGTACAATCTTGACAGAGATAGAAACAGAGATAGAAATTGAAGGCATGGGAATAAGCTATATAGGGGTGTTTAAGAGGGGCGAAGCCCCTATAATATTAAATTTCCCCCTCCCTTATCAAAGGGGAGGGGGATAAAGGGGGTCCCCAGGAAAATCAAAGATTTTTCTGGGTGCTTCAAGGGGGATGGGGTAGATAAAATACTATCCTTTTCAATCTTGACAGTGTAAAATCTGGACAGGGTACAAGATTGAAGATTCCGTGGATTATTGCTCAATGGGTCTTTATACTGTGCCTGCCGGTACTGCTGGTGACGGCCAGCATTGCCTGGGCAGCCAACAGCCTCTGGCTCTACAGGGCTGGCTTTGAGAAGTATGATGTCGGGGAGACCACCGGCCTGGGTGAGCCGGAGCTGGATAAGGTAGCCACCGGGCTGATTGGCTATTTCAACTCGGGTAAAGAGTATGTCAGCCTTACGGTGACCAAGGATGGCAGGCCTCTGAAGCTATTTACCCGGGAGGAGGTTATTCACTTCAAGGATGTAAAGGGGCTTTTTCGGCTGGACTACGGGGTCTTGCTGGGGACGCTGATTTACTGCCTGGCTTATGCCGGGGTCAGCCTCTTCCGGCAGAGACGCAACCGGCGCCGCCTGGCGTGGGGAGCAGTTGGCGGCAGCGGTCTTACCCTGGCCCTGATGCTGGCTCTGGGGGTGGGGACCCTGCTGAGCTTTGACCGGCTATTCCTGCGATTTCACCTCATCAGTTTTGCCAATGAATTCTGGTCAGCCGAAGGCTACATGGTGCTGCTCTTTCCCCGGGGCTTCTGGTATGACACGGCTTTACTCTGTGCCGGTATAACCGCCGGGCTGGCTGTGATTCTGGGTGGGGTGGCTGGGGGTTATCTACTGCTGAACAGACCCGGGGTACCCCACCAAATGCCGTGACGCATGTCCCTTGACAGATAGATGTCTTGTATCTATCATCAGTAGTAGGGAGTTGAAGTGGGTAGTCCCGGTATTTACCCGCTTGAAGAAAGGGGAAATTTACGATGGAAGGAGAGCATCTGGCTGCTGTCTGCGGGCTCTACTGCGGGGCCTGCTCTTTATATCGTGCCCGGCGTGATGAAAATCCGCAGGGACTTGAGGGGCTACTTAAGGCCCTGTCGGAACGCTGGCGGGTGCCCCCGGAGGAGCTTGAGTGCGATGGCTGCCTCGCTGGAGGCCGCCTGATACCTTACTGCCGGGACTGCAAGATGAAGAAGTGTGCCGCGGAAAAGGAGGGGGTTACCCGGTGCGCCGATTGCCCCGACTTCCCCTGCCAGATCATCACCGCCTTCAGTAACGATGGTATGCCTCACCACGCCGAGGTCTTGGACAATATCCGTCGCCAGCAGAAGGTGGGGGTTAATGAGTGGCTTGAGGAAGAGTATGAGCGGTGGCGCTGCCAGTTTTGCGGGGTCTCTCTGGACTGGTATGCCCGGTCATGCTACCGCTGCGGGACAAGGAACGCCCTGACGATAGACACCGTGACGGGAGACAGGATACAACCGTACTATCGGGGGTGAGAGGATAGAGAAATCTCTCCTACCACCCTTCTTCACCGCTGGTGCCGGCCAGGGCGGTTACCTCGCAGCTCTGTACGCGGTCGCAGCCCACCCCCTTACACTTAATGGTGAACTCCCAGCTTTCCGCCGGATTGAGGTTGATTATGGCATCTTTTCCGGTCTCGATCAGGGTCTTGTCCTTGTCATAGAACTTCACCGTAATCTCGGCAAGCTCAATCTTGTTGGAGCCGACATTCTTGACAGTTGCCACTACTCTGGTGCCGTCCTCGTCCCTGACCAGCTCCCGGTCAATCATCTCCAGCTCTCCCGGTTCCGCCGTTCCACTCTCCATGTAGGTGCAGGCAGAAACAAGTAGCAGAACGATAAGCAGACCAGCAACTATGAGCCATTTCTTCATTGTGTGGCACCTAGAGGTTGCAGGTATCGCAGCTTGCGTCGCTACAGCTAGAGCAGGGGTTCCCGCCTATCATGGAAGAGAACCCGTCGTCACCCGTGGTGAGGCAGGCGAACCTTGACAGTACCCGCTGGGCGCTGTTATTGCATTTGGGGCAGGGAGCCGCCTCAGCAGACTGGCTCAATGGGCGTAGCAGCTCAAATTTAATGTCACAGCTTGGGCAAACGTACTCGTATATTGGCATCTTACTTCCTCTATGGTTAGT
>CAZEBT010000125.1:0-3589 GCA_964510485.1 uncultured Dehalococcoidales bacterium | reverse complement strand
GAGCGGTCGGCTCATAACCGATTGGTCGCAGGTTCGAATCCTGCCGAGCCCACCAGACCACCAAATCTGTCTTCAGGTTTTTTCAAGCATTGCCTGCCCCATGTTTGCATTGGGGGATTATTATGCCGGCGGTGTGCGGATATTTATTAGAGCCGGGAAGGGGGTAAGGTATGACCGGTCCGCTGGATGGAATCAGGGTTCTTGACCTGACACAGGTGCTGTTTGGCCCCTTTGCCACCATGTTGCTCAGCGATTTGGGGGCTGAGGTCATTAAGATTGAGAGGCCAGAGGTGGGTGATATTGCCAGGGGAAATGGTCCGCTGGTCAGGGGGTTGAGCACCTACTTCCTCAGCCTTAATCGTGGTAAGAAGAGCATCACGCTGAATCTGGCTACTGAGCAGGGGGTGGAGCTATTACTTAAGATGACGAAAAGCGCCGATGTTCTGGTTGAGAATTTTACACCGGGTACAATGGAGAGGCTGGGCCTCAGCTATGAAAGAGTCAGGCAAAATAATCCCGGAATCATCTACGTGGCTGGCTCCGGGTTCGGTCAATATGGTCCCTATGCCGGGAAGCCTGCTTTTGACGTTATTATTCAGGCTATGGGAGGCATCATGAGTATCACCGGTGACGAAGGGGGTGCACCGGTAAGGCCGGGCGTCTCTTATGGTGATATTGCTGCCGGTCTGTTTCTCTGTATTGCTACACTGGCTGCTTTAGAGGAGCGCCATAAAAGTGGGGAGGGGCAACTGGTTGACATCAGCATGCTGGACTGTCAGGTGACCGTTCAGGAGAACGCATTCGCCCGCTACCTCAATACCGGTGAGATACCGAGAGCTCTGGGTACAAGGCACCCCGTTTTTGCCCCGTTTCAAGCCTTTCAGACCAGGGATGGCTACATCGCAGTAGCTCTGAGGGGCGGAACCAGGGACCAGTGGCCCCTCTTCTGTGCTGCAATCGGCCGCCTTGATATTATGGATGACCCGCGGTTTCAGGATGGCTGGTTACGCATTCAAAACTATGAAGTGCTTGAGCCGGTGTTAAATGATGCCATGAGAACCAAGACCACTCATCAGTGGGTTGAGGAACTGGAGCAGTTAGGAATACCCTGCGGTCCGCTTAATACGGTTGCCCAGGTGGCAGATGACCCGCAAGTAGCCGCCAGGGATATGATTATTAGTGTCCACCACCCCGATGAAGGCAGTTTCAAGGTCGTGAATTCGCCCTTTAAGTTTTCCAGGACACCCTATGAGGTGGAACGAGCCTCTCCGGGTCTGGGAGAGCACACGCAGGACGTCCTCAGCCAGGTGCTGGGGATGACCCGCGATGAGATCAGCGAGTTAAAGCGTTTGCGTGTAATTTAGGCTTATGCCTGCCTTCACAGCGAAAGGCCGGTGCGATAACCATCGTTAATGGCTTCCCTTATTCGCTGCGGGTGGGAGGCATCACCGATGCAGTAGACCTCGCGTACCTTACCCTCCAGTGCCCTGAACAGCCCGTCGTTTGCCCTGTACCCGACAGCCAGCATGACGGTATCAGCCTGAATTGCTTCCCTCTGGCCTTCACCGGTGGTTACAGTCACGCCTTCTGCCGTTATCGCCTCACAGGTTGTATTGGTCCGGAGGGTAACCTGTTTCCCTCTTAGCCCGTCCATGAGCCGGCGCCTGGCCATAGGTGACATGTCGGCGGCCATTCGCTTCAGCACCTCGATGATTGCCACCCTTTTGCCCTTCTCCGCCAGGTAGTGACCGGTCTCGCAGCCGACCATACCTCCACCGATAATTACTACGTTCTGTCCCACCTCCGCTCTACCGCAGAGAGCGTCTTGAGCAGTGATGACGTTGGGCCCATCTGCACCGGGAATCTCTGGAATTATGGGAGTACCCCCGACAGCAACAACCACCGCATCCGGGCGGCTCTCCTGAATAAGCTCCGGGGTTGCTTCAGTGTCCAGCCTGACCTCCACGCCGGCTCTGTCTATCTGCTGCACCTGATAGTCAATCCAGGAGGCGATATCGCCCTTGTAGGGAGGGAGGGCTGCTATGTTCAGTTGACCTCCTAGCTCAGAGCCTTTCTCAAACAGCAAGACTCGGTGCCCTCTCAGCGCTGCTACCCTGGCCACCTCCGTCCCCGCCGGTCCCCCACCAACTACTACAACCCTCTTTGCCCTGTCCGCAGGCTGAATCTGGTACTCCCTTTCTCTGCCCGTGGCAGCATTTACTGAGCACGCTATCCCCTGTCCGTCTGACCTGGGGCGCTCAATACACTCCATGCAGCCTATACAGGGGCGGATATCGTCCAGCCTGCCCTCAGCTGCCTTGTTGGGTAGTTCGGGGTCTGCCAGGAGGCGCCTGCCAATAGCTATCAGGTCAGCCTTCCCCTCCCGTAGAACCCGCTCCCCGATTTCGGGGTCCAGCCTTCCCACAGCGATAACCGGTACAGTAGTAACCTTCTTGACCTCTTCAGCCAGTGTTACCAGAAGGCCCGGGGTGTCTGTTATCGGGGCTTTCGTTACATGGGAGCCGGCGGCATAGGCAGATACGTGGACTGCCTGGGCACCAGCCTCTACTGCCATCGGCACTACCTGCCTGGTCTCCTCTATGGTGACACCGTTCTCTACTCCATATTCCTGCGCGTTGATTCGGGGCCAGACGGGGTAGTCCGGGCCTACCTCCTGTCTGATAGCCTGGAGAACCTCTACGAGAAACCTTGCCTTGTTCTCAACTGTACCGCCGTACTTATCACGGCGTCGGTTGGTCGCCGAGGAGAGGAATGAGGCGATAAGGTACTGGTGAGCGCCGTGTACCTCCACCCCATCAAAGCCGGCCTCCCTGGCTCGCCGGGCGGCAGCGGCAAACCACTGCACAATTGTCCCAATCTCATCGGTGGTGAGTTCGTGTGGTTCTCCTGCCACAACACCCACGACCCTGGTTGGCACTACCACCGGGGAGGGAGCTACCTGTATATGCTGACCGTCTCTAGTCTCCCAGCCGGAGTGTTGTAGCTGTACGGCTATCCTGGCACCATACCGGTGGACGGTCTCTACCAGGTCATGCCATCCGGGGATGTACCTGTCGTCACCGAGCGTTAGCTGGTGGGGCCCCCGGCACTGCAGGTCCGGGGCGGTAACCTCAACAATAATCAGTCCGGCACCACCCCTGGCGCGCGCCTCGTGGTAATCAATGAGCCGCTGGCTGACATAGCCCTGCTCGGCTGCATAGCCGGTTCCCATGGGGGGCATGACTATTCGGTTCTTGAGCTGCATCTGTCCTATCCGGGCTGGCTCAAAAATCTTCTTGGACTGTCTTCCATTTACCATCAGTAACCTCCTTAGTGCCAGCAAGGGTCGCCGGATTAAAATGCCCTGGGGCTGTCCTGTCAAATAGAAGGCTGTGAATCACCGGTTGCAAGGTAGGGGGGAGTTCACTCTATTGCCAGCAAGCCGATAATATACTCAGGGGTGGCAGGCTGTCAAGTGAACCGAAGTTTTTGTCCTGACCGGCATGGATACTTTGCGGATTTTCAATTGTGAGGTTCAGCAGGGGAGCATTTTGTGAAAATGAGCATTCGTATTCGTGAACCCGACATA
>CAZEBT010000124.1:0-3593 GCA_964510485.1 uncultured Dehalococcoidales bacterium | reverse complement strand
TGCCCCCGACGAGTCGGTCAAGCTCTACCGCTTTGAGGTAAAGAGATATAAGTGACCATATGGAAAAGGGCGTATAAGAGGGGCTTCGCCCCTCTTCCTAAACCCTTCCCCCTCTCCTTTGAAGGAGAGGGGGATACAGGGGGTGAGGTTGGTCGTTACTAAAGTTGATGTTACAATTTGACAACTCGGAGCGAACCAGTGAATTCTGAGTTCATACATAGCTGTTATATACAATTGGTCACTTTAACTTTTCGGAGGCATGAAAATGGAAACACTCAGACCTGATGTCAAAAAAGAGGAGCCAGGGAGTGGAACCAGCCAAAAGCTCAGGTTATTGCTGGATAAGCTGCATGGAGAAGAGCACGACATCTACAACAAGCTTATCGAATTTCTAACGGAGAGATGTCAGGTCACCATTTTGAAGAGGAAACCCTTAGATTTGAAGCTGTTAACTGAGAACGACGTCTTTCTGCTTATCTCCCCAAATAAGCCGTGGGAGGAATCTGAGGTTGAAACGGTGCGACAATATGTAGGAAGTCACGGCGGTATTCTTGTGGCTATGACACTGGATGACCGGAAACCAGAACGCTTAAACAAGCTGCTTGAACCATTCGGGCTTTCGATTATCCCCGGCACGGTAGGCGAAAAGTACCTGGCCAGGGAGAGTCTTAAAGACTCGCCGTTACTTGATGGCGTAGCGTCACTTGCCTTAAGTACGGTTTGGTTACGTGAGAGTACAAAGATAGCAGAATCAAACCAGACCGAAGTAGTGCTGCAATACCAAGACGCGATTCTTGGAGCAAAACGGCCTTCTGGAAAGGGTACTGTCTATTTGTTTTCCTGCTTACCTGCCTTTGGAAATAAGCAGCTGGACCAGGCAGATAATAGAGCGTTCCTTGACAACCTATTACAGTCTATGCTAACACCAGCAATGGCAGGAACATTGCAATCTATCGCCAGCGACAGGACCCTTGCTGCCGAAGAAATCCTGAGTGCTACCCAGCCTGATTCATCAACCCTGCTGTTTTTTACGCCGCACAGGGTAATTGTGGTAAAAATGGGGGGTGCATCGTTTCTTGGGAAAATAGTTGGGGCAGGGTTGGGAGGGGTAATCGGCATGGGTATCGCCGATGGAATCGCCAAGGAAGGCAAAAGACAAAGACTTAGCGAGCTATCGCCTGATAAAATTCTAAGAGAAAACGCTAATAACTTTGCAATACCTTATGATAAGATTGACAAGCTTGAGCTATGCAGGGGGCAAAAATTGTGGGACTTTAGAGGAATCAGAATAAACACAGAGGGCAGAAAGCACGAATTTCATTGCAATTTAGAAGGATTTCGGGATGAGATTGAATCGCTGGCTGACCTGCTTCGCCCCCTTCTATCCAGTAAGCTCTCTATTGCCGATTAGCACTCTGTAAAAGGGTTTGAAATATGTAGTTGTCCAAATGGGAAGGAGACCTAGATGATTAGGGACTTGATACTGAAAAACCGCAGCTACCGCCGTTTCTATCAGGAAGAAGCCATAGAGCGTGACACTCTAAGGGAGCTGGTCGACCTTGCCAGGTGCTCGGCGTCGGCTGCCAACCGGCAGCCACTGAAGTATATCCTCTCCTGCCAGCCAGAAAAGAACGCTTTGATATTTCAATACCTTTCCTGGGCTGCCTCTCTCAAAGGCTGGTCGGGGCCGGCTGAAGGAGAACGGCCATCAGCCTATATAATCATTCTCGGAGACACAGAGATAAGCAGGTCGTTTGGAGTCGACCCCGGAATCGCTGCCCAGAGTATCCTCCTGGGCGCCGTAGATAGAGGACTGGGTGGCTGTATGCTCGGCGTAATACAGAGGGATGGGCTCCGCAAGGCTCTTGACATACCGGAGCGCTACGAGATACTCCTGGTAATAGCTCTCGGTAAGCCCAGAGAAAGAGTGGTACTGGAGACCGTTGGGGCTGACGGCGGTACCATGTACTGGCGTGACAGCGATAGCGTCCACCATGTACCCAAGCGAAGTTTGGATGACATAATCATAGGTTAATCATATAATAACTGAAGGAGGAAGGAGAGTAATTATGGAGAAGTACCCTTTCTTGCGCAGAGCGGTCGGTATTGTTAAGGTACTTGCCTGGGTGGTGTTAGTAATTGGTATCATTGGCTCTATTGTTGCTGCAGCATCTGCGGGTACATATGGCGCTGGTGGCGCCGTCGTGGTGGCTATTCTCGGCATTCTCTACTCGGTTGTGGCGTGGATTTTCTTGCTGGCAACCTCAGAGATTTTTCGCCTGCTGATTGATGTCGAGGAAAACACCAGGAAGGCAGCCGAGGGCCAGAGGTAGAACGGAGCAAATTTGTTACCGCTCTCTTGTTTGATAATAGCCTATCACCTTACTGGCGGCATTGGCTGCCCGTGATACAGTCGGATAAAAGGGTATTTTAAGGTTGATAAGCTTGGCACCCACTTCGCAGATAGTTTTCCATCTCTGTGCTTCCTGAGCATCATCGTTGTCGCTTGCACCGGGACTCCTATCCGGGATTAGTCCCAGTACTGGCTTGTAGTCATTAACCTGCTTGTACTGGTCGACAATATCATCAATCGGTATATTTGGGTTTGCCCATGGAGGAGCACCCCTGCCGGGTGGCGGACCGCCCATTACACCTGGAATCATTATCGAGGCAATAATCAGGTCAAAGCTGGGATGCTTAGCCATCATTTTTAATAGCTGGGGGGGACTGAAATTGGCATCTCCCATGTTGATTGAGAAATCAGCCGGGTTACCTATCCAGTCCCAGATCTGGATACCCTGGCTTCTCAGCTCTTCTCTAATATCCTGGGGCAGGCTGGTAACGTCGAGCCCGGCCTCCTCACACTGGTCAGCGGCCAGGACAGTAGCTCCTCCAGCACCGGCAGCGACGCCAACTCTCCGGCCGGTGATTGGTGGTAAAAAGTAGAACGAGACAGCCACATCCACCAGCTCGTCTATACTGCTGACAGGGACAGCACCCGATTGGCTTATCATCGTATCCCATACCTCGGTTGCTCCAGCCAGAGAAGCAGTATGTGAGGAAGCTGCCCTTGTTCCTGAGTGTCCACGGCCTCCTTTAATTATCACGACAGGTTTGGTCTTGGTTACTTCACGGAGTATATTAAAGAAACGTGAACCGTTTTTAGGTCCCTCAATATACATCATAATGAGCTTTATTTCCGGGTCGCTGGCAAAGTACTCCAGAAAATCACATTCGTTGAAATCAATAGCATTACCATAGCTTATCGCCTTATTGAAATATGCACCCCTTTGTGTGGTCTTGCCGATAATTTCTCCCGCTGCCTGGCCACTCTGGGAGGCGAAAGCTATCGGCCCTGACTCCTTGGGAAACTGGGGCTGGAAAGCAATACCCAGCCTGGGATAATAGAGACCCATGCAGTTGGGACCGATAATACGCAACCCTCCTTCCTTGGCGATACGCAGTATCTGCCTCTCCAGCTCGGCAGCATCCTTCCTGCCGGTCTCGCTGAAGCGGGCGGTGAAAAGATGAATGCCCTTAACTCCCTTCTGGATACAGTCCTGCAATATCTGAGGTACCTGCGGGGCTGGAGC
>CAZEBT010000123.1:0-3735 GCA_964510485.1 uncultured Dehalococcoidales bacterium | reverse complement strand
ATAGCCTCAAAGTGATTCCGGTCTTCAATGCGGGCTGTCTCGGCGATCTCTTTGATTGTCTCCCCCTCCAGTCCGATGAGGTTCACTCGTAAAATTGTGTAGTAGTAATAGGTGGTGAGTTCGGCAGCCGCATTATTAACGAGTAGCTCCAGCAGTTCGTCTACGTTGACTCCTGCCAGCTCAACCATCTCCCGTGCTACCTTGGCCATTTTTAGACCTCCTTTTATGTTTATTATTTCAACCGACCTTCCACCAGACCCCAGTTTATATTCTCAAAAAAGGCTTCTATATAGTCGGCTCTCTTCAACCCGTAGTCGGTGATGAAGGCATGCTCGAAGACATCCATTACCAGGATAGGGCGGCAGCCGGCAAGGTGACCAACCTCATGCTCGTTAATCCACTGGTTGAAGAGCCAGCCAGTCACGTCATCCTGATAGAGTATCACCCAGCCAATGCCGCGCATTGCCCCGGTAGCCCTGAAGTCCTGCTCCCAGGCTTCATAGCTGCCGCAGGCATCAGCCAGCTTCTCCACCAGGGCACCCGATTTGTCCAAGGGTGCTTTCCCTCCCAGGTTCTCAAAGTAGTACTCGTGCAGCCGCATACCGTTGAACTCAAAGCCGAACCGGCGTTTAAGCTCTGCGTATTCGGGATTTGTGGCATCCCTGGGCTTGTTGCTCAGCATATCGTGTATCTTGTTGGTGTTGGTCACGTAGCCCTGGTAGAGGGTAAAGTGATTTCTGAGCAGCGTCTCGCTAAATCCCTCCATGCCGATAAGTTTGCTGTAGTCCTTGGCTGTGTAAGACATCGATTTTTCCTCCCTTGCCGTTCCAGTTAGCGGAGCTTGCGTATGAATTCCCTGACCTGATAATCCCACTCCCGGGACATAAGCTCTACGGAGGTCCCCTTTTCCTCGGCGCAGGCGACCACCTCAACTCCACCACCACCCCCTCAAAGCAGGCGCAGTTGTCAGCCTGCTCCTTGACCTCCAATTTATAGCCATCGGGACCAAAGAACTTGATTGCACGCTTGATTGCCTCTTCAGGACTCAGCCTGGTTTTGGTTGCTATTTTCAGCATTCTGCTCCTCTTTAAGCTTGTCGGGAAGCGGGGCATTAGAGACTCAATTTTGCTACTCGCCAGGCTTTTTCTTATCAGTTAGTTCAATATGGTATAAACTACCTGGGCAGTGGGAGTAATCTCCATCTCACCGGGGCTGATTGACGTCTCAACTGCCTCGGCTCTTTCTTCATAGGCAATGCCGGCTTGGTAGATAGGGGACGGAACCTGGATGCCCTCGGAGATATAGGTCGGCTTTCCCAGGGTGACACCAGCCAGCTCAGCCAGGTGCTCGGCTTTGGCTTTAGCCTCAGCCATCTCTTCTTCACTTCTTACCCCCTGTATAGCCCTTGCACAGCAGATGATTTCTTATTCTTGGATATAATACCTGCTAGGATAGCGGTTTAGCAATAACGAAGTTATAAAATGGGGGCAGAAAAAGTTACAAAACTATGACATTATGTGACGCGTTTCCAGGAGGCGCTGGCAATATCGGTGGAATCTTGCGGGTGCGGGTTCTCCCGGGGATGCCGGGGGACTGGCTGAATTTCTTCACCGGGTCAGCTTTGGCTCAAGGGCACGGTGAAGAAGAAGGTGGAGCCCTTGCCGGGTTCCGATTCAACCCATATCTTGCCGCCGTGCGCCTCCACCAGTCGGCGGCACACTAATAGCCCCAGCCCGGCTCCTCCAGCTCCGTCAGGTCTGGCCTCTTCAAGGCGCTGGAAGGGCTCAAATAGCTTGGCCTGGTCGGAGAGAGATATGCCAATCCCCCGGTCACTGACCCCGATAACCAGGTGCTTATCCTCCGGCTTGACAGAGACCCGTATCCTTCCTCCCTGTGGGGAGTACTTAACTGCGTTTTCAAGGAGGTTACGGAGGATTCGTTCCAGTCTCAATTGGTCAGCGTAGACCGTGGGTAGTGTCCTCGGAATGGCGGTAATAAATTTATGTTCAGAAGACTGGCGCTTTACATCATCAATAGTGTTTTGAATCACCTTTCTGATACTGACTGCTTCAGGATAAAGGAACAGGCGGTCAGCCTGAACCCTGGATAGCTCCATGAGGTTTCCCAGCAGGTGAGACAGAGATTCTGCCTCTGAAGCTGCATCCTTGAGCAGTTGATGTGTTTCCTCTGGGGATAGATGGTCTGCCTCGGTTAGAGCCGTATTGACAGCCCCTGTGATTACAGTCAGAGGACTGCGTAGCTCATGAGACACAAGGCCAAGGAACTCATCCTTTAGCTGGTCCAGCTTTTTGTACTCGGTGATATCAGCTATCATAGACCGGCTGGCTACCACCTGTCCTTCTCTATCATATATTGGTCGTACTGACAGACTGACCCATGCCTTACTACCGTCGGCCCGGTGCATCTCCAATTCTTCGTTGTGGACTTCCTTACCGGTGCTAAACCGCTGGAACACCTCCTGTGCCTTGGCCTTGCCATTTGGCGTATCGGTGTACAGGTCCAGGACTGGCTGCCCGATAAGTTTATCAAGGCTGTATCCCAGTAGTTCTACGGCACCGCGGTTGGCCTGCCTGATGCGGCCGTCTGCCCCAACCGAGAAGTAGGCAATGGGTGCCTCTTCATATAGGTCTCGGTATTGCTCTTCGCTCTGCCTTAAATACCTGAACAGAAGATTGAAGGGCTTGATAAGACCGGTCTCTACGATGGCTTTATAGATGAGATAGAAGGAGATAATTTTCAGGAAGTGACCGATGAGGTTTGGCAGGCCGAAGGGACTTTCGTAGAGCGTGAAAGACAGTTCGGAGGCAACTGTCACGATGATGGCGGCGAACAGGAATCGTAATACGCCGGTATCGAACTCCCTTCGCTTTAGAAACATTACAAGAATTGAGCCTAAAAGAATCAGAGAGATGACGTACTCGCTGATTTTCTTAAACGGGGTCAGGCCGGTGCCTTCAATAAAACAGGCAGGGAAGTTCTGCCAGTAGAAGATAGATACTAGCAAAAGTAAAATAGCCACTCCATAGCCAAGAAACAGGAGATTGACTCTCAGTTTGCGTCCGATGAGCAGTGGAGCGATGAGTAAAGAGAGGCTTTCTATATACCGGGCGACAATCCACAGCTGGGCTGCCAGATTGGTCCCGTACTCCGGAAACACACCCATACCCGTGTAGGCAAGCGTATGGACCAGGTCTACGGTGCCGGCGAACAGGTAGGCAATGCCTATAAGGATGAAGTAGCCATTATCAATAAGCTGGCGCGAGTTCCAGGCAACGACAAAAATACTGCAGGCTACCACAATGCTAAATACTTCAGCAATGCTATGAAAGAGGAGATAGCTGTACAGGCTGGCCAGATACAGCCCTAATAGGACCAGTGCGCCGACCAGGATTGCAAGATACCAGCGCGGGTTTTTAATATTCATCATGGTACATAAACCCTAGCCTGTGATTACTCATGACATAGATGATACGACCACAGCCTGCGTACGTCAAGACCACTGCTCCATTTTGACATTGGCTGGACAGCGGACTATTATTACAATCAAAAGTAGCTGAGTCGGAGACTGAGCGTGAAACGGTTCCGAATACTGGTAGTTGACGATGATGAACGAATCATCAACTTTCTCAGGTCCAAGCTGAAGGCTTCAGGGTATGAGGTATTCACCGCTGGTAATGGCGTTGAGGGCCTGGAGCAGGCTCAAGCTCAGGAGCC
>CAZEBT010000122.1:0-3878 GCA_964510485.1 uncultured Dehalococcoidales bacterium | reverse complement strand
CATGATACGGGTACCGGTGGACCTGGTTATACTGAGCGTGGCTATGGAACCACGCGCTGACACCGATGAAGTAGCCAGGGTCTTCCTGCTGGGCCGGACCGCTGACGGCTTTTTCCTGGAAAGGCACCCCAAGCTTGACCCGGTAGGCACGATGATTGATGGAGTCTATGCCGTAGGCTGCTGCCAGGGGCCGAAGGACATCCCCGATACGGTATCCCAGGCTATCGGAGCCGGTGCCAGGGCTCTAGCCCTGATTAGCAAGGGTAAAGTTGAGATGGAGGCAGCTACCGCTTACGTTGACGAGGAGATATGCAGTGGCTGCGGCTACTGCGAAGCCGTCTGTGCCTACAGCGCCGTCGAGGTTGACCCCAGGACCAGGATTGCTAAGGTCAACGAGGCGATTTGTAAGGGGTGCGGCGCCTGTGCTGTGAACTGCCCCTCAAAAGCGATGCAAATCAAGAACTTCGGACCAAAGCAGATGCTCGACATGATTGACACGGCTACCAGGGAGTACGCCGGGTTGGCCAGTTAGGAGATTTTGATGCAAGAGAAAGTTGGTTCAGTTTTAGTAGTCGGTGCTGGGGTAGGCGGCATAAGAGCCGCCTTTGATTTGGCTGAATCAGGCTTTAAGGTTTACCTGGTAGACAGAAGCCCCAGTATCGGCGGTACTCTTTCCCAGCTTGAGAAATGGTTCCCTGATAACCAGTGTGAGCTATGCAAGCTGCTGCCGGTGTTCTCCCGCGATGAATGCTCCCAGTTCTGTCTGCGCCGCGACATGTTCCACCCCAATATTGAGTTGATACCCGGTACCACAATCGAAAAGGTCGAGGGCGAGGCAGGCAGTTTTAATATATCCCTCAAGACAGAGTCCCGGTGGGTGAAGAGCGAGCGGTGCACCGGGTGCGGGCTATGTGTTGACGCCTGTCCCGTTGAGGTGCCCGACGAATTTAACGAGGGTCTGCAAAATCGCAAGGCAATATTCGTCAGGAATCCCCAGGCTATACCCAATATCTATACCATCGACCGTGAGCACTGCACTAAATGCGGCAAGTGCCTGGAGGTATGCCCCACCAGCGCCATTGACCTTGACCTCCCCGACGAGTCGCGCCAATTATCCACAGGAGCCATCATTGTCTCCACGGGATTTGAAGAGTTTGATTCCACCCAGATAGGCCAGTACGGTTTTGGCCGCCATCCCAATGTCCTGAACAACATCCAACTGGAACGGATACTATCTTCAGGCAGTTCCTCCGAAGGCAGGCTCGCCCGCCCCTCCGATGGGGAAACCCCGCAGAAGGTAGCCTTCCTCCAGTGTGTTGGCTCAAGAGACATGAAGCGTAACTACTGCTCAACCGCCTGCTGCATGTATGCCCTGAAAGAGGCGATGCTGATTAAGGAGCAGAACCCGAATACCGAGGTCACTATTTTCTACATGGACCTCCGTGCCTTCGGCAAGGGTTACTACCGCTATTACCTCCAGGCAAAGGAGATGGGTATCAACTTTACCCGGTGCCGCATCTCCACGCTCAGGGAAAACCCCCAGACCAAGAACCTTTTCCTCCTGGCACGCGCCGAAGATGGGAGCTCTATCAGCAGCGAGTTTGACCTCGTAGTCCTGTCCGCGGCTCAGCGCCCGTCCCCCCACACCACCGAACTAAGCCAGGTATTAGGAGTTAACCTTAACAGGTGGGGCTTTGTTGAAAGCCAGGACTTCTGGCAGGTCAGGACATCAAGAGAGGGCATCTATGCCTGTGGCTCAGCAGCCGCCCCGGCCGATATCTCCGATACAGTTATCCAGGCCAGTGCCGCTGCCTGCCAGGCATCGGTACTGCTCTCTTCAGCGCGTAACCAGCTTGTCGGCAAGAAGGCTGAGCCCAGTGAGCCAGCCTCAACCGATGAGGATGCCAGGCTGGCCGTTTTCCTCTGCCAGTGTGGTGAGGAAATCGCCTCGGCAGTAGACCTGGAGCAGGTAGCCGCCTTTGCCCAGGGCTTACCCGGCGTCGCCCATGTTGAGAGCATACCCTACCTCTGTCTGCCGGAAACACTGGATGAGGTCAAGAAGACCGTAACCAAATCCGGGGCTAATCGCGTGGTTATTGCCGCCTGCGCCCCCTACCACTATCAAAGGCTATTTAATGAGGCAATGCGGGATGTCGGGCTTGATTCCTCCCTGTGGCAACTGGTCAACTTCAGGGAGCAGATTGCCTGGGTGCATAAGGACAGCCAGGCTCTGGCTACGGACAAGGCGAAGAGTGCACTGGCAATGGCAGCAGAGAAGCTAAGGGAACAGGAACTGCTTACCGCACCCTCAGCCCCGGTGAACCACCAGGGGCTGGTTATCGGGGGCGGTATCTCCGGGCTTGTCGCCGCCCTGCGCCTTGCCGGGCAGGGATTTGAGGTGCATCTGGTGGAAAGGTCCGCCGAGCTTGGAGGCCACACCAGAGATAAGCACTACAGCCTGGGTAACGAAGACCCACAGGCATTCCTCAAAGACATCCTGGAGAAGGTCAAGTCCAATTCAGCGATTCACCTTTACCTCGAATCAGAGGTAGTTGAAATAACCGGCCATGCCGGTAACTTCCAGACCAGGGTCAAGACCGGGGAAGAGGTTACCTCTATTGAACACGGCACAATCATTATCTCCACGGGGGCTGAGGACTACCAGCCAACCGAGTACCTGTACGGCCAGGATGAACGGATAATCACGCAAAAAGAGCTGCAGAAGCGCCTGGCTGAGGGGACCCTGGAGAAACCCTCAACAATAGTAATGATTCAGTGCGTGGGCTCCCGAAACGATGACCACCCCTACTGCAACCGTACCTGCTGCTCGGACGCCATAGTAAACGCCCTCAAGATTAAAGAGCAGAGCCCCGAAACAGAGGTTATTATCCTCAACCGGGATATTATGACCTACGGCTTCCTGGAGGAGCACTACACCCGTGCCAGAGAGGCCGGCGTACTCTTCACCCGCTATGAACTGGGGGCAGAACCCGAGGTAGAGATTGAGGACAAGACAGTGCTGGTCCAGGTTGATGACCCGGTTCTCGGCGGAAGGCTCGAAATCGAAGCCGACCTTCTGGTACTGAGCACCGGGATAGTCCCCGGAGACAACCGGGAATTAGCCGGGCTTCTCTCCCTGGAACTGACCGAAGACGGCTTCTTCAAAGAGGTAGATACCAAATTCCGTCCCGTTGACTCACTAATAGATGGTATCTTCATCTGCGGACTGGCCAGCGCACCCAGGAACCTTGATGAAGAGATAGCTCAAGCCGAGGCTACGGCACAGAGAGCAGCCACCATCCTGGCTAAAGAACAACTGGAATCGGGGAGAATTGTCTCCGAGGTAAACGCCAGGAAATGCAGCGGGTGCGGGCTATGCGTTACTGCCTGCCCCTACAACGCCAGATGGCTGGATGATGAGCAGAAGGTTGCCGTAGTAGCGGAGGCGCTCTGCCAGGGCTGCGGGGCCTGTGTCGCCCTCTGCCCCAATGGCGCCTCTAAACTGAGAGGACTGAAGGATAAGCAGTTTTTCTCCATGATAGAAGCCGCCCTGTAGAGGCTGTTATATAAAGTAAAGGAGTCGGATAGATGGCTGAAAAGGACGAATTTGAACCGAAGATAATAGGGTTTTTGTGCAACTGGTGTACCGGGGCAGCGGCTGACCTGGCAGGCACAACCAGGGCACAGTATCCGCCTAATATTCATCCAGTACGGGTGATGTGCAGCAGCACCGTTGACCCTGTCTACCTGATTAAGGCGTTACTCTCCGGCGCCGACGCCGTCATGGTGGGAGGATGCTGGCCCGGAGATTGCCACTACGTGTCGGGCAACTACAAAGCCAGAAGAAGGTTCGCCATGCTAAAGACTATTTTTGAAGC
>CAZEBT010000121.1:0-3880 GCA_964510485.1 uncultured Dehalococcoidales bacterium | reverse complement strand
AAAAGGATAAGGCTCTCAAGAGACCAGAACACTCCCTCCTGGCTAGAGAGCTTGCCAGGGTATGGACAACAGAGGCCGGGGAGTGGAGCTAGGGGGATTCACCACACCCTTTATGTTATGATGTAATCAGGGAGAACCCTCAAGACCTTTCCGAGAATACCTTACTGAAAGAAGGAGACAAAAATTATGAAAGCACTGGTAGTTAACTCCAGCCCCCACATGGACAAGGGAAACACCGCCGTCATCCTCAACCCCTTCCTCGACGGCATGAGAGAGGCCGGGGCAGAGGTAGAGCTTTTCTACACCAGGAAGCTCAAGATAAATCCCTGCCTAGGCTGCTTCAACTGCTGGCTCAAGACACCCGGTGTCTGTGCACAGAGGGACGATATGGACATGCTCCGCCCCAAGATGGAAGAGGCAGACGTCTGCGTGCTGGCTACACCGGTCTACGTGGACGGCATGGCCGGCCCGCTCAAGAACCTCATAGACCGCATTATCCCCAGCGTCCAGCCCTTTTTCGAGCTTCGCAACGGGCACATTCGGCACCCCGGGCGCGGCGAAAACAGACCACGAAAGATGGTGCTCGTCTCCAACTGCGGCTTCTGGGAGATGGACAACTTCGACCCCCTCGTCGTCCACGTGAAGGCAATCTGCCAGAACATCAACATGGAGTTCGCCGGGGCACTCCTGCGCCCCCACGGCCCGGCAATGAAACCCATGCTGGAAATCGGCGGCCTGGTGGAGGACGTGATTGAAGCCGCCCGTGAAGCCGGCCGCCAGCTCGTGCGCGACGGCAGGATGTCGCCGGATACCCTCAGCACCGTCAGCCGCGAGCTCATGCCAATGGAGGACTACTTCCAGACAGCCAATCAGAACTTCCAGCAGCAACTGGATGCTATCAAGGCGAAATAGCAGGCTCCGCTCTACAGAGAAGTCCGCAGTGTCCCTTATGACCACCGTTGTGCTATAATTCGCTCAGAAAGGTGGGCGCACGGGGACATTGATACTCAAGCATAGATTAATAGACTCACTGGCTGAGGCGGTTAAGCAAGCCCAGAAATCGGGTGAACTGCCATCCATAACCCTGCCCGACATCGCTATCGAGCGCCCCCAGAACCCGGAACATGGAGACTATGCCTCAAGTCTACCCCTGAAATTAGCCCGGCTAACCGGAAAAAGCCCGATTGCTAATGCTCAACTGTTAATTAAACACATACCGCATATCCCGGAGATTGAAACCAGCGTCGCTGCCCCGCCCGGCTTTATCAATTTTACCCTCAGTAGTGACTGGCTGACCAGACAGGTAGAGACCGTTTTACAGGCTGGAGAGACCTACGGCAATATCAACCTGGGGCAGGGTAACCGCCTTCAGGTAGAGTTCGTCAGTATCAATCCCACCGGACCGCTCCACGTTGGTCACGGGCGCGGCGCCATTCTGGGGAGTACACTGTCCAGCGTCCTCGCCGCCAGTGGCTACCAGGTACAAAAGGAGTACTACTTCAATGACGCCGGCAGCCAGATGGACGCCTTCAGGCACTCGCTCTATGCCCGCTACCAGCAATGCCTGGGAGCCGATGCTGAAATACCCCCCGATGGCTACCACGGCAACTATGTGATAGACCTGGCTAAAGAAATCATTACCGGGAGCGGTGACAGGTTCGGCAATCTACCCCAGGAGGAGGCAATATCTCAACTCGGTGACCTAGGCCTGAAGAAGATTCTGGACCAGACAAGAGAAGACCTTGAACTGCTGCGGGTTGACTTTGATGCCTGGTTCAGCGAACAAAGCCTCTATGAGCACGGGCAATTCGATAAGGCAATGTCACAGCTGCGTGAGGGGGATTATATCGCCGAGAAGGAGGGTGCCACCTGGTTTGTATCTACCTCCCTCGGTGAGGACAAGGACAACGTAGTAATCCGCAGTGATGGCACCCCCACCTACTTTGGTGCTGATATTGCCTATCACTATAACAAGTTCCTGGAGCGCAGGTTTGACAGGGTAATTAATATCTGGGGAGCCGACCACCAGGGGCATGTATCCCGGCTGAAGGCGGTCGTTGGTGCACTGGGAATTGACCCGGAACGCCTTGAGCTGATAATCCACCAGATGGTTACCCTGCGTCGCGGCGGTGAACTGGTCCGTGTCTCCAAGCGTAGTGGCGACGTCATCACCCTGCGGGAGGTACTTGATGAAGTAGGCACTGACGCCTGCCGCTACTTCTTCCTGTCACGCTCAGCCAACAGCCAGATGGACTTCGACCTGGAACTGGCCAAGAAAGAGTCACCGGATAATCCCGTATACTATGTCCAGTATGCCCACGCCCGTATTGCCAGCATACTTCGCCTGGCAGCACAGCGGGGGATTACCTATGACGATGGTGATGTTTCCCGGCTGACCACCGAACCTGAGCTGACCCTGATACGCAAGCTGCTGCTCCTGCCTGAGCTGGTTGAAACTGTAGCCCAGACCCTCGAACCCCACCACCTTGCCTACTACTCTCAGGACCTGGCAACCACCTTCCACAGCTTCTACAAGCAGTGCCGCGTTATTTCAAAAAATGAGGCACTGACCAAAGCCCGCCTCAAGCTGGTAGAAGCGACCAAGACTGTCCTTGCCAGAACCCTCCACCTTATGGGGATGACCGCCCCCGACAGGATGTGACCCCGGCCAATTATCACCACCTACAACCCCTGCTCCTTGTACCGCTTCAGCAGCTCCGCGTAGCCGCCACGTGCCTGCCGCCGCTGCTGCCACCGCTCCTTTGGAACCTGCCCCTTTATCTCTGCCGGAATACCCACCACGAAGGAATTGTCCGGTATCTTCATCCCCTGGCTTACCAGGCAACCCGCCCCTATTATGCAGAAGCTGCCAATCTCTGAGTTGTCAAGTATCGTCGCGTTATTCCCGATAAGGCAGTTGTTGCCAATCTTTATTCCGTGCACCACCACGCTGTGCCCGATAATCACGTTATCCCCTATCTCCACCGGCACCCCGCTGTGCACCACGGAATTGTCCTCAATCTGGGTATTGCTGCCAATCTTGATACTGGCAAAGTCAGCCCTGATTACCACCCCCGGCCAGATACCTGAGTTATCGCCAATTTCCACATCGCCAATAACATAGGCAGCCTCGCTTACCCAGGCCGACTCCGCTACCCTCGGCGTCTTACCATCAAAGCTCCTAATCATGTTTACCTCCCCCGCTCATTCATATTACTGACTCACCCGGCAGATAGTCAAACCTCCACCGTCATTGCGAGAAACCTCCACCGTCATTGCGAGAAGCCTCCACCGTCATTGCGAGGCACGAAGTGCCGAAGCAATCTCCTGCCCCACATGGTATTCTGACCCTCTCCCGTCACTCTGTAATAAATCTCCTGATATTAACAATGAGAAAGAGAGGAGATTCCTGATAGCAACAACGAGAAGGGGAAGAGATTCCTGATAACGACAATGGGAAGGGGAAGAGATTTAGAGAATGGGGAGAGATTTAAAGAGGGGGAAGAGATTTAAGAGAGGGAGAGGAGATTTAAGAGAGGGGCGAAGCCCCTCTCTTATCTATAATTCCCCCTTCCCTTTACAAATTGATAAGGGAAGGGGGTCAGGGGGTTAGGTTTCTATACTACATCGTTCAGTAGCCCTGTCACTCTGAGCGCAGCCAAGAATCTCACCCCCCTCCTTGTCGCTACCCCCCTTTTATGCTACACTTTTCAACTGAGGAGATTGATAAAATAGAATGAACAAGCGCGTTTTTTCCGGAGTCCGGCCTACCGCCCGACAGCACATCGGCAACTACCTCGGGGCTATCCAGAACTATGTCGCCCTTCAGGAGGAGTACGACTGCATCTACTGCGTGGTTGATATCCATGCCCTGACCACC
>CAZEBT010000120.1:0-3921 GCA_964510485.1 uncultured Dehalococcoidales bacterium | reverse complement strand
GCTGGTCAATCAATTTACCGTCGACCATATTGAAAACCGCCCCCTTTTCCAGCTACTGCTGGATACCATGCACAACCTCTGCCAGCCCGTTAACAAGGAACTAACCCTGCGCTACTTTGAACTCCACCTGCTCAATCAGGTCGGCTACCGCCCTCAGCTTCAACAGTGTGTTCTCTGTCACACACCACTAAAACCGGTTACCAACTCATTCTGCCCCTCCGCCGGCGGCATACTCTGCCCTGATTGCACCCCCGGTCAGCCCCTGACCTACCCCCTTCCCGTCAATGCCCTGAAGGTGTTACGCTTACTACAGGACAGTGACTACCCCACCATCAACAGGTTGAAAATAAACCCCGGGCTATCTCAGGAGCTTGAAATTGTAATGAGAAACTACCTGAAATACCTGCTGGAGAGAGACGTAAAGTCAGTTGCCTGGCTCGATACGTTAAGGGAGCAGATTATACAAACGTCACCCGATGGGCAGAACCCCTCTGTAGAGGCGACCTGAACTAAACAGTGAAGAGTAAATCACTATCTACGGCTGAGGGTCTAGAACTCTCGGTCTTTTTGTTATATCATAGTGTATATTATAGTGGAGCAGGAGAGATATGCCATCCAGGTCAGAACTGATAGCTGAGCAGCGCCGCGAGAAGCTCAAAAGAATCCGGGCTCTGGGTATTAACCCCTACCCTCACCGGTATCACCGCAGCCACACAGCACAGGAAGCCATAGACTTACTCAAAAAGCAAGAGACAGCACCAAGAGCTGATGTAGTGTCTATCATAGTTGCTGGTCGCATAATGGCCCACCGAAAAATAGGCCCTATATCCTTTATGGACTTGCACGACGGATCTGGGAAGATACAACTAATGTTTGATAAACAATTTCTTAAAGAATCCTATAAGGACCTTCTTAAGAACATAGATATTGGTGATATTATCGGGGTGGAGGGTAATCTGCTAAGGACAAAGAGCGGCGAGCCCACCATCCGGGTCGGAGATTTCACCCTGCTCGCCAAGTCACTCCAGCCCCTGCCCGAAAAGTGGCACGGGCTTACCGATGTTGACAAGCGGTACCGCCAGCGCTACCTGGACCTCATCGCCAACGCCGAGGCTAAGAAGACCTTTCAGGCACGCAGCCAGATTATCAGCGCCGTCAGGCAGTTCCTCAACCAGCGGGGCTTCATAGAAGTGGAGACGCCGGTGCTGCAACCGTCAGCCGGCGGCGCCCTGGCACGCCCCTTCATTACCCACCACCACACCCTAGACCAGGACTTCTACCTGCGCATTGCCCTTGAGCTTCACCTGAAACGGCTCATCATAGGCGGCTTCGACAGGGTCTACGAACTGGGACGCATTTTCCGCAATGAGGGTATTTCCACCAAGCACAACCCCGAGTTCACCATGCTGGAAAGCTACCAGGCCTATGCCGACTATAACGACGTGATGGACATGGTAGAGGAAATGGTATCCGAGGTCTGCCGGCAGGTACTGGGCACAGATAAGGTTGACTACGGCGACGATACCATCAGCTTCAAGCCACCCTGGCAGCGTATTGGCCTGCGGGAAGCCATTGAAGAATACAGCGGTATTGATTTCGTGCAACACCCGGATGTCATCCGTCTGGCAGCCAAAATGAAGGAAACAGGCCTTGAGGTAGACCCTGAGAAGAACTGGGCAAAGCTGGTTGATGAGCTACTCTCCACCTTCGTTGAGCCTAAACTGATACAGCCCACCTTCCTCCTCGACTACCCGGTCTCAATGTCACCCCTGGCAAAAACAAAACCGGAGCACGAGCGCGTCGTCGAGCGCTTTGAGGCGTTCGCCGGTGGCATAGAGATTGCCAATGCCTTCACCGAGCTTAACGACCCTCTGGAGCAGAGAGAGCGCTTTATGCAGCAGCAAAAAGAGCGCCAGTCTGAGGGCGAGGTCGTCGAGACCATTGACGAAGACTTCCTGCTGGCGCTGGAGTACGGTATGCCCCCCACCGGCGGGCTGGGGGTCGGCATCGACCGCCTGGTAATGCTCCTCACCAACCAGCAGTCAATCCGCGAGGTAATCCTCTTCCCCCAGCTCAAGGACAAACCTTAAAGGAGAAAGAACATGTCGCTGGTGCCAGCCTTTGAAATCGGTGTCTGGAATGCCTGGATTTTCATGCTTTATCATTTCTTGCCTATGCCTTTACTGATGCTAATTCATAAAGGCACAACGGAAAAAGGGCAACCTGTGCCACATAGCGAGACTGAGAAGAAGCTCTACCCTGTTGCCTGGATAATCTGGCTCCTTGGCGTGATATACTCTATTTTCCTGCCTCTACAGTTAGGGACGGTATGGTTCTACGTAGGTCTCCCCATTTCTTTAGTTGGATTAATTACCTTCACATTAGTTATCGTAACCCTTACTACTACTCCAATTGATAGCGAGCCGCTTACCAGGGGACTGTACCGCTATTCAAGACACCCTATGTATGTTACTCAGTTCGTGATGTTTCTCGGCGTCGGTATAGCCTCCGCCTCCTGGGTCTTTATACTCTTTTCAATTGTATATACAATTTTGTCGGCCGTCCTCGCGCCGTCTGAAGAACGAAATTGCCTCGAAAGGTACGGCGATGCCTATCGTGAATACATGAACAGGACACCGAGATGGTTAGGCATACCGAAATCAGAAAGTGATTAATATGCTCAGAGAAAAACCATGAGAAAAGCTAAAGGAAAGCCAAAGAGAAGCGAAGCCTTCAAATATATTCACGGGGAGTCTAAGAGGGGCGAAGCCCCTCTTTCAAAAAATATTTCCCCTTCCCCTTATCAATACTAAGGGGAAGGGGACTAAGGGGATAGGGTTACTCCTATAAGACCAAAAAGGAAGAAATTATGCTTGACATTAGATTTATCCGCGAAAATCCAGACCTGGTGCGGGAGGCAATCGCCAACCGCCAGGATACCACCCCCCTGGATGAAATCCTGAAACTCGACTCCCAGCGCCGCCAGAAGATAAACGACCTGGAAAACCTGAGACATGCCCGCAAAGAAGCCTCCCGAGAGAGACAGGCAGAAGCCGCCGAAGAGGCACGCGCTCTCCGTACCCGGATAAGAGACATGGAGGTAGAGGTCAGAGACCTCGACGCAAATCTGCAAGACCTTTTGCTCCAGGTACCCAATATCCCTCACTCCTCGGTCCCGGTAGGCAGGGATGATGCCGATAACCCCACCGTGCGCTCCTGGGGAGAGCTGCCCGGCTTTGACTTCGAGCCAGCCCCCCACTGGAAGCTGGGGGAATCTCTGGACATCATCGATTTTGAGAGAGGAGTAAAGCTGTCCGGCACCCGCTTCTACGTACTCAAGGGACCGGGCGCCCGCCTGCAGAGGGCACTCATTACCTTCATGCTCGACCTCCACACCACCGAGCACGGCTACCAGGAGATATACCCCCCGTTCATGGTCAAGAGGGAATGTATGGTCGGCTCAGCACAGCTACCCAAGTTTAGCGACAACCTCTACCATGATGAAGAGGACGACTTCTGGTTTGTGCCTACTGCTGAGGTGCCGCTCACCAACATGCACAGCGATGAAATCATACTACCGGGGATGCTGCCCTTCTACTACGTCGCCTACACCGCCTGCTTCCGCCGCGAAAAAATGTCCGCCGGCAAGGATACCCGCGGCATCAAGCGGGGACACCAGTTCGACAAGGTGGAGATGTATAAATTCACCGAGCCGGAGACCTCCTACGAAGAACTGGAGAAGATGGTCAGTAACGCCGAGCAGGTCTGCCAGAGGCTGGGGATTCCCTACCGCGTGAGGGAACTCTGTACCGGTGACCTGGGCTTCGCCTCCACCAAGTCCTACGATATTGATATGTGGGCTCCCGGCTGCGCCGAGTGGCTGGAGGTAAGCTCCTGCTCCAACTGCGGTGATTTCCAGGC
>CAZEBT010000119.1:0-4067 GCA_964510485.1 uncultured Dehalococcoidales bacterium | reverse complement strand
GGGTGTAGCGCAGGTGGTTAGCGCGCAGCGTTTGGGACGCTGAGGTCGGAGGTTCGAGTCCTCTCACCCCGACCAGACTATTTTCCAGAAAAGAGTGTAAAGAGGCAGGCTCAATTACTTTAGAATAACCCTGCCCTTCGGCTGGCTGGCAACGTCACCGATAATAGCTGCACCAGTGATACCGGCTTTGTGTAGCCTCTCCAGCAAAATCTCCGCTTTATCAGCCTCAAGACAGATAAGCAGACCACCTGATGTCTGTGCATCGTAGAGGATATCCTGCATATATTGTGGTACTTCAGCAACAAGCTCCACCTTACAGGAATAGTAGTCCCTGTTCCGGAATAGCCCTGCGGGGCAGAGTCCCTGCTGGGCGAACTCTATCACCTCCGGGAAGTAGGGAATTGAATCCAGGTGAAGCTCCAGGGCTACCTGGCTACTCTCGGCTAGCTGGACAGAGTGTCCCAGAAGCCCGAAGCCGGTAATATCGGTACAGGCGTGGACCCCTATCTCCTGCATAAGCTCAGAGGCCTCTTTGTTAAGTCCTGCCATACTCACGGTAACCCTCTCAACAAGCCCCTCATCCACCATACCAGCCTTCATAGCTGTGTTTATGATTCCAGTTCCCAGCGGCTTGGTAAATATCAGCCTATCTCCAGCCCTGGCGCCGGCACTGGTCACCAGCCTGTCAGGGTGCACTGTTCCGGTAACAGAAAGGCCGTATTTCATTTCGGCATCATCAATACTGTGCCCCCCCATCAGCACCACGCCAGCCTCGCGCATCTTATCCAGCCCCCCTTTAAGGATGCTCTCCAGAATGGAGATATCCATGGAGCCTATCGGAAAGCAGACCAGGTTCATGGCAGAGAGCGGCCTGCCACCCATAGCGTAGATATCGCTCAGCGCATTGGCAGCAGCTATCTGACCGAATGCGTAGGGGTCATCTACCACAGGCGTGAAGAAATCGACGGTCTGAATAATAGCCAGCTCATCCGACAGCTTGTAGACGCCGGCATCATCCAGGCTTTCCATACCCCGGATTACGTTCGGGTCAGAAATTATGGGCAGGTTTCTTAGAGCCCTGTAAAGGTCACCCGGACCTATCTTTGAAGCTCAACCTGCCCCCCGAACACTCTCGGTCAGGCGTGGGTTGCGGTTCTTGTCCATCCGAATCCCCTAAAATTAAATCTCCTTGCCTTGGTATTTTAGCACTGTTGTCACAGAGGAATCAAAGTTGCTACTATTCAGTCAACAAGCCACACTACCTCTCCTATGTCATTGCGAGGCACCCTGAATGAAGTGAAGGGACACCGAAGCAATCTATAGGAGCACGAGATTGCCACGCCTCCTCCTCGCTCGGCTCGGAGTTTTGGCTCGCAATGACGAGGTAAGGGGAAAATGTGTCATAAATCGTATGAACGAGAACATCAGCTTTGAAATCAGGTAAAGATATAGTAGAATACTCAGGTAGCTATGAATAGTGAATTTCGCAATCTTCCCAGTGTGGACCGCGTGCTCTCCGACGGGCGGATTCGCCAGTTAGAAGAGACCTATCCCCACATCTTGATAACAGACCTGGTCAGGCAGCAGCTGGAAGGAGCCCGCCTTTCTATTACGGCAGGCAACCCATGCCCATCAATTGATGAGATAATAGAGTCTACCTCCGACAGGCTCCAGGCTCTGGAAAAGCCCAGCCTGCGCCCGGTGGTCAATGCTACCGGAGTAATACTTCATACCAATCTCGGCCGGGCACCGCTGAGCCACGAGGCAACAGCCGCTATGGATGCGGCGGCTGGAGGCTACTGCAATCTTGAGTACGACCTGGATAGCGGACGGCGAGGTTCCCGTAATGTCCACATTGAAACCATGCTGTGCCAGCTCACCGGGGCTGAGGCGGCGCTGGTGGTGAACAACAACGCCTCGGCGGTGCTGCTGTCCCTCACCGCTCTGGCAAAAAGAAGGGAGGCAATCGTCTCCCGAGGGCAGGCAGTAGAGATTGGCGGTAGCTTTCGCATCCCTGACGTGATGCGGCAGAGCGGAACAAGGCTGACTGAGGTAGGTACTACTAACTGTACCTACCTCTCTGATTACGAGCAGGCGCTCACCCCGCGCACTGCCGCACTGATGCGGGTCCACTCCAGCAACTTCAGGCTGGTAGGCTTCATTCACGAGGTAAGCCTTGAGGAGATGGTAACGCTCGGCAATCAGAACGACATCCCTGTGTTTGATGACCTGGGCAGTGGCTGTTTCCTGGACACCACCGTGTTCGGACTTGACCCGGAACCGATGGTACAACAGAGCGTTGCCACTGGCTCAGCACTGACCTTCTTCTCCGGGGATAAGCTGGTGGGTGGCCCTCAAGCAGGGATTATTGTCGGCAGGAAGCAGTACGTTGACAGGCTGAGAAGACACCCGCTGGCCCGTGCCGTAAGAATTGATAAAATAAGGCTGGCTGGTATAATAGCTACCCTGACCCATTACCTGAAGGGTGAAGCTCTCACCAGGATACCCGTGTGGCGGA
Source organism: uncultured Dehalococcoidales bacterium (assembly GCA_964510485.1). Taxonomy (GTDB): domain Bacteria; phylum Chloroflexota; class Dehalococcoidia; order Dehalococcoidales; family Fen-1064; genus CAZEBT01. Next base: position 1,549 of record CAZEBT010000119.1, on the reverse strand, counting down.
TGATTTCGGCGCCGGTGAAGGAGATTGACCAGCGCGCCGGGTTGTGGGCTCAGGCACTCAACGGCGAGGTTGAGGTGATTGACGGAGAGAGCATGGTTGGAGGCGGTAGCCTACCCGGGAGTACCCTGCCTACCAGACTGGTAGCCATCAGGAAAGGAGGCAGGGGGAAGAACCAGGTTGCAGCCCAGGAGCTGGCCCGAAGGCTGCGGCATCAGGAGGTCCCGGTCATCGCACGAATCAGCGGCAATCTCCTGCTCCTTGACCCCCGTTCTGTGCTCCCTGAAGAAGATGACATAATAATTCAGACCCTGCATAGTATAGCGATTGTCTGGAAGAGGGGCTAGCCACTGTCCGGACTAAAGGGAAGAACACGATGTTCGTAATAGGCACTGCGGGACACATAGACCACGGCAAGTCAGTGCTGGTGCAGGCGCTAACCGGAATAGACCCGGACCGGCTCAGTGAGGAAAAGGAGCGGGGCATGACCATTGACCTGGGTTTTGCCTGGCTGAGGTTACCCGGCGGTCAAGAGGTGGGTATCGTAGATGTTCCCGGACATGAGCGCTTTGTCAGGAACATGCTCGCCGGTGTGGGTGGTATTGACCTAGCCCTGCTGGTTATCGCTGCCAACGAGGGAGTTATGCCTCAGACCAGGGAACACCTGGCAATCATAGACCTGCTCGGCATACCGGAGGGCATTGTTGCCATTACCAAGAAGGACCTGGTGGACGAGGAGTGGCTGGCCGTGGTCAGGATGGAAGTAGAAGAGCTTATCAAGCCCACCATGCTATCAGGGTCCCCGATTATTGCCGTCTCGGCAGTAACCGGGGAGGGCCTGGAGGAGCTGGTCTCAGCTATTGATAAACGCCTGGGGGCAACTCCACCGAGGAAAGACAGCGGGCGGCCCAGGCTGCCGATAGACCGGGTCTTCACCATAGCCGGCTCAGGTACCGTGGTTACCGGAACGTTAATTGACGGCTCACTTACCGTCGGGCAGGAGGTTGAGATTGTACCTGCCCGGCTGAAGTCGCGTATTCGGGGATTACAGACGCATAAGACCGGCATCAAGGTTGCCAGCCCCGGGAGCAGGGTAGCCGCCAACCTGGTCGGTGTTACCACCTCACAGTTGCAGCGTGGCGATGTTCTTACCAGACCGGGCTGGCTGGTACCAACAAGAATGTTGAGCGCCAGGCTTCACCTGCTTCCCTATATCCGCCGCCCCCTGCGATATAATACCCAGCTAAGCTTCTACACCGGAGCAGCCGAGGCAGTAGCCAGGGTACGCCTGCTGGAGGCAGATGAGCTTAAGCCCGGAGAGACCGGCTGGACTCAGCTACTGCTTGACAGGCCGATAGCACTGGTGGGTGGCGACCATTTCATTATCCGCTCATCCACGGAGACCCTCGGGGGCGGTAAGGTCGTTGATGCCCATGCCAGGCGTCTCCGCCGTTTCCGTCCTGCCTCTATTCAGGGGCTGAGAGTCAAAGAGGAGGGCACAGCCGAAGAGGTTGTCATAACACTGCTGGAGACAAAGCAACCCCTGGAGACA
>CAZEBT010000118.1:0-4130 GCA_964510485.1 uncultured Dehalococcoidales bacterium | reverse complement strand
AGGACATGAATACTGACCCCGTGAGGACATATATTCGGAGGCTGAGGAATAAGCTAAATGATAATCCTCCCCAGATAATCCTCACCGAGTACGGAGAAGGCTACAAATTTGTCAGCCCCAACTAGACATCCGGCCCGCCTTCTTAAAGCCGATGGTCAGGAAAATACCTCAAGACAAGGTCCAGTACACTAAGTGGAGAGGAGTGCAAAGTAGAAAATGTTTAAAGATGAAATTCTTAACAACAGGAGTGAGAGTGACCTCTGGAACAAGTATTGCGGTTTCCTCAACCTCTCATTGCCGGGATTCATGGAGATTCAAGACCGTCTCCTTCTGGAGGAGATAGGACTCATAGCAAATACCCCGATTGGTAAAAAGCTGATGGGGGAAAAAGTACCAGCCAGTGTAGAGGAGTTTCGCAGCACCGTGCCAATGACGGTCTATGATGACTATGTCCCCTTCTTAAATCAGCAGGAAGACAGTGCCCTTGCTGAGAAGCCCGTGTGTTGGGCTCACACGTCTGGCAGGTCGGGGGCCTTCAAGTGGGCTCCCTACACCAATCGCGCCCACGACATACTGGCTACTAACGAAGTGACGGCACTACTTCTGGCGGCTGCTCGAAGAGAGGGTGAGATTCGGGTTAAGCCTGGAGACCGGGGCGTCTATAACACTCCTCCAAGGCCCTATTTCTCTGGCATTGCCGCCTCTGCCGGAGCCCAGTGCCTGGGCCTTCGCTTCATCCCACCTCTGGAACTCTCCGAGAAAATGGAGTTTCAGGAGAGGATTGAGGAGGGTTTCAGGATGGCACTCCGTACCGGCATCGATTACTTAGGCTCGATGACCAGCGTCCTGGTCAAGGTTGGAGAGGGTTTTGCCGAGCGGTCGGGAGCGCTGCGATTCTCTTTATCCATGTTACACCCCTCCATCCTTCTACGCATCGCCAGGGGTATTCTGCGAAGCCGTATAGAAAAAAGACCCATGTTACCTAAGGACCTGTGGCAGGTAAAGGCTATTCTCTGTGCCGGAACCGACACTGCTATCTACAGAGACAAGGTGATGTACTACTGGGGGACGCTACCCTACGAGCTATACGCATGCACTGAGGGCGGATTGATTGCCTTTCAGAGCTGGAACAAGAAGGCGATGACCTTCGTGCCCTATTCTGTCTTTCTGGAGTTCATTCCTGAAGAGGAGTGGCTCAAGAGCCGGGAAGAACCTGATTACTGCCCGAGCACGGTGCTCCTCAGCGAGGTCGAGGCGGGGAGGTGCTATGAGCTGGTCTTCACCAGTTTCTACGGGATGCCCTTCCTGAGATACAGGGTAGGTGACCTCATTAAGATTGTTTCGCTGAAGGATACATCCGCCGGCATTGAGCTGCCTCAGATGCTCTTTGAGTCCCGGGCTGACGACATCATTGACCTGGCCGGCTTCACCAGGCTGGATGAGAGAACAGTGTGGCAAGCCATTGCCAATACAGGGCTGGACTTCGAGGACTGGGCAATCTGCAAGGAACACGCCGATGGCGATGCTTACCTCCATCTCTACCTGGAACTCAAAGAGAGCCGTGATAGCGAAGAGGTCAAGCGGCTCATCGATAGCAGCCTGGCAGCCCTGGACTCCAGTTACACCGACCTGAGCAAGATGCTGGGGATGGAACCCCTTAGAGTGACCATACTCCCCCAGGGAAGTTTCCAGCGCTATTTAGAGGAAAAGATGGAGGCAGGTTTTGACCTGGCCCATCTGAAGCCGCCGCATATGAATGCATCTAATGACGTCATAGAATCTCTTCTCCGCCTGAGCCAGTAGGTACAATCTGCTTCCTCTGTTGAGAGTTGAGCGATTTCCTACCGGTCATCTGGAGGTAGCCTATGTTTGCTTGGCTTGGCCACTATGTGTTCCGGCACCGCTTCGTGGTGATTGGAGTGTGGGTAGCACTCCTTGCCATCGGGGCCATTTTTGCCCCCCAGATTACCACTTCCCTGAAGTCAGGGGGTTATGCCGAGCAGGAAAGTGAGGCTGCTCTGGGGTCAAAGCTCCTGGAAGAAGAGCTGGGGCTGAGTCCCAGCTCACTGACAGTTGTCTTCCGGAGTGAAAGCCTCACTGTTGATGATATTGCCTTCCGTCAGGAGATGGAGTCTGCTTTAGCCGACCTGGAAGAGATGGAGGAGGTTGGTGATGTCGTTACCTTCTTCAATTCCGGCGACCTCCACATGGTCTCTGAGGGCCGAAATACAACCTATGCCGTCGTAGAGTTGAACGTGGACCTTGATGAAGCCAGGTCGCTCATGCCTCAGATTCAAAACAGCCTTCGCCCTGAAAGCCTGGAACATGTGCAGATGCTGGTTACCGGTCAGCCGGCTGTCTTCTCGGATATAGAATCGATAAGCACCAGTGATTTGACGAAGGCAGAGATGTATGCCTTCCCCCTGTGCCTGGTTGCCCTGGTGCTCGCCTTCGGCACTCTGGTGGCGGCCGGGCTGCCACTGGCCATAGGCGGCATGAGCCTGGTGATAACCCTGGGTATCATCAGCCTTCTAAGCCGGGTAACCGACATGTCAATGTTCGTGATGAACATAGTCTCCATGCTGGGCATAGGTATCGCCATAGACTACTCACTGCTCATGGTGAACCGGTTCCGCGAGGAAATTGCGGGCAACAGTCTGGAGGAAAGCCTGGTCGCCACAATGTCCACAGCAGGAAAGGCGGTCTTCTACTCTGCGGTGACCACAATCATCGGGCTCCTGGGACTTATGAGCTTCAAGTTCATGATGCTTCGCTCCCTGGGGATTAGCGGGGCAATCGTGGTCCTCATCTCGCTAATGGCTGCTCTGACCCTGCTTCCAGCCATCATGGCGGTTCTTGGCCCGAAGGTAAACGCCCTGAGCATTCTTCCGCGAAGGCGTAAGGCAAATAGAAGCCTCTGGCATGGCCTGGCTATCCGGGTGATGAGGCACCCGGTGATAGTGCTGGTAGCTGTTGTCCCGTTACTGCTCACCCTGGGTTCACCCTTCCTCAAGGTTAACCTGGGGGGTGCCGGGGTCACAGTGCTTCCCCAGAGTGCTCCGGCCCGGCAGGGATATGAAATCCTGAAAGAGGAGTTCGGCGAGGGCGAGACATCGCCCATCCTGATAGCGGTGCACACCGAAAGCAATATCCTGGGGGCAGAGGAAATCGGCGTAGTCTATGACTTCGCCAGGGAGATAGAGCGCCTTGAAGGGGTAGACAGGGTGGACAGCATCGTAACCCTCCCCCTCCAGATGTCGAAGGAACAGTACCAGCTAATGTACGCCGACCCTGACCTGATTCCCTATCCCCTGATTAGGTCTGCCGTTGACAGGCTGACATCCGAGAAGACGACCCTAATCAGCGTGGTCGGCCGTCAACCGCCCATTACAGAGGAAGCCAACGAGCTGGTCAGAAAGATACGCGAATTAAAACCGGAGGGCACCGTTGATGTCTATGTAAGTGGACTCACCGCTGAGATAATGGACATCGTGAGCGAAATGTACCGCGAATTCCCCAGGGTTCTCATATTTGTTTTTCTGGCAACCTACCTGGCGCTCCTGGCACTTTTCCGCTCAGTGATACTGCCGCTGAAAGCCATCCTGATGAATGTGATGAGCATCCTTGCCGCCTACGGAACCCTGGTCTTTATCTTTCAGCAGGGCCACTTCGCCGGGTTGCTCAATTTCTCCCCGGTTGGCTCTATAGAATCAAGCCTGCCCATTATTATGTTCTGCGTTCTTTTCGGCCTCAGTATGGACTATGAGGTCTTCCTTCTGACGAGGGTTAAGGAAAGCTATACTGAGACCGGGGATAATACCTCAAGTGTTGCCCTGGGGCTGGAGCGCACGGGAGGGATTATCACCAGTGCGGCTCTCATCATGGTACTGGTGGCTGGTAGCTTCGGCTTTACCGACATCCTCCTGGTCAAGGCCACGGGAGTGGGAATCGCCATAGCCATTCTGGTAGACGCGACTGTTGTCAGGGCACTTTTTGCACCGGCAACGATGCGTCTCCTGGGCAGATGGAACTGGTGGATGCCTACCCTACGCAGGAAGGGTTAGCGCGGGCGGTAATTAGCCTCAAAGAGCGGGAGACGAGATTCGAACTCGCGACTTTCTGCTTGGGAA
>CAZEBT010000117.1:0-4184 GCA_964510485.1 uncultured Dehalococcoidales bacterium | reverse complement strand
CATCTCCTACCAATTTCCCTCAGTATAAGATAAGATATATTAGCCAACCACCGGAAAGGAGCCTGCACCACCTGTGTTCTGGATTACTGCCGCTATAGCTACTGCCGCCATCTTGGGGGTGGTAGCTATTATTGATAGCCACCTCCTCGGCAAGCGGTTGCCGAGCCTGCGCAGCTTCATCCTTCCCGTAGGCACCGTGCACCTTGTGCTCGGGCTGATAGTCCTGGCTATCAACCCTTTCCCCGAGAATGTGAACACCACAGCACTGGTGGTGGCATTTGCCTCAGGTATCGCTCGCGCAGGTGGCGTACTGCTGATGCTGAACACCATGCGCTCCCAGGAGGTGTCCCGCATCATACCGGTAGTCCATACCTTCCCCATATTCGTAGCCATACTGGCAGTGCCCCTGCTGGGTGAGGCGCTGGGCTATCTGGAGTGGTTGAGCATTTTCATGACTGTTGCCGGGGCAGTACTTGTCTCGGTGCAGCCCGGAGGAGAGTCAGGAGGAGGCAGGCTTCACCGGTCATTCATTGCCCTCCTGGGCTGCAGCCTGCTGATAGGGATAGCCAACACTGCCAGCAAGTATGCCCTGGACTACATATCCTACTGGAATATGTACACCGTCAACGCTGTCTGCTTCGGGGCAGTATTCCTGCTCATCTCAGCCCGGAAAGGGACACTTAGGGAACTCAGGGACCTGAACCAGCGGGGGCTGGCACTGGGGCTTCTAATCCTGAACGAGATAATAGCTCTTGCCGGAATCATCCTGTCGTTCTGGACAATGCAGCAGGGGCCGGTCTCTCTGGTCTCCACTGTCTTCAGCGCCCGACCCGCCTTCGTTTTTATCTTTGCCCTGATATTGAGCCAGATTTTCCCGGCAGTGCTTGAGGAGCGCCTCAGCAGAGGCATCATAGCCATCAAGGTTATCTCTATCAGCCTTATTATCGGTGGTGTGAGCCTGCTGACCCTGAGCCAGTGAGGCGCTTTACGCCCAGCTACGGCAGACCTTGCTATTCCTTTTTCACAAATTGCTGTGCCTGCTCACCGAATGAGGCACCGCTGCCGGCACCGAGGCAGATATCGGTCTCCATGCGTAGCCCGCTGTCCAGCGGGGTCGTCATCCAGAGATTGGCGGCTCTCTTGGCGCCCTCAATAATACGAGGATTGAGCTTGGCTATCTCCTCAGCGAGCTTTTCAGCCTCAGCCATTAGCTGGTCCCTGGGATATACATGGTCTACCAGCCCGATTCTGAGCGCTTCAGCAGCATCAATTCTACGCCCGGTCAGAATCAGCTCCTTGGCGATGCCGGGGCTCACTATTCTGGGTAGCCTCTGGGTGCTGCCCAGGTCAGGAAGTACTCCGAACTGTATTTCAGGGAGTGCGAACTGGGCAGTATCGCAGGCAAGGCGCATGTCACAGCACAGGCTAAGCTCAAAGGCAGCCCCCAGGCAGTAACCGTTTATGGCAGCTATCACCGGAACGGCCAGCTCCTCATACATGGTAAATATTGATTTCATGCCGAACAGCCGGTCGTAACCTTCCCGGTAACTGGAAAACACCACCGACCCTCCCCCCCCCGAAGCCACCATCTTCAGGTCTATCCCGGCGCTAAATGCCCTCTCACCGGCACCAGTCATGATGACAACCCTGACATCAGGGTTTTCCTTGAGGCCCTGGGCCGCCTTCTGAAGACCCCGGAAGACATCCTGGTTAAGGGCATTCATTGCCTCCGGCCGGTTTAAGAGCACGGTGGCAATCGTATCCCTGATATCCACCCGAACTGCATCTTGGTCACTCATCATTTCACCAAACCTTTCTCAATTTTACTTCCCAGCTAATTATAATATATTCCAGAGCGTTCACGTCAAATCTCGTTAAACCGTGCCCGGCAACTGACTACGGAATGTGCCCTTAGTTGCCTTACATAGCTGTACCAGAATGAGCATAAAGGGAACCTCAGTCAGAACACCAACCACTGTAGCCAGTGCCGCCCCTGAGGTCACACCGAAGAGAGTAGTAGCCACGGCTATAGCCACCTCAAAGTGATTGCTGCCAGCGATAATTGCTGCCGGTGAGGCGTCTTCATAGGTTAGATTCATTACCCTGCCCGTGAGATAGGTAATCCCAAACACAATCAGTATATTGACCAGTATTCCTGCTGATATCATGCCTATGATGGCAGGTAACTCGATAATCAGGTAGCCCTGATAGGTGAAGAGCACGACCAGTGTTACCAGCAGGGCGATGATTGATACCCTGCCCAGAGGCGGAACCAACCTGGTTCTAAACCACTCAATACCCTTTCGTTTAATTACCTGGCTCCGGGTCAGATAACCGGCTATCAGTGGCGTGACGATATATATGGCTACCGACAGGGCTATTGTTTCCCAGGGTACGCGGATACCTGAGATACCCAGCAGAAGCATTGCCAGCGGGGCATACAGTATCACCATAGTTAATGAATTAATTGCTGTCATGACAAGGGTATGTCCCATATTACCCTTTGCCAGGTAGCTCCATACCAGGACCATAGCGGTGCAGGGTGCTACTCCTAAAAGTATCAACCCTGCCCGGTAGTCCTGTATCTGCTCCGGTGTTAAGAAACGGCCAAAAACTACGCTCAGGAAAAACCAGGCGAACAGGGCCATAGTGAATGGCTTTACTGCCCAGTTAGCGAAAAGGGTAAGGGCTATCGGCCTGGGATTGAGGGTTGCTCTCTTAATCTCCTCAAAGCTTATCTGCACCATTATGGGGTAAATCATGGCAAACAGGCAGACAGCAATCGGGATAGAAATATGGGCTACTTCCAGCCTGGCTAGTGTGTCAGAAATCTGTGGGAATACCCTGCCCAGGGTTGTGCCAGCACCGATGCATAAAGCGACCCATAGCGTCAGATATTTCTCCCATATACCGAGCCTTCTTTCTTCCACGTTATCCTGCCGTCTCCTTGCCACATCCTAGCCCTGTCCTTACAGCCTTTTCCAGCCGCTCTCTGTCCTGAGATGGCACCTCATCACTGATGAGAAAATCTTTCAACAGTCCAGCCAGAGATACAGTGTGTCGATTGGCCGACTGCCAGTTTATAGAATAGTGCATCCAGGCTCCGTCCCGTCTCGACCTCAAGAAACCGGCATCCTCAAGGATACCGAGGTTACGCGATGCCCGTGACTGAGAGATATTCAGAGCCTGCATAACCTCACAGACACAACACTCCCTCTCCAGGAGAATATTAAGAATCCTGAGCCGGGTTTCATCAGAAAGTGCCTTCATTACCTTGATTACATCCTGCATAACTACTCCAGATGATTATAATTATATATGCGCATATCTGCATACATTCTACACCTTCTCCTTACTCTGTGTCAATAAAATCCGGGCCCTGACACCGACTTTCAGCCGAATCTTACCAATGCTATAATGGTGGTGAATGGACATTTTAGCCGAGCTTAATCCAGCCCAGAGGGAAGCTGTAGAGGCGATTGAGGGGCCGGTACTGATACTGGCCGGGCCAGGCAGCGGCAAGACCAGGGTAATCACCCACCGGGTAGCCTACCTTGTTACCGTCTGCCGGATTAAACCACGCCGCATCATGGCGGTCACCTTCACCAACAAGGCAGCCAGGGAAATGGAGGAGAGGCTCCGAAATCTGGTCAGCAGCTCGGTTGGAGACCTGACCCTGGGTACCTTCCATGCCATTTGTGCCCGTATCCTGCGCCGTGATGGCAGAGCCATCGGCACCGACCCACGATTTGTAATCTATGATGCCGATGACCAGATAAGCCTGATAAAGCGTGGCATGCAGGAGGTAGGGCTTGACCCCAAGCAGTACGCCCCCCAGGCAATAGCCTCGGCTATATCAGCCGCCAAGAGCCGGATGCTGACCCCGGGCGACTATGTCCAGCGAGGCCGGAGCTACTTCGAAGAGATAGTCGCCCGCACCTACGAGCGCTATCAGCAACTGCTGAAGGAGAGCAACGCCCTCGATTTTGATGACCTGCTGATGACCACGGTGCAGCTATTCCAGAACAACCCGGATATTCTTTCACGGTACCAGTCAAGATACCAGCATGTTCTGGTAGACGAGTTCCAGGACACCAACCTGGTTCAGTACGAGCTCATCAGGCAAATGGCCGGTAAGTACCGCAATATCTGCGTTGTTGGCGACCCCGACCAGTCAATCTACT
>CAZEBT010000116.1:0-4209 GCA_964510485.1 uncultured Dehalococcoidales bacterium | reverse complement strand
TACTGGAAAGGCTTTGTGGAATATCATCAGGCAGGCAGGGCAAAGAAAAGACCGAGGATGATGGGCTTCCAAGCCGAGGGTGCTGCCCCAATTGTCCGGGGCCAGGCTGTTGAGAAGCCGGAGACAGTTGCCTCAGCAATACGGATTGGTAACCCAGCCAGCTGGCAGAGGGCGACTGCCGCCCGTGACGAGTCCGGTGGTACTATTGACCTGGTCAGCGACGAGCAGATTATGGAGGCTTACCACCTTCAGGCTATTAAAGGGGGTATCTTCGGCGAGCCAGCCTCAGCAGCTTCTCTGGCCGGGCTTGTCAAGCTCTCTGCCCAGGGAATGGACTTCTCCAAGAAGCGGGTAGTCTGTGTGGTAACCGGCACCGGACTGAAGGATGTTGACGTCGCCCTTAAGGGTGAGCAGTCCTTTACCAGCCTGCCAGCCGACCTGGAAGCTGTAGAGCAAGCCCTGGGCTGGCGGTGACACCCACTGAAGTAGAAAGAAGATTCAATGAAGCACCCTGACCATAAGGTCTATGGCAAACATGTTCATCAACCCTGCTATTAATCTCCTCTATGGAGTCAAACCACGCACTGGACAGGTAACACTTTGAGAACTGAGGCTAGTAGATAGAATTGAAACGCCTGCACTATAGCTGGGTCATGGTTATTATAGCTTCCATTGTCCTCGCCACACATGCACTTCTATTCTATAGCTTCGGCATATTCTTAAGGCCGATAACGACGGAGTTTAACTGGGAAAGGGGAGCCCTGTCCGCCTCCCTTTCTATAACCATGCTGGTATCCGGGCTCTTATCCATTCCCGCCGGAAGGTTAAGTGATAAATACGGCCCCCGTCTCCTGGTTACCGCAAATGGTCTATTAACAGGAATGGCATTCTTAGTGCTATCGCAGATTAGCTCATTATGGCATGTGTATCTGGTCTGGGGACTTCTTATGTCAGCTGCCGGCAGTTGTGCTTTTATCCCTATCACATCTACCATCCCCAGGTGGTTTACCAAGAAGCAGGGAATAGCCGTTGGGCTTACTGTCACCGGATTTGGCCTGGGTGGAATAATCGCGCCTCTTTTAGCTCAGTGGCTCATAGACAACTACGGTTGGCGGCAAGCCTATATTGCCCTGGGTTTAATAGTTATGATAATCGTTACTCCCCTGGCGCAATTTATGAGACATACCCCCCAGCGAATAGGGCTCAATCCATATGGAGAAAATGGGACTGTGGAAGGCGAAAAACCTGTGGCTTCGGCTGCCGAAGGGTACTCTTTCAAACAGGCAATCAAGACGGGGCGCTTCTGGATTTTTACCTTGATACTAACGTGTTTTTTGTTTTCTATACAGGTAATAATGGCTCATCTTGCCCCCCATGCCGCTGACATCGGCATTTCAGCAACAATAGCTGCCAGCATAGTATCTATCTTCGCCGCCACCAGCCTTATTGGCAGGAATCTCGTTGGCTTCGCCTCTGATAGAATAGGAGCCAGAGTAGCACTTAGTGCCTGCCTGGTCACGCTGACACTAGCCTTAACATGGCTCCTCTTTTCAAGAGAAGTCTGGATGTTCTACCTATTTGGTGTGCTTTATGGTATTGCCTATGGGGGCATTGTCCCGCTACAGGCGCTCATAACCAAGGAATTATTCGGGCTCAAGTTCTTAGGTATGCTACTGGCGGCTCTCATGTTCTTCAGCACGATAGGCGGGGCTTTAGGAGCACCCCTAGCCGGATATATCTTTGATGTAACCGGGAGCTATAATTCAGCCTTCTTAATCTGTATAATACTCTGCGCGCTGTCCATCTTTCTCAGCCTGTTTCTATTGCGCTCTAAAGCTGTGGAGGCACAGCGTTCTTCATATCAATAAAAAGTTATCAATAGTGTATAATATATTCTGAGTTTACACAGATTCAAAGGAGGGCTGAATTGCTTAACCAGGCGGAGATCAAAAAGGCAGTAGCTGCTATTATCAAGGCTATCGGGGAAGACCCGAAAAGGGAAGGCCTGTCGGAAACACCGAGGCGCGTGGCCGAGATGTACGCCGAACTCTTTGCCGGACTTGAAAAGAACCCCGCCGCAGAGCTGACAGTGGGCTATGAGCTGGGACACCGGGAAATGGTAATCGTAAAAGACGTCCCTTTCTATTCCATGTGCGAACATCACCTTTTGCCATTTTATGGCATGGTTCATATAGGCTATATTCCCGACGCCAGTGGGCGCGTTGTTGGCATCAGCAAACTGGCCAGGGTGGTGGAAATCATTGCCAGACGCCCTCAAATTCAGGAGAGAATGACCACCGAGATTGCCGATGCTATTATGGAGGGGCTTAACCCATCTGGAGTGGCAGTGGTGATTCAGGCTGAGCACCTGTGCATGATCATGCGTGGTATCAAGAAACCGGGAAGCAATGTTATTACCTCTGCAATCAGGGGCGCATTTCGCCACAAGGCAGCCAGCAGAGCCGAGTTCTTCTCCCTAATACAGAGCAAATAGCCAGTACCTGAGGTGACTCCCCGTTGCAGTATTGGTTGCCTTTAATCTGAGGATGGGATTGGTTTGGGTTCCTGGATTTCCACTTCCTTACCACAGCAGACAACAGAACCCTCACCTGCCTTAAGGCATAGTATCTCAGTGCCACAGGTAGGACACTTGTACCTTTTACCCAGTTTACTTGCCACAGTACAATTGCCTCCTTTAATTGCCTGGCTCTACTTCTTCAACTCCATGGGCTGGCCACAACAGTGAATCTGGCCACTACCCGCCTTGGTAACAATAAACTCGCTACCGCACTTGGTACAGCAGTACCTCTTACCTATCTCGTTTGCCATCTTATGTCACCTTTCTAAAAGGATTGATGCTCAATATACCTCGTACCTGGTTATATTATAAGCCGTGGCCCAACCGGCAGTCAAGGCAGCCTACTCACCCACTACCTGTAAAACAATCTGCCTTGACCTGGGCCTGTTATCAAAGTCCACCAGGACTATCTGCTGCCAGGTGCCCAGAGCCAGCTTTTTGCCAGTGAACGGGACTACCAGGGATGGCCCCAGGAGAGAGGCACGTACGTGCGAATAACCGTTGCCATCACCCCAGCGGCGGTCATGGGCATAGGGGATATTCCTGGGGACATTACGCTCCCACATATCCCGGAAGTCAGAGAGCAGGCCCGCTTCAAATTCAATAGTGGATACCCCGGCAGTCGAACCGGCAACGAAGACGGTAACTGTCCCGCTATCAATACCTGTGTCAGCCACCCCCCTCTCCACCTGAGAGGTAATATCAATAATATCGCACTCTCCCTTTGATTGCAGGCTGATTTTCTTGGTTATTACCATATTCTACCTCACCCCCTTTACCCCGTTAGGGTTTGTGCTTCTAAACGCCTGCTAGACTTCAGACTTGGGATAATTCGTCCCAGAGGATATCGCCCAGGTCAAACACCGGTCCGTCGGTACATACCTGCCTCAGCCCCCTCCTGGTCTTTACCGTGCACCCGTAGCATATGCCGCGCCCGCACCCCATCCTTACCTCCAGGGAAATCTGGACTGGTTTTTTCAACTGAGGGAAGTTTTCAGCCAGGTTACGGTACATGGGAAGCGGCCCGCAGGCGAAAATCTGGTCTGCCTGACCGGCAAAATCTGCCATGATGTCGGTTACCATGCCCTTTTCTCCGGATGTCCCGTCTTCAGTAGTGTAAATTATATCAATTCCGCCAGGCATAAGGTTGTCAGGGTAAAGTTGGGCTGCTGTCCGACCACCCAGCAATAGCTTTACAGAACACCCCTGCTCAATAGCCTTATCTGCCAGGAAGCGCAGCGGGGCAATACCCATACCGCCGGCTACCAGCAGCAGATTATTCGACTCAGGATTTATTGTAAACCCGTTCCCCAGCGGACCGAGCAGGTCTATAGCTTCCCCTGCCTGGCGCTCAGACAGCCATTGTGTCCCTTTACCAACCACGTTGAATAAAAGGGCAATCCTGCCACCGTCCTGCTGGTGGATGCTCAGCGGGCGGCGCAGCAGGGTCTCCTCCCCGCAGCACACCATGACGAACTGCCCCGGCTGTGCTTCAGAGGCTATCTCCGGCGATTCCAGCCAGACGAGATAGGCTCCGGGCATTAGTTCGGTGTTGGAGATTATGGGTGCTTTTCCTTGATTCAATCCGTCTCCTTCTTGCGGTAGTCTGATATAGGTAACCCTATCCCCTT
>CAZEBT010000115.1:0-4307 GCA_964510485.1 uncultured Dehalococcoidales bacterium | reverse complement strand
CTGATATTCCTTCGGCGCTTCAGGTATGGATAACCCAGTTACTCAATGACCTTGCCGCCCCCCTGCAAACGTTCAGTATTGGCCTTGCCGTTGCCGGGGTGGTGCTTATCGTGGTGTCTTTCGTGTACCCCAGGCTGCGCAGCTCTTCATCCCTGGACTAACTGCCTGATAGAACTACTGTCCCTTCCTGCAAGGAAAGCAGGCTTTTCTATCTGATTTATCAGCGGGGTTTCACCTCGTACGAGCTAAAAATGAAGTCCAGGTCATCCTGCAGGACGGAGACCCTTTCCTGAGGGAAGAGCTTCTCATCAATATCGAGTATTAATTTCGTTTCACCCTTAGCCGAACCGACAATATGCGCCCTGAGACACTCCCTGGCAGCCTTGCTGGACCCGCCCCCGGTGCTGAAGGTCAGTGTGCCGCGAGAAATGAATGACGAAGAATCACCGGCCAGGGAATATGTTCCCATCTTGGCTTCCCCCACGCTTGCTCCCTGCTTCTGAACAAAGTCTCTTATCTCGTCATATAGCAGCTCCGGGTTTATATCCATATAAGTCTTCTTAATCTGCATATGTAGTCCCTCTTTTTTCTGTCTTACCGGTAATCTAATGATAAACCTCTGCCAGTTTTTGTCAAGCAACCACAGCCAGGTAAATGCCTCCCTTTCGGCACTGATTAAATAAAAACACAGGGGCATTTCGGTCTCTTATGGTATTGACAATGCAGCAGATGATGAGTAGACTATTCACATTACAGGGTTACCAGAAAGGATTACCCCAACCTCTTGCGAAAGGGGATGGCAAAATGGCGGCAGGATTTCCCGATTTGTGGCTATGGCTTATATTCATAGTAGTTGGTCTCTTGCTTGTATTATTGGAACTCATCGTTGGCGTGGAGACCGGCCTTGACCTGGTATTCATAGGCTCCGCCTTCATCCTCGGAGGACTGGTTACCTGGCCGCTTCAATTGTGGTGGTGGACAGTCATCATCACCAGCGTAATCTGTATAGCCTACGTGGCCGTTGGCAGAAGATATGTCCACCGGTGGACTGCGGTGAAGAAAGCAGAAACAAACATTGATGCCATCATTGGTAGAACAGGAATCGTGCTTAAGAGCATCGCTAAGAATTACGACGGGCGTGTTAGAGTTGGCAATGAGCGGTGGAAAGCCCGGGCAGAAGAGGATATAAAAGAGGGAGACGAAATAGTTGTTACTGGCGTCAGTGGCGTTACCTTAATCGTCGAAAAAAACTAAAGGAGGTGATTGAAAATGACTGCAGGTATTGTAATCCTCATAGTCGTCCTGGTGATAGCAGTGATCTTGGTTGCCAAGTCGGTGACCATCATCCACCAGGCCGAGAAGGGTCTCGTGGAGAGGTTCGGTCGCTACAAAGAGACCCTGGACCCGGGGCTCAGATTCGTCTTTCCTTTTATAGATTCCCTGAGAGCCAGGGTGGACATGCGGGAAACCGTCCTTGATATACAGCCCCAGCCGGTCATCACCAGGGACAATGTCACCGTAACCGTGGACGCCGTGGTCTACTACTTTGTGACCGTTGCCAAGGACGTCCAGTATGAAGTCGCCAACTTTTACGCCGCCGTCAGCAAGCTGGCACAGACAAACATCAGAAACGTTATCGGTGAGATGACCCTTGATGAGACATTGACATCAAGGGAACGCATCAATACCGCCTTGCAGACCACACTTGATGAAGCCACCGATAAGTGGGGGGTAAAGGTAACCAGGGTAGAGGTCAAGGAGATTGAGCCACCCAGGGACATCTCTGATGCTATGAGCAAGCAGATGAAAGCGGAAAGGGAGAAGCGCGCCGTCATCCTGGAGGCAGAGGCATACCGCGAGAAACAGATACTGGAGGCTGAGGGAGATAAGCAGAACGCCATACTGGTGGCTGAGGGTAACCGGCAGAAGGAGATACTCACGGCTGAGGGTGACAGGCAGGCAGCGATATTGAGGGCAGAGGGAGAGGCTCAAGCAATAGAGAACGTATCCAAAGCCGCCGATAAGTTCTTCATCGGCAATGCTCAGATGCTGAAACAGCTTGAAGTGACCCAGGCATCTCTGGAAGACAACACCAAGATTGTTGTCTCTGACCAGTCAAGGTTAATCAATGTCCTGGGACTCGGCGAAAGAATGACCGGCGGGAAGTCGGAATAAGCCTCAACCTAGTATAGCTCTTTAACCATCCCGGCTACATATCTGGCAATAGCCGGGGCAGCCGTAAGTCCCGGCGATTCTATGCCGATGAGATTTATCAACCCGGGAAGGCCCCTTTTCTCTTCGCGGGCAATAACAAAGTCCCGGAAAGCCTCACCGGGTGCCTGAAGTTTGGACCTTATGCCGGCGAATTCCGGCTCCAGGTCTTCAAGCTCAATAAGGGGGAGGAACCTTCTCACAGACTCGTAAAAGGCTACCCTCTGGGCTTCATCAACCCGGTAGTCTAAATTCTCAACATAGCGAGCACTGGGACCCAGCCTGACCCTGCCGTCAATGCCCACGGTCACATGAATGCCCACGCCGGCTTGCTCCGGTACAGGGTAAACGAGCCTTCTCACCGGGGGAGCCTTACTGGAACTGAAACTGAAGTATTCACCCTTGCAGTAGTGAAGCTTGTAGCCTGCCCGGGCAGGGTCAATCCCGGAAAGCTCAGCTATCCTGTCGGAATTCAGACCAGCCGAATTTATCAGGATGCCGGCGACAAAAGAGGAGACCCCCTCACGGTCCCTTATCTGTACCTCATACCCTGCCCCCACCTTCTCTACGGCTGTCACCTCGGTATTAAAGACAAAGCCGGCGCCTCTCTCCCGCGCCTGTGTATAAAAGAGCCTCATAAGAGAATGGCAGTCCAGAATTCCAGAGGAGGGTGAGAACAGGGCAGCTACCCCTGCTACCTGTGGCTCAAGCTCCTCAAGCTCCCTCCGGGAAAGCAACCCTAAATCTTCAGCGCCGTTCCTACACCCCCGCTGGTAAAGCTCCTCCAGCTCTCCTGTCTCACCTTCATCAACCGCCACGATTATCTTTCCCGTTCTCCGGCAGTCTACGCCGTGCTTCTCACAGAGCTCGTAAAGCAGGTGGTTCCCCTCAATACAAAGCCTTGCCTTCAGAGAGCCTTCAGGGTAGTAGATACCGGCGTGAATAACCTGGCTGTTCCGGCTGCTGGCCTCAAGCCCGAAGGTGCGGTTCTTTTCAAGGACAAAGACCCCTCTTCCCTCCCGGGCTAGCTCAGCGGCTACAGCCAGACCGACAACACCGGCTCCTATGATGGCTATATCAACTTCCAGAGGCATCTTTACCGGTTACTGCTGGCTCTGCGCCTTGGGCAGTAATACACCAACCGGGCACCTGGCCACGCACTCCATACATGACTCGCACCTGGATGCGTCCCCGAAGAAAGCAATTCTGGTATCGTAGCCGCGACCAATAAAGTAAAGGGAACCGGTACCGTGAATTTCCTCACAGGTGTGCACACAAATCCCGCAAAGGACACACTTGTTGGGGTCATAGTCAAAACAGGGGTTTGACGTATCCAGTGGCTTCTCGTCCTCCGGCGGTCTCAGGCGGCGCACCCGCCTTCTATCAATACGGAGATGAGCCATTATCCTTTGAAGCTCACAGTGCCCGCTACTGGGACAGCCCCGACAGCTAGCATGGTAGTCGGCAACAAGCAGCTCAACCACCGGACGAACCGCCCTGTCAACCTCCGGACTCTTTGTCTTGACCACCATCCCCGGCTCAACCGGCGTCCGACACGAGGTTACCAGCTGCCCGTCACCAAGCTCAACAATGCACAACCGGCAGGCTCCACGGGGTGGCAAATCAGGACAGTAGCAGAGGTGGGGGATATAGATATTATTCTGGAGGGCAGCCTCCAGCACCGACATACCTTCATCAGCGACCACATCCGAACCATCAATATTGAGAGTAACCTTCTTCATATCAGCTCCCGCTCTAAAGGTATGCCTGGCACACACCGGCCGGGCAATAGTCATCATAGATGTGCGCCTCGTACTCCTCACGAAAGTAACGGATGGTACTGAGCACCGGATTGGCAGCAGTCTGCCCCAGTCCACAGAGGGAGGTACGGGCTACCGCCGTGCCCAGTTCTTCCAGCAGCTCAATATCACCCGGCTTACCCTCTCTCTTGGTAATGCTGTCCAGAATATCAAACATCTGCTTTGTTCCCACCCGGCAGGGCATACACTGCCCGCAGGACTCCCTCCGGGTAAAATCAAGGAAATAGCGAGCCACATCAACCATACAGGTATCCTGGTCCATCACCACCATACCCC
>CAZEBT010000114.1:0-4565 GCA_964510485.1 uncultured Dehalococcoidales bacterium | reverse complement strand
GACTTTCTTGCCCTCTATGCTCAGTCTCCTCTATCCCGTTTCCCGGTGTTTCAGGAGAACATGGATAATGTGACCGGTGTCCTCTCCATTAAGGATGTGCTGATGGCAATGGCTAAGGGCACTACTAGCCTGGAAAGTGCTGTTGATGACCTTGTCCGCCCTGCCTATTTTACCCCTGAAACCAAGCGTATCGGCGAACTCTTTGCTGAGATGCGTGATAGAAACTACCACATGTGTGTGGTTGTGGACGAGTTCGGTGGTACGGCTGGTATTGCCAGCCTGACCCGACTGGTTGAGGAGATTGTTGGTCCGGTGGGGGATGAGCTTGCTGCGGTGGAGAAGGACTACGAGGCAATTAATGCTTACACCTTCGAGATTGATGGTGGGATGCGTATTGAGGAAGCCAATGAAGAGATGGGGCTTGAGCTGCCCGAGGGTGATTATGAGACGGTGGCTGGGTTCATACTTGACCTTCTGGGGCGTATACCCAGGCCCAATGAGCAGTTGAGGTATAAGAACTTGAAGCTGGTGATAACTGAGATGAGTGGAGTGAAGATTGAGAAAATCCTTTTGACCAAGGAAGGCCATGCAGCGGCTACGGACTCGGTTCAGGCGGGGTGAGGAGATAAAGTTTATCTCTCACCTGGATATAATGCGACTGTGGGAGAGGGCGCTTCGCCGGGCTCAGATTCACCTTGTCTATTCAGAGGGGTTTAGCCCGCGTCCCCGAATATCGCTGGCGGCTCCCCTGTCGGTGGGAGTAACCGGCGAGGCTGAATTGATGGATGTCTTTGTTACCAGAAGTGTCTCCCCCCACTGGTTCACCAGTGCCGTTAGACGGCAGTTGCCGCCTGGTATTGAGATACTGGATGTTTACCAGATAGCCCCGGGTATACCCTCCCTGCAATCACAGGTGCGATATGCCGAATATGAGGTTGAAGTAGCCACCGAAAAGGGTTCAGAGGATATAGAGTCATCCATCTCCAGTTTGCTGTCAGTGGAGCACCTGCTGTGGCACCACCACAGGGACACTGGCCAGCGAAACTATGACCTGAGGCTATTGATTGAGGATATCTGGCTTATAGACTGGTGCCGTTCGTATTGTACTATCGGCATGAAGTTGCGCTGTGACAACAGCGGCTCAGGAAGGCCGGAGCAGGTCGCCCTGGCTCTGGGTTTTACCGATTACCCGCAATCAATGCGGCGCACCAGGCTGTACCTGCGAGCACAGGTATGAGATTCTGTAATAGGGGTCACATGGGCAACTGACTATTAGATTACCCCCCCTGGTGGCAGGATAATGAGAGGGTTAATCAGAACTACTATTATAATTGTGGTGCTTATTGGAATTGGCATTGGCACCAGTATTATTATCACCACGGAGCTGGATGGGAGAATAGCGGCTACCAGCCGGCGTGGCTTTGACCAAGGGAATGTGGAAGGCTATGAGGAGGGCTTGCAGGAGGGAACCAGAGCCGGCTACCAGGAGGGTAGCCAGGCGGGATTCGGAGAGGTGGTGAGCGGGGACTATAAGGGACAGGATGAGCCTGGCTTCTACTTTCTCTATAATCCAACCTGTGAAGAAGTGCGAGGAATCCTGGCCGAGGATGTGAGCGGTTCTGCCAGGGAAATCAATAACAGTGCTGAGGCTAAGGGTATTCGGGTGGCGTATGTTCGGTGCCGGATATCTTCTATAGCTCCAGAGGGTAAGATTTACCTTCTGGAGCTGGTTGCCTTTGAGACTGTGGACAGGGGGCTGATTTTCGTAGAGCCGTCATCCGGCCAGGTGGCAGAACTGGCAATCGGGAGGCGTTACTCTGAGCTGAACAGCTCCTCTTCACTACAGTATGATGGCATTATTAGCGATATAAAAATCATCTGGTAGGCATACGGGGGTTTGAATGCAGGAGGTCAGTTTTCTTGAGGCAATAGGCAGGGTCATTATCGGGATGATTATCCTGTTAGGCTGCCTTGTTGTCTGTGACCTTATTATTTACATAGGTGAGACAAATTCTAGTATTAGCGGGAGTATTGCGGCTGCTTATGAGGATGGCTACGGGGAGGGTTACCTCCAGACCTATGCTCAGGGCTACCAGGCAGCCTATGACGGGTCATACACCGAGGGGTACGAAAAGGGGCTTGAGGTGGGGCTGGAGGTCGGCTCCGGTGAGGAAGTGACCAAACTGGTAGAGGCTCGTAATCCGACCTACCGGGGGCTAAGAGAGTTCCTGGAGTATGACAGAACAGATTCTAATACCTATATCAGGGGTATATACATGTGTGCTGATTTTGCCGCCGACCTGAATAATAGCGCCGAGCGCCAGGGTATCCGGGCGGCTTATGTGATTATACGTGCCAGGGCGTGGAGTCATGCCATAGTAGCCTTTGAAACGATAGATAGGGGAATTATTTTTGTTGAGCCGATATCAGATGCCTGTGTGGAGGTGGAAGAGGGCAAGCCCTATCGCTGGTTGTCCGGCGGGTTCGGTTCAACACGCTATGAGGATACCGTAGTCGGGATAGAATTGATATGGTAGACGGCTGAATACGCCGTAAATATGCGCTGAAAAAGTATGAGTGAATGTTGAAAGGGCGAGGGTGTCAGGAGCCACTGGGGCAGAGGGTGTTGAACTTCATCAGGGAGCATCAACTGGTGCCGGGTCAATACCCCCTGCTGGTGGCGGTATCGGGTGGCCAGGATTCGGTCTGCCTTCTCCATGTCCTGGCTGAACTCCGGCGGGAGCTGAATGTAGCGCTACACGTGGCTCACCTTGACCACCAGTTGCGAGGTGCCGAGTCTGAGGCCGATGCGCAGTATGTTTCTGAGCTGTCCCACCGGCTTGGTGTACCGGCTACTGTAGAGCGGCGTGATGCCAGAGCCTATCAGGTTCGGCGGCGTATGTCGCTGGAAGAGGCGGCTCGCGAGGTCCGCTATGACTTTCTGGCTGAGGTGGCGAAGTCTATCGGGGCTGAGCGGGTAGCGGTAGGGCATACCACGGATGACCATATTGAAACGGTGCTGATGCACCTGGTCAGGGGGACGGGCACCAGGGGGCTACGGGGGCTTGAGCCAGCCAGCCGGTGGCTATCCTCGGCGAATAGCGTAACTGTTGTCAGGCCCTTACTGCCAGTAAGCCGTCAGGAGACAGCGGAGTACTGCCGCCGCTACCAGCTTGTGCCCAGAGTCGATGCCTCCAATCTCTCCCTGTCACCGCTCAGAAATAGAATCCGCCACCAGCTTCTGCCGTTGCTACAGAGCTACAATCCAGGGGTGGTTGAAGCCCTTCTTCGTACGGCGCGTATTGCCCGTGATGATATTGCCTTCCTTGACGGCGAGACCGGTCGGTTGTGGGGTGAGATTGCCCGGAGACAGGAAAATACGGTTGCTCTGGACAGGGCGAGGTTCCTTAAATTACCCTCAACTCTCCAGCGACACCTGCTTCGGGCAGCGATAGAGGGGTTGCTCGGCAGTCTGAAGGACATAGAGTGGCGTCATATTGATGAAATCATGGCTGCCCTGGACAAGCCAGCCGGGCGAAGGCTCAGCCTGCCCGGAGGGCTGTTCTTTTCCATAGAGTACAGCCGATACCTGCTGGGCCCAGACGTAGAGGCTCTATGTCCGTATCCCGACCTGAGCAGGGAGTTTGCCCTGAAAATACCCGGCGAGACGCTGATTCCCGGCTGGCGTACCGAGGCGACCATCGTAGAGCGTGAGCAGGTGTCAGAGCAGGGCGATAGCCTTACAGCCTACTTTGACCTTGGTAAAATCGGGGACAAGGTATCAGTGCGGTCTCGCCAGCCCGGTGACAGGTTCCAGCCGCTGGGAATGAGTGAGTCTAAGAAGGTGGGGGAATTTATGATTGATGCTAAAATCCCCCGTGCCTGGCGTCAGCGGGTTCCTGTTGTCTGTTCACCCTGTCATGTCATGTGGGTTGTCGGCTGGCGCATAGATAGCCGGGTAAGGGTTACTGAAGAGACCGGGCAGGTGCTGTGCTTAAAATTTGAGCGCGTCCCCATTAACCACGGTGGGAGTGGGGCTGAGTTGTGAGGAGTTTTAACGAGCCGAATTGAAGTTGCTTGGCAAAGAGTGGTAAAATTTGCTAGACTGAAGTAGTTAAATTCTAGTTGGAGGGTAGCTTGAATGACTGGGCAAGAGATAATAGAGCGGGCAAGGAAAGAGAAGAGGAGCTTGCTGACAGAGGTAGAGGCTAAAGAGCTCCTCAGGGGTGCAGGGATAAGTGCTGTTGATACCAGGCTGGCAACATCCAAGGAGGAGGCAGTCTCCATAAGCCAGGAGCTGGGCTTCCCTGTGGTATTGAAGATAGCTTCAGCCGATGTCGTGCACAAGAGTGATGCCGGTGGGGTTAAGCTGGGCCTGGAGACGCCGGAGCAGGTGGGCGGTGCCTATGATGATATCCTGGGGGCTATCAAGAAGGAATACCCCGGGGCAAAGATTCAGGGGGTATCAGTGCAAAAAATGGCTCGTCCTGGTGTGGAGGTGATTATTGGTATGTCCAAGGATGCCCAGTTTGGCCCGGTGCTTATGTTTGGTCTTGGCGGCATTC
>CAZEBT010000113.1:0-4567 GCA_964510485.1 uncultured Dehalococcoidales bacterium | reverse complement strand
ATCGCTGTTATTGGCGGCAGTCAGTGTTCCCCAGAGGAATCTAAACTGGCTGAAGCCGTAGGCCGTGAGCTAGCCAGGCGCGGTGCCGTCCTGGTATGTGGCGGCCTGGGCGGGGTAATGAAGGCAGCCTGCAAGGGCGCCACCTCCGAGGGCGGCCTGACTATCGGCGTGCTCCCCGGAGACAGTCGCCGGCAGGCTAACCCCTACGTCCAGATACCCATAGTTACCGGCCTTGGCTATGCAAGAAATATCATCGTGGTCAAATCAGCCCAGGCGGTTATTGCCATTGACGGTAGCTACGGCACCCTCTCCGAGATAGGCCACGCCCTGCAGGACAATATCCCTGTCATCGGACTCGGTACCTGGTCACTATCCAAAAACGGTCAGCCGGGGGACTCAATCATACCGGCTGAAAACGCCACCGAGGCAGTAGAGAAGGCGCTTGATTTAGCCACAAACTAATAACTTTGTGAACCATGTCAACTATTAGCAGTATCAGAGCCAGAGAAATCCTCGACTCCAGGGGTAACCCTACCGTCGAGGTTACCGCACAGCTATCCGACGGTACAACCGGGCAGGCTGCCGTGCCCTCCGGAGCCAGCACCGGCAGTCACGAGGCGCTGGAACTCCGCGATGGAGACAGGTCACGCTTCAACGGGCTCGGCGTCCTCAAGGCAGTAGCCAATGTTAACCAAAAAATCGCTGCCGCCATAGTCGGGATGCCAGCTACTGACCAGGCAGCCATTGACCACAGGCTAATCGAGCTGGATGGCACCCCTGACAAATCTCGCCTTGGAGCCAATGCTATCCTGGGCGCATCCCTGGCAGTAGCTCACGCAGCAGCCAATCTACAGGACACGCCCCTATTCACCTACCTGGGCGGAACAGAGGTCTCCACCCTGCCGGTACCAATGATGAACATCCTGAATGGCGGCAAGCATGCCTCAGGTTCAACGGACTTCCAGGAGTTTATGGTGGTGCCTGCCGGAGCCAGCACCTTCCACCACGCCCTGCAAATGGGCACCGAGGTCTTTCACTCCCTGAGAAGAGTGCTCAAGGATAAAGGACTGGACACCAATGTCGGCGATGAGGGTGGCTTTGCTCCTTCCCTGCCATCGAATAAAGAGGCAATAGAAGCCGTCCTCTCAGCCATAGAAAAAGCGGGCTACCGGCCCGGCAGAGACTGCTATATTGCGCTGGACATCGCTGCCAGTGAACTCTATAAAGAGGGGCAATATGTCCTCTCCAGGGAGGGTGTCTCCCTCAGCCCCGGGGAGATGGTTGACTACTATGTCAGGTGGGTATCAAGCTACCCCATAATCAGTATTGAGGACGGCATGGCGGAGGATGACTGGGATGGATGGCAGCTACTGACCGAAAAGGTGGGCAATGAAATCCTGATTGTTGGTGATGACCTGTATGTCACCAACGTGAACCGCCTCAGCAAGGGCATCAAGCTGGCAGCCTCGAATTCCATCCTCATCAAGCTCAATCAAATCGGCACACTCACCGAAACAATCACCGCCGTCCAGATGGCACACCAGGCAGGCTGGGCAGCAATAATAAGCCACCGCTCCGGCGAGACAGAAGACACCACCATCGC
Source organism: uncultured Dehalococcoidales bacterium (assembly GCA_964510485.1). GTDB lineage: Bacteria > Chloroflexota > Dehalococcoidia > Dehalococcoidales > Fen-1064 > CAZEBT01. Next base: position 2,964 of record CAZEBT010000113.1, on the reverse strand, counting down.
TGACCTTACTGTGGGGCTTAATACCGGCCTGATTAAGGCCGGCGCCCCGTGTCGCTCCGAGCGCACCGCCAAGTACAACCGCCTCCTCAGAATAGAAGAGCAGTTAGGCAGGAAGGCTACCTTCGCCGGTATGCAGGCATTCAAGAACTTGGGAAGAAAAGAACAGTGACCGAGATTCTACCTGGTATTTACCAGCTACATATACCTATCCCGAACAACCCTCTGGGATATACCAACACGTACCTCATTAAGGGGGATAATGAATACCTCATGGTTGACGCCGGCTGGAACAGCCAGGAGGCTCTTCGTTCCCTGGAAAATCAACTGGCTGAAATCGGTGCTGACCTTACAGACATCTCTCAAATCATAGTCACCCACGCCCACTACGACCACTACGGTCTCGCTGACACGCTCCGGCAGCGCTGCCGGGCTAAGATTGCCCTGCACCGGATGGATAAAGACCTTCTCTCTCCAAGGTACACAAATATAGACGAGTACCTCCGCCAGACCGAACAGTGGTTCCACACCAACGGGGTTCCTGCCAGCGAACTACCGTCATCCCATATCTCATTCGCCGCAATGAGGAGTTCATCGGCCCCTGCCCCACCCGATATCACGCTGAACGGCGGGGAAACAATCTCTGCCGGGACCTTCACCCTGCAGGTTACCTGGACTCCGGGACATTCGCCGGGACACATATGCCTCTTTGAGCCAACCCGGAGGATTCTCTTCTCCGGCGACCATATCCTGCCGGTCATCACCCCCAATATCAGCCTTCAACCGGACTCCAGCACCAATCCACTGGGCGATTTCATCAATTCCCTGAACAAGGTAAAACTGCTTGACGCCAGCCTCGTCCTGCCGGCACACGAGTACCTGTTCACCAATCTTCGGGGCAGGGTTGAAGAAATCATCCAGCACCATGAACAGAGAAACTCGGAGATTCTGGAGGCTATTCATACCGAGCCAAAGACAGCCTACCAGATATCCACACATATTACCTGGATGCCAGAGCTGGGCGGTATTAACTTCCGGGACCTGGCTCCCATGGACAAAAGAATGGCAGTATCCGAAACCCTGGCCCACCTGGCGGCAATGCGAATTGACGGCAGGGTAGTCCAGGTCAGCCGGGATGGTATTATCCACTACAAACGCACCGGAAAGGGCTAAAAAGGGCACCGCCAACCCGGCTCAACAATACTGGTATTACCCCCCCCGATTCTGCTATCATTACACAACAAAGACATCGCCGAGGAGGTACAAGATGGCTATCAGGATAGGAATTAACGGTTTCGGGCGAGTGGGCAGACTGACCCTAAGGGCAATTAACCACCTCCACGGCCAGAAGATGGAAGTAGCCGCCATTAATGACCTGACCGACGCCAGAACCAACGCTCACCTTCTAAAATGGGACAGCACCTATGGCCCCTACGCAGGCAAAGTGGAACCCTCCGGGGACTCAATTACCATTGATGGCAAACAGATAAGGGTACTATCAGAACGCGACCCGGGTGCTATTCCATGGCGGGACTACGGGGTAGATATTGTAATAGAATCAACCGGCCTTTTTACTGATGGCACCAGGGCAGCAGCCCACCTCCAGGGCGGCGCCAAAAAGGTGCTCATCTCAGCCCCGGCCCGCAACGAAGATATCACCATCGTCCTCGGTGTTAATGAAGACCGGTATCTCCCCGACAGGCATAATGTCATATCCAATGCCTCCTGTACCACCAACTGTATTGCCCCGGTGGTCAAGGTACTAAACCAGAGTTTTGGAGTAAATAAGGGACTGATGACCACCATTCACGCCTATACCAATGACCAGAGAATTCTTGATACGTTCCATAGAGACCTGCGCCGTGCCCGGACCGCCGCCACCAACATCATCCCCACCACCACCGGTGCCGCCAGAGCCGTAACCCTCGTTATCCCCGAACTGGAAGGGAAGCTCCACGGGCTGGCATTCAGGATTCCCGTTACCACCGTCTCGGTTGTTGACTTCGTCGCCGACCTGAATAAAGGGGCCACCGTTGAGCAGGTCAACCATGCCTTCCAGGCAGCAGCCGAAGGACCCCTGGCTGGAATTCTACAGTACTGCCAGGAAGAGCTTGTCAGCATAGATTTCAAGGGCAACCCGGCCAGTTCCATCGTTGATGCGCCGAGCACCATGGTCATCGGTGATAACATGGTCAAGGTGATTGCCTGGTATGATAATGAATGGGGCTACAGCTGCCGCCTTGCCGACCTCGCTGCCTATGTTGCCGATAAAGGACTTTAGAACACTTTACAAGGTTGACATTATTACACGGCAAGCTTAAAATTAAACCAGGACTGTTGGCTCCTGTCCTCCAGAGTGGCTCGTGAGTGCCAGTTGGCGCTTCACCTGCCGATAAGCTATTGACATTACTGTATAATGAGTTTAAGATAACAAGAATACTGAATTTTGAGGTGAAAAGTGAAACTTCTGGTTTTGGGTCTGGGACAATGCGGGTCTAACATTGCCGACGCATTTTCCCGGATAAATAGAAGAGCACGCGGCCAGCGCGGGATAGATATAGTTACCGGTGCCTATGCCGTTAACACCGACCTCGCCGACCTAAGCGGACTCCATAACATAAAGGCTGACTACCGCCACAGAATCCTTATCGGAGGCAGAAAGGCTGGTGGCCACGGTGTCGGCAAGATTAATGAACTCGGTGCCGAAATAGCCAGAGAAGATGCCGATAAGGTTATCGACGCCATAAGGCAGACCCCCAAATTCTTTGAATCAGATGCCTTCCTGCTGATTGCCGGTGCCGCCGGTGGTACCGGCTCAGGCTCAATATCAATAATGTCCCACTACATAAAGGAACGCTACATAGATAAACCCCTGTATAATCTCATTGTCCTTCCATTTGAGCATGAGGAACGCACCGAAGAAAGAACCATCTATAACTCGGCAACATGCCTCAAATCGGCTAACTC
>CAZEBT010000112.1:0-4615 GCA_964510485.1 uncultured Dehalococcoidales bacterium | reverse complement strand
GCTTACCGAGCGCATGATTGTGCGCACCGGCAGGATGTGGCTGGTGGTGGATGATGTTCCTGTTGCCCTGGACCGGATTGGTGGGCTTGCTGAGGACTTTGATGGATATGTGGTTACTTCCAAAAGGTGGCAGGAGGACGAGAGGCTCGCCGGGAGCATCTCTATTCGCGTGCCCGCCGAGCATTTTGACACTGTCTTGAGGGCGTTGCGCGGGCTGGCGGTTGATGTAACCGCTGAGGACACATCAAGCAAGGATGTAACCGAGGAGTATGTTGACCTGAGCGCCAAGCTGCACAACCTGGAGGCGACCGAAGAGCAGTTACTCAGGATTATGGAGAAGGCGGAGACAGTAGAGGATATCCTGAATGTTCAGCGAGAGCTGTCGAGAACAAGGGATGAGATTGAGCGGACAGAGGGACGTATGCAGTATCTGGAGCGGACCTCGTCTACCTCGCTTATTGAGATATATCTGGAGCAGGCTAAGCTTGAAGTCAGGTTATATGCCAGCAAGGCGAGGGTAAAAGAGCGTGAGAAGGTGCAGTTCTATGCCCGGGTTAGCGGGGGTTTCCCCCCTTATAGTTATGAGTGGGACCTTGGTGATGGGGACACCAGCACCAGTGAGTTTGTGACCCATGCCTACAGGGCTGACGGAAGCTACACCGTCTCCCTTACGGTGACCGATGACCAGGGCAACACGGATACCGAAATCAGGCACAACTACATTGTTGTCCTCCCCGGCTGGAGTGCCGGCAGTATTGCCAGTGGAGCCTGGAATGGCATGGTCACCCTTGGGCATGTGCTGGCGAATATATTCATCTGGCTTGGCATTTTCAGCCCGGTCTGGATAGTTATCGGTGGTATAGTCTTCTGGTGGCGTCGCCGCCGCAGGAGAAAGAAGGCTGATTAGTTATATCCGGGCTTGATTGGAAACGTGGCTATGTGCTGGCTTTGAAAGCAGTTGTGTAGCCGGAAAGGAGATTGAGGGTGAGCATCGTTAATTTCTCCCTGGATGGCAGGGTGGCGCTGGTGACCGGGGGTAGCCGGGGTATCGGCCGGGCTATTGCCCTGGCGTTTGCTGAGAATGGGGCTGACGTGGTGGTAAGCAGCCGTAAGCTTCCTGACCTGGAGGTAGTGGCTGAGGAGATTAGAGCCAGGGGTAGAAGGGGCCTGGCAATAGCCTCCCATGTTGCCAAGCTGGAGGAGTCAAAGAATCTTGTTGAGAAGGTAAAGGCGGAGTTTGGCAGGATTGATATACTGGTCAACAATGCCGGTGCTAACCCTTACATGGGTCCCCTGATTGATGCCGAGGAGTGGGCGTGGGATGTAACCCTGAATGTCAATCTAAAGGGGCCGTTTATGATGGGGCAGCTGGTAGCCAGAGCAATGCGGGAGCAGGGCGGTGGCAATATTATCAACATAGCATCAACTGCCGGGATAAACCCGAGCATGCTCCATATTTACAGCGTTACCAAGGCTGGCTTGATAATGCTGACCAGGGTCATGGCTATGGAGTGGGCTGAGCACAACATCAGGGTTAATGCTATCGCACCGGGTTTGATAAAGACCCGCTTCAGCGAAGCCTTATGGAAGGGGACACCGGCTGAAGAGCGTGCCGCCGTGCCTGAGGATATCGCTGGGGCGGCACTTTATCTGGCATCGGATGCCTCCAGGTATGTAAGCGGGGAGGTTATCGTCGTAAGTGGCGCCGGTGGCAGATAGCGGGTGTCATAAACCGGCTATTCATACCCCTTGGCTATGCGGCTGGCGTAGGTGGCAATGCAGCCCAGGAGCAGAATCACCGCCAGCACCAACCAGAATAGGGTGTCAAAAACCACCGGGCCGATAAGTTCCCCGCCAGCGCTAAAGAGTGGTAGTATCTCCAGTATTTCAAATGCCGTGAGAATACCGATTACCGCGCACGCCGCACCTAGCAGCCCCAGAATCAAGGCTATTAATCCCATGGTATAACCTCCTTCCTACTGTTGTACCTGGTGTTCCATATGTATTGGCTGTATTTTAGAGCATAGTTTGTATATAATCAATATGCAGGTATCGTTGCGGAGTGAAAGCAGGCTATGGCAGATTCTTTTGAGTTAGGACCATTTAGACCGCCGAGTGAGGCCTATTCTCTGCTTATCAGGGCAACCAGAAACTGCCCCTGGAACCGATGTCGGTTCTGCGGTATGTATAAGGGCAGGAAGTTTGAACTCAGGCCGGTACAGGAGATAAAGCAGGACATTGAGGCGATGAAGGGCATACGGGACGGGATAATAGGGCTTGCCTGGAAGTCCGGTTATGGAGATAGGGTGAGAGAGGTGGCAGCTACGGTGCTTAACAAGCCGCCCAGTCAGGCCTTCTACAATATAGCCTTGTGGATGTATGGCGGTGGGGAGTATGCCTTCCTGCAGGATGCCAATAGCCTGATTATGAGGACCAACGAGCTGACTGAGGTACTCCGGTTCCTGAGAGAGACCTTCCCCGGTATCAGCAGGGTGACCAGCTACGGCAGGTCCAAGACGGCAGCCAGGAAGACCCTTGAGGAACTGGTGGAAATACACGAGGCCGGGCTTACCCGCTTGCACGTCGGGTTGGAATCGGGCTATGACCGCCTGCTTGAGTACATGGATAAGGGGGTTACTGCCGCTGGGCATATCACCGGTGGCAGGAAGGTGGTGGAATCGGGCATATCGCTCTCAGAGTATGTCCTGCTGGGGCTGGGTGGGAAGGAGATGTGGCGGGAGCATGCCGTTGAAACAGCCAGGGTGCTGAACGAAATATCGCCCAATTTCATCAGAATCAGGACTCTGAGTGTCCACGAGGGGCTACCGATGTACCAGTATGTGCAAGACGGCGGTTTTGTCCGGATGACGGATGAGGAGATAATAGATGAAGAGAGGTTGCTGATTGAACACCTGGACTGCGAATCAAACTATGTAAGTGACCATATCGCTAACCTGCTGCAGGAAATCGAGGGTAGATTGCCTGCGGACAGGGAGAGGATGCTGGCTGTTATTGACAGGTTCCAGGCTCTACCTGCCGAAGAGAGGACCAACTTCAGGATTGGTAGAAGGTCTGGCATATATACCTATCTGGATGAGCTTCATGATTCACGCAAGCATACGGCGGTTGAGCAAATTATAGACAGGCTGAGTCAGGGTGCCCGCCAGGTAGATGAGAGAGCAGTATACAAAATGATGGAGGGCTTTATCTAGGGTCATGGGTAGTCTGGAGCAGGGTGTGGTTAATCTGCTTCGCCAGAAGGGGATGAACCTGGGAGTAGTTGAATCAGCTACCGGCGGTCTGATATCCCACCTTATAACCAGTGTCCCCGGCAGCTCAGATTGCTATAAGGGGTCAATTACCGCCTACAGCAATGAGGTCAAGATTAGGGTAGTGGGTGTGAGAGAGGACACCCTTGATAGATATGGCGCAGTAAGCCATCAGGTGGCCAGGCAGATGGCAGAGGGCGGTAGAAGGGTGCTGGCTAGCGATATGTGCATAGCCGATACCGGTATCGCCGGACCATCTGGTGCCACCCCGGGAAAGCCGGTAGGGCTATTTTACATCGGGCTATCATACCAGGCAGGAACCTATACCCGGAAGCACGAGTTTCAGGGTAGCCGGGAGGAAAACAAGCGTTCTGCTGCCGAGGCTGCCCTGATGTGGTTAAGGGAGTATCTGGCGAGCTTGAAAGATTGACGTATGATGTAGCATTTTGTTACTATTAGTTTGAGGAGTGATGTAAAGGAGATGTCGTGGTTACTCTCCCTGGTGTCTTAAGCCCTCCAACAGAAATGTTATACCGAAAATATGCTGCTTCCATAGAGGATACGGCAAGTGCTGATATGGAGAAAGTCTTATATGAGATGGAGGAGCTAATCAGCCCTATTGCTTTAGCCCGAACGCGTAGGCAATTGGAAGTAATGCTAAATGATAGAGCACAACAGTACCTCCATTTGAAAAACAAACTATCAAGTCTAATAGTCAGTACACTAGATGAGGAACAGCTTGTCCCCTCTTTGCTTCAAGCCTATGATGAGGTTTCGAAGTTTATACAGCAAGACAATGCAGTACTAAGCTCAGGGCAACAAAAACTTATGCTTGGTCTTATAGATAGCCTAAGTGACCTATTAGAGGCATTCGTTGCCGGTTTTCGCAACGAACGACAAGGTATTATGGATATTCTTATAGAATGCAGTGCTCCGGTCCAGCGAGTTGACATGTGCACCTTTGCCCTGATACTGGTGCTGACTGGTGAAATAAAGCAATGGGATAAAGCTCTCATTAAACTACTCTGCCACATAGCCCATGAATACATGCTCCAAGTAGAGGATATCCTCTTAACTCACAATGAGGAACTAGGTGAGCGGTTAAGAGAAAATTCAGAAACAATAGGTTCTGAAGAGGTCAAGCGAGCAATTGGGCTATCAAGTTGAGTTTGATAAGCGAGTAGGGAAAGATTTAAAGAAGCTAGACCCTCAGGTTGCAACTAGAATTATCGAAAAATGTTCAATCCTCTCTCAAGCCCCCACAAGAGGCCGCAATATTAGTCGTCTGAAGTTAGTGCCAAACCTCTATAGACTCCGGATAGGTGATTATAGGGCCGTCTACCTAG
>CAZEBT010000111.1:0-4635 GCA_964510485.1 uncultured Dehalococcoidales bacterium | reverse complement strand
CATGGTGACCACAACAATGTGGCGTCGGTCAGGGGCAATCCTGAGGTAGTTAAGGAGGCGGTACCGGCAGAGATTAAGGGGATAAAGTTTAGCGGTATTCCTACCTATCATGATGATACTGGCGGGAGTCAGAGGGGTAATAATATCATCTTCTGCTTTGAGGTTGATGGAGTAAGGGTGTGTCATCTGGGCGACCTGGGCCACCAGCTGAGCGATAAGCAGGTCGCTGATTTAGGTAGAGTGGATATAGTACTCACCCCGGTGGGAGGAAATTTTACCATTGACGCCCGGGGTGCCACCGAGGTTTGTAGCAAGCTACAGCCCGGGGTGATTATACCCATGCACTATCAGAATGAAAGGTGCAGCAGTTTTCCGGTAGCTGGCGTTGACGATTTCCTTCAGGGGAAGGAGGGAGTAACCAGGCTGGATTCCAGCGAGGCTGAGTTCAGAGCGGGTCAGCTCCCCTCGGCGACTCAGATTCTGGTCTTGAAGCCGGCACTATAGGAAGTGATTTTGGACTTCAGGGGAGGATGAGGTTTGATATTTGAAGCTTCGGAGTTTGTCTTCAACGCACCGGCGGTGGTGTCCAGGGCGCGGCGTGTCCTGATTAAGCCCAGCGCCTGCTACCCGATTGAGTACCCGGTAACTACCAGCCGGGATATCCTGTCGGCGATAATAGATGGCATCCGGCGGGTTGGTGATGCCGATGTCATTATACTTGAGGGTATACCCGGGGGAGAACCGGTCTACCCGACATATCAGGCTTTAGGCTATAACTTCCCGCGGGTGTTGATGCTGGACGTCAGGGACTGTATATGGGTAGAGGTAGATAATCCTCTGCCCAAGCCACTGGCTGTCCCCACCTTCTGGATACCTAATGTTATCCTGTCCAGCGATTACCTGATATCTGTAGCCCCGCTGAGGATTCTCAAGGGAAGGGCTAATCTCAGTATTATGAACCTGCTTACACTGCTGCCAAGCAGCAAGCATGGTATCGGGGCGCCGGGGGGCTGGGAGGCTCTATATGGCCTGGGTATAGATAAGGTAATCACTGACCTCTATTTCACCCTGCCATTTGACCTGGGGATTATAGAAGCCCGGCAGAAATTCACCAGCTGGGATGACCCTGTTCATGGCGAGGTTGAAGAGTGCGGCAAGGTGTTTATGGGTGACCCTTACCAGGTAGACCGTGAGGCTACAGAGGCGCTGGGACTCAGAACGGACTACCTTGACCTGATAAAGGTTGCTGAACTGGGTTTTGACATCTAAGATTCTTGATAGTGAGCAGTCTTGTGGATAGCGAAGAAGATAATAGAGAGAACATAGATGCTGACCAGGCTGAAGTAAAATGGTGCATTGACCTGGACTGGTATCAGCAGCATAATCGCTCTTTTGTTACCCTGGCGGAGGGTTGCTTGTGTGCTGACTGCCGGAAGCGGTTGAGGGTAGAGAAGGGCGGGGTTTCAGCAGCCAGCCTTTTTAAGAATATTAAGGACTGCTGCTCCAGGAACTCAGAGTTTATTACCGGTGAGCTGCCTATTCTGGAGAGCGCATTTCGCCTTTTCCTGGCCAATGGCAATCAGCCGCTTGGTCTGGAAGAGCTGAGTGAACAGTTGAGTGAACAGCGTGGAGGAGACGCCTATCGTACCTCTGCCGAGATTCTGCCTCGTCTTCTCAAGAGTGACAAGTACTACGGGATAAGGCAGGTCGGGGAGTAAGGCTAGCTAATTAGCTACGTGCGGTCCTCTAGAGTAGTTGAGATATGTGGCTTTTTATAGTATCTACTAGCGGAATGAGTTGCCGTACCTCGTTCGAGGTGTGTTTATAGCAATTATACCTAGCAGTTTCGCTGTCCTGTTTGAGAATGCCGTAGTCAGTTTGTATTAATCCCAAATCTGCCGGGTAAAGGTTCATGTTCCATGACCTCTGTCCGTGAGTGATAGAATGATGCCCTTTCATTGCCAAGAATGCTTCGACCCAGTGCACCGACTCATAAAACATGCCAGTAAGTGCCCAATCTATGAAAGGGCTATTAGCTAGATCTATGCTAGTCCAAAAGTCTCGGTCATGTGTAGCCCAATTCACGTGCTCGTCTTTTTGAGGCATACTATTGCACCCTATCTTGGAAGTCTTATAGCTTTGGTAGGCGCTAACTCCTCTACGTTGCGGCCGCAGCGATATATTATGTGAAAATCGATAAGAAATGGAGGGCTTTCACCTGAAACTAATGTCTTAAAAAGTTCCCCTTCCTTCCCCACTATTTGGTGAAGTACAGCAAGGTTACGTTCTTGGATTACCACCCATATGTCAACATCTCTGCCTTCAATGCTGACAAAGATATCCTCTACCAAAGGATTAGCGTAGAGCTCCCTTTTAATAAGTGAAAGCCATCCATTAATATCTTGGTCGGAGTAATCAAACTCCCTCTTATTGTCTATGCAAATCATTGGCACCCAATCTCTAGGTACGGGTTGTTTGATTGAACTATCGAGTATATCTACCTCAATGGTAGAAGATATAGCTTTTACCATAGTGTTGGTCATAGTCATTCAGCTTTTTCTCCTATATCCCACCTAACTGGGCTTTCTTCTTAAGTTATCGGGTGATTTTACTGCGGCTATATTGGCAGACTTTATTTGGTAGACAGGGTTACCCTCAGCATCATACAGACCATCAATTCTGAAGATCCCGCTAACCACCAGTTTCATTTTAATTTCGCTCCCATCCATTAGCTGGTATTCATTCCAGTCTTCCTTGCGGGTCTGAAAATCTACCTCGGTAGCATCAACTTCTTGTTCTTGTCCCTGAAAATTAATCTTTGGCATCTAAATGACCTCCTTCCTCAGTAATGCAAGTTAGCATGTTGACTCATTGTTGCTGAGGAATTCTTTCTCTAAAACGTTTAGTATTGTATCATACTTATAATACTTAGTAAACTAATATATGTTAAGCTAATATCTGATACTGAAATCGGCGTAGCTACCGGTATACTCTGACCAGTCAGCGTCTACCCTGTCCACTCTTGCATATGATGGACCCACCCTGAGGTGGTCAATAAGTTCTTCCAGCTGCTCTCTTTCCCCTTCGGCATGAACCTCTACCGTTCTATCCGGTGCGTTGCGCACGTAGCCGGTTAAGCCCAGCTCCCTGGCTCGTCTGGAGACGAAGGCGCGGAAGTAGACGCCCTGAACACGGCCGTATACCGTTGCCTGAACTGAGGACAGGTTGCTCATGGTCTTATCTCGGGATAAACCTTAGAGGTAACGGGAAATAATCCTTGTCCAGTCTGTGATTAGGCACTTGCCGCTCTCGCCAGCCAGACGGCTGACCCTGCATTGACGGGGGCATATGTGGCACTCTGCCAGCATCGCCTTGGCTTTCTCAACCCTGGTCTCTAGCTCCCCGGTGTTATGGAGTTTCTGATAAGCCGCTGGCTGGTTTACTCCTCCTCTTCTCTCCGTTCCTTCTTCCCCTTCTTTACTACTTCTACGGTCATGGGGGGTTGTATGATGGTAGTAGCCAGTGTTTTCCTGGCACCCCTTTTCGGTTTCTTTGTTTCTCTGTGTCTGTAGTCTCGCCTGCTCATAGTAACCCCTCTTTACGGGTTTTTGGTCTGAGATTATTGTAACTGAAGTTTAGCAGAGGGGGGCTATCGTGTAAAGTCAGGCAGGAGCCTTTCCAGTGTCACGCGGGCAGCTTCAGTCTCGGCTGCTTTTTTGCTTTTCCCTGAGCCCCTGCCGAGTACGGTATCGCCCACTCTCACCTCAACGGTAAACCTTCTATCGTGGTCCGGGCCGGTAGCTTCGATGACGTGGTAAGCAGGTGTCTGCTGCTCCCTTGCCTGGATAAGCTCCTGGAGGTCTGATTTGTAGTCAGTCCCCGTGCGCCGGCTGATTACCCTTTGTAGCTCGGTGTCAAGTAGTCTCAGGATAAAGTCCTCGGAGGTGGTCGAGCCCCGGTCAAGGAAGATAGCGCCGATTACTGCTTCCATGGCACCAGCCAGGTTAGCCGGCTTACCTCGTCCGCCGCTTGCCTCTTCACCCTTCCCCAGATAGAGTTGGTCGCCGATTCTCAGGGCTCTTGCCATTTTTGCCAGGGTATCCCGGCGAACCAGTACCGCCCGTATCTTGGTCATTTCTCCTTCACTGAGGTTTGGGAAGTCGCGGTATAGCTTGGCGGCGACCACCATATCCAGGACGGCATCACCCAGAAATTCCAGCCTTTCGTTGGAGGCTGGAGCCAGGCCAGGGTTCTCGTTGGCGTGGGAGCTGTGAACCAGGGCTTGCTTCAGCAGGGATGGTTTGTTAAAGGAGACGCCCAGGGTTTGCTGGAGAATGGCTATACCACTCAAAGCTACACTTCCTTTTAACTGGTTTGAATTCGGCTTACCAGTTCAGCATAAATGCTTGAATCTGGTATGTCAAATGCTGCGGTTGGTGTCTGTGAGGACTCACTGGCGGTCTTGCTGTGGACACAGACCTTCTGGTACAATGGTGGGCAGTTGGGGAATCGTCTAGCGGTAGGACAGCAGACTCTGGATCTGTAAAGGAAGGTTCGAATCCTTCTTCCCCAGCCAAGATAGTGGCGCATTCGTCTAGCGGTTAGGACACCTCCCTCTCAAGGAGGAGATCACCG
>CAZEBT010000110.1:0-4644 GCA_964510485.1 uncultured Dehalococcoidales bacterium | reverse complement strand
TCGTATCTCTTCATGCTTCAGACCCAGAATCTCGGCAGCCAGGTAGGCAGCATTCTTAGCCCCGGCATCCCCCACTGCCATGCAGGCTACCGGTATTCCCGCCGGCATCTGAACGATAGAGTAGAGGGCATCAACACCCGCTAGTTCACTACCGGACAGGGGTACTCCAATTACCGGCAGGGTACTCCAGCTAGCCAGGACACCGGGTAAATGGGCGGCCCCCCCGGCACCAGCGATTATCACCTCAACCCCCTGGCTCTGCGCTGCCAGCCCATACCCCCTGGCTCTCTCCGGGGTGCGGTGGGCCGATATTACATTAACCTCATAATCAATGCCAAGCTCCTGTAACACGTCCAGCGCCGGCTGCATTGCCCTGGCATCTGACTGTGAACCTATTACTACACCTACCTTTGGCATTTTGTCTACCTCACCCCCTTTATTCTTTCTCTATCAGGGCAATATCCCTGCGATAGTGGCACCCCTCAAAGTGAATCCGGGGGATATTATCATAGACCTTTTCCCTGGCTTCAGCAATCGTCCTGCCGGTAGCCACTACGGTCAGGACTCGCCCTCCGCTGGTCAGTACCTGCCCCGGCTCCGGGCCTACCCTTGTTCCGGCGTGAAATACGGTAATGTCCCTATCCAGCCTATCCAGCCCGGTAATCGGGAACCCTGTCTTATATCCGCCGGGGTATCCTGCGGATGCCATTACCACCCCGACACAGGCATCGTTACTACACTCTACATCTATTTCCCCGAGCTTACCATTTATCACGGCAAGGATTATATCTATCAAATCGGTCTTGAGCAGGGGCAGGGTAACCTGTGCCTCCGGGTCACCGAACCGGGCATTGAATTCCAGCACCCTTGGGCCTTCGTCATCAACCATTAACCCCCCATAAAGGATACCCCGGTAAGGCCTGCTCTCCCGTGCCATAGCCTCCACCGCCGGCTGCATGATGTTTTTCTGCACCGCTTCAGCCAGGGCTGAATTGAGGAAATGCGGCGGGCTGTAGCTGCCCATGCCACCGGTATTGGGCCCCTGGTCCCCATCGTATATCCTCTTGTAGTCGCAGGCTGATACCATCGGCACCACAGTTTTGCCATCGGTAAAGGCAAAAGAGCTCATCTCCCCGCCCGACAAATGCTCCTCAATAATCACCCTCTCACCGGCTGCACCCAGCTTCTTCGCCTCCATAAACTGGGAGAGAGCATCCAGTGCCTGTTCAATGGACTCAGCTATAATTACGCCCTTGCCCGCCGCCAGCCCGTCAGCCTTGATAACTACCGGCGGCTTCTGCTGCCTGACATATTCCTTAGCTTCAGCATATTGGGAAAAGGTAACGCTCTGTGCACAGGGGATATTGTATTTGCGCATAAGCTCCTTGGCAAATACCTTGCTCGACTCTATCTCGGTAGCCTGCTTGGTCGAGCCAAAGATGGGGATGCCTGTCTTCTGAAAATGGTCAACAATCCCTTCAGCCAGGGGGGCTTCCGGCCCAACAACCACCAGGTCAATACCCTTCTGCTCAGCCGCCCTGACCAGCGACTCAATATCCATCGGGCTTATATCAAGGTTCTCGCCAATCTGGGCAGTGCCGGCATTACCCGGTGCAACGTAGATTTCACTAACCCTGGGGCTCCGGGCCAGCTTCCAGACCAGCGTGTGCTCTCTAGCCCCACCGCCAACAACCAGCACCTTCAAAGTTTACCCTCTGTTTGTATTATTTTTATCTACCTCTTTTATCTACCTCTCCCCCTGTGTCCCCCTCTCCTTCAAAGGAGAGGGGGAAGAATATGTTTGAGAGGGGTTTCACCCCTCTCAAACTCCCTTCTTTCCTATTGCACTGCCCAGGAGAGGAGGAAATATATGCTTTGGAGGGGCTTCGCCCCTTCAAGCTGCCCCTGATAAACTACCTATCACTCCCACTCTATCGTTGAGGGAGGCTTGGAGGTTATATCGTAGACCACCCGGTTTACCTCGGGCACCTCGTTTACTATTCTATTTGAAATCCGCGCCAGGACATCGTAGGGCATCCGTGCCCAGTCGGCGGTCATGGCATCCTCGCTGGTCACCGCCCGTATTCCTACCAGATACCCGTAGGTACGGTAGTCGCCCATTACCCCCACGCTCCTGACATCGGTCAGTATGGCAAAGGTCTGCCATATCTGCCGGTACAGCTTCGACTTCTTAATCTCATTCATCACGATAAAATCAGCCGAGCGCAGTATCTCCAGCTTCTCCCTGGTTACCTCGCCGATAATACGAATCGCCAGACCCGGACCGGGGAAGGGCTGTCGCCACACCATCTCCTCGGGGAGGCCCAGCTGAAGCCCGACCTGGCGCACCTCGTCCTTGAACAGGTAGCGCAGGGGTTCAATCAGCTTGAGGGTCATCTTGGCTGGCAGGCCACCGACATTATGGTGTGTCTTAATCTTGGCGGCAACGCTGCTTCCTGACGAGGCGCTCTCAATAACATCGGGATAGAGAGTCCCCTGGGCAAGGAAGTCAACCTTACCCAGCTTCTTGGCCTCCTCTTCAAACACCTTGATAAACTCCTGACCGATGACCCTGCGCTTCTTCTCGGGGTCGGTTATCCCCTTCAACCGCTTGAGGAACCTTTCCTCAGCGTCCACATAGACAATATTCATACCCAGGTTTAACCGGAAGACATTAAATGTCCTCTCCACTTCTTCACGGCGCAGCAGGCCATTGTTAACAAAGATACAGGTAAGCTGGTCACCGATAGCCCGGTGAATAATGGCAGCCACTACCGCTGAATCAACCCCGCCGGAGAGAGCGTTGATTACCTTGCCATCACCTACCTGCTTTTTTATCCCGGCTATACTCTCAGTTATGAAATTGCCAATCGTCCAGTTTCCCTGGCAGCCGCATATCCGGTAGGCGAAGTTTCTCAGGAGGGTCACTCCCTGAGGGGTATGGGCTACCTCAGGGTGAAACTGCAGACCGTATATCCCCTCGCCGTTACCCATGACAGCAACAGGAGAATTCTCTGTATGGGCTAAGGAACTAAAACCGGGTGGCATTTCCTCAATTCTGTCGCCGTGGCTCATCCACACCGTGGCCGGGCTATCCAGACCGGCAAAGAGAGGTGAGCCCACATCGCCCAGGTGCAGGAGAGCGTGACCGTACTCGCGCTTCGTTCCCGGTGCCACCTGCCCACCCAACTGTTTTGCCAGAACCTGCATCCCGTAGCAGATGCCCAGTACCGGAAGACGGCTTTCGTAAATATAGGCCGGAGCTAAAGGAGCACCGGCTTCGTAGACACTGGCTGGCCCACCGGAGAGGATAAACCCCTTGGGATTCAACGCCGCCACCTTCTCCCAGGGGGCATCATGCGGTACCATCTCGCAGTATACCTGGCACTCACGTACCCGCCGTGTGATTAGCAGGCTGTACTGTGAGCCAAAGTCAATGACAACTATTGTCTCACGCTCACCAGCGCCTACAGTCTCCTCAGCGGCAGCCGGCTGCTCACCACCAATCTCCTTGGCAATCTCAAGGTAGGTAGAGACCTCAATATCACCGGTGGTAGTTACCCGGCCACTGGCCTTTACATCTTTTGGTGACTTTTCCCTGGCAGCACTCATCTCGGCTCTGCCTTACCCACCTGCCTCATCTATTACCGATACAACCTCATCCGCCGTCCTCTTGACATCTATCACGGTCTCTAACATTTGCCACCTCTATCACCCATTTTGCATTCTATTATATCATCAAATTGACCAAAGAAGAACAGCCAAAGACCACTGTCTTTGCCCACTTTGGTCAACATAAACCACTATGCTATACTATCCTTGAGGGAACCATCATTCTGAACCGGACAGTAGGGGAGTTTTGAACAGGTCAACCCTGGATACTCAGCAACAGGTTGAGAGGGGTATTTCAATCCTCAGAGTAGGAGGAATAGTCGCCTTTCCTACCGACACTGTCTACGGCCTGGGTGCCTGTATCAGCAACCGTCAGGCTGTAGAGCGGGTCTATCAGGTGAAACAACGGCCGCCCGAAATGGCACTCCCTCTACTGCTGGCTGACGCCTCACAGATAGCCGCGCTTGCTGAGCCGGTACCGCCTGTTGCCTGGCAGCTAATCCGCAGCTTCCTGCCCGGAGCCCTGACATTAGTCCTGCACAGGTCGGAATCAGCACCCGATATCGTTACTGCCGGGGGCAGTACAGTAGCCGTTCGCATCCCCGACCACCCCATCCCCATTGCCCTTATCAGGGGCCTGGGGACCCCTGTTATCGGCACCAGCGCCAATCTGAGCGGCAGACCCAGTCCGTTAACAGCCAGTGAAGTCCGCTCACAGTTTGGCGATAAGATAGACCTGGTTATTGACGGCGGCAGGTGCTCCGCTGGTAAAGAGTCCACCGTAGTCGATGTCACCGGGGAGATACCTGTAGTCCTGCGGGAAGGCGTTATATCAGGCGAAGAGCTCAGACAGGTATGCGGCAACATTATATTAAAAGAAGGAGGCTAGTTAATGCGTATCGCCATTGGCGGTGACCACCACGGGCCAAGTCTCAAGCAGTTTATCATAGAGTTGCTAACCGAGGCAGGACATGATTACGAGGACTTTGGTTGCTACACCACCGACTCTGTAGACTACCCTGACATTGCCGG
>CAZEBT010000109.1:0-4693 GCA_964510485.1 uncultured Dehalococcoidales bacterium | reverse complement strand
TGCCGGCAATCTTGGAGAAAACATACCTGCCAATGAGGGCGGCGTATCTTGAGGTGCCGCAGGCGGTGAACACAATCTGCCGCGCCCGGAGAATTTCCATGGCCATTTCCATAATCAGTTCCCTGTCCTGTATCAGGGCACGGCGTACTGCCTGCGGCTGCTCCATAATTTCTTTGAGCATAAAAAAGTCATGTCCCTGCTTGGTAACGGCATCCCACTGCCAGCTAAATTCCGTCGGCTCTCTATTTACCTCTTTACCGTTACTATCACGGAGAAGGACATTATCCTTGCTCACGACAACACTCTCACCATCTTCAATGAAGATACCCCGCCTGGTTTCTTCGAGGAAGGGAAGGGTGTCACTGGCAATGAAGTTTCCATTTGCTCCCAGGCCAACAACAAGGGGGCTGTCCTTACGTGCCGCCACAATATTCTCCGGCTCTTTTACCGAGATGGCGATGAGTGCGTAGGAACCCTTGAGTTCTTTGGTCGCCCGAAGGACGGCTTCCTCCAGAGAGGCTCCGAGTTCCATATATTCTTCAATGAGGTGAGCAACTACCTCGCTGTCGGTGTCGGAGGTGAACTTATGCCTGGGGCTGAGGCGAGAGCGGAGCTCCTGGTGATTCTCAATGATGCCGTTATGGACAACGGCAATCTCCTGCTTGCAATCTAGGTGAGGATGGGCGTTGGCTGCGGTAACCCCGCCGTGAGTTGCCCAGCGGACATGTCCGATTCCCATCTGTCCGGGGAGCTTTTCCAGCTGGTGTTTTTCACTGACTTCGGCAAGCTTACCTACGTCCTTCTTAATGCTTAGAGTGCCGCTGCTGATGGTAGCCATACCGGCGGAATCATAGCCCCGATATTCCAGCTTGGCGAGGGCGCTCAGTATGACGGGGGCAGCCTTCTTATCACCGATAAAACCAACTATTCCGCACATCTTACCTTAGCCTCTTTGTCCTTTCAGCGGCTTGCTGTTTCATCTGTTTTGTTGCCTTAAACCTGTTCCTGAAGGTCTTCTGGGCTGAATCATGGATAACCATTTTATCTGGTTCCAGGTCATCCATCAAGCATACCTGGGAGCCGACAATGGAATCGGGGCCAATCCTGATGCCGGGCATGACACTGACGTTAACCCCGGTCTTACAGTTGTTACCCACTATGGCTCCAAGCTTGTCCAGCCCGCTGTCTATCGACCTGCCTTCAATTTTAACAGAGATGCTCTTTTCGTCAAAGCGCCAGTTAGCCAGCACCGTATTGGCTCCGAAGGAGCACCCTTCACCTATTATACAATCACCGATGTAGTTTATGTGAAACCAGCAACCTTCACTGATATAGGAACCCTTGACTTCAGTGGAGAATCCCACTACGCAGTCCGGCCCGATATGGCTGTAGTCCCTGAGCAGGCTGTTCGTCCCGATAACAGAGTTTGGCCCGATGTATACCGGTCCCCGTATGACTGCGTTCTCAAATACCCTGACGTTTTCACCTATGATAACCTTCCCCTCGATTATGGCTCTTTCCGAGATGCGGGCTGAGGGGGAGATGTAGGTAGAGCTCTGGTCCAGGAGCTGCCGGACAACGCTGAGAATATGCCACGGGTACTTTATCGGGTTCCAGGAGCCGGCATATGGTACCACCCTGATTCGGTGCCTGTCTCTGGCGGCGGTATCAAGGGCACGCTCATAGACGTCATCGCTGTCTGTCCGGACACCGGCTGCATATTCAAGCAGTTTTTTCGGTTCCGTGTGCAGGTGTATCAGAATGTTTATCAGGTTTGACGGCTCCTGACCCCTCGGCGGTTTTTCTACTATGCTCTTTAGCTCCCCTTCATCACCAACTACCAGATAGCCGCCGGGGAAGTAGTCACTGACCTCGTGCCCGATTATGTAAGAGGTAGCCGGGTTACCCCGGTAGGCTTCAAGGAGGGCGGTATAGGCGGAGCTATCAAAGACATCATTGGGGTTGACCACGATGATTTCGCCCTCAAGAAACTGGCGGGCGCTCTCCAGGGCGTTGGCAATGCCCAGTGGCTGCTCCTGAACGGTTAGCTCAGCCCTGATGCTGGCTATATCAGCCACAATTTCCCTGATTGTGGTAATGTTCTGGGGGGTTCCTACGATGACAAATTCATTCAGCCCTGCCTCCTTTGCCACCTCAATCTGGTGCTCAAGGAGACTCTTCCCCAGAAACTTCAGCAGGAATTTATCCTCGGTCAGGGGAAACATCCTTTTCCCGGTACCGCCGCAGAGAAATAGTACCTTCATACCTTCAGCCTTTTCCGGATACCCTCCACAACCTCAACCCCTTTATCAAGGAGTGCCTCCGTCCCGGGTGGTGAGTTTGACTCGGCGCTAAGTCGGATAAATGGCTCTGTTCCGCTGGCTCTGATGAGTATCCAGGAATCATCGAACTCAAACCTCAGACCGTCCAGGTTATTTATCTGGCTTGCCCCGAAGAGGTCACCGTTATTCTCAACCTCTTCTATGAGCGCTGCCTTAAGTTCGTTAGGGCAGGGGAGCTTTCTCTGTGAGAAGAAGAGCCGGGGCATCCCCCCGATGGCGTCTCTAATCTCTTTTCCCTCTCTTATCTGGCTGAGCAGGGTAAGTGTGGCAAACAGGGAGTCCGGATAGTATCCAGCCTCAGGCAGAATGTAGACCCCGACCGGCTCAACGCCGATAGCGGCGTCCAGCTGCCGGGTGAGATAGGCGACACTGGCATCGCCAACTCTACCCCTCACCACCTCTACCCCCAGGTCACCGAGTACCAGGTCAAGGAGTCTTCCTGTCTCAACAGTGGTAGCCACCTTGCTCTTCCGGCTCTTCTCAAAGGCAAACCGTGAGATAAGGGCAATCAGCTCATTGAATCCGAGGAAGCCCTCCCTGTCGCAGAAGACGACACGGTCAGCGTCGCCGTCGAAGCAGACAGCAAGGTCGGCATCCTGCTGCCTGGTGAACTCGACTGTGCCCTCAAGGGTGTCCTTCCCTGGTTCCGGGTCTCTTCCCGGGAAAAGCCCGTCCGGCTCGTCGTTGATGGGTATTGAATTTATACCCAGAAGGGAGAATAGCTCACCGGCAAATCCGGAGGCGGCACCGTTCCCGGCATCAACTACAATTCTCAGGTTGCGGTTGAAGCTGGTCGCGGGGAACCTGTCCGATGCAAAGCGGAAGTACCTCTCTTTCGCCTCCTGGCTCAGGTTAAGGTTTCCTTTATAGCCGGTCCTAAATGCCTTCTGGCTGTATATCCTTTCTATCTCTACTTCCTGTGCCCGGCTGTATGCCATGGAGTTCCCGTTGAAGAGCTTGATGCCGTTATATTCGGGCGGGTTGTGGGAGGCAGTAACCATGACCCCGGTATCGAAGCCCATCTCTCCGGTAACCAGTGCCAGTGCCGGCGTGGGCAGGACTCCGAGGTCAGTCACGTCAATGCCTGAGGTACGCAGGCCTGAGGCAATGGCACTTTTCAGTATCTCACGGCTTACCCTTGTATCCGTGGCGATACAGGCCCTTGAGTGTGAATTCAGGGCAGTCCCTATCGCACCGGCGACTTCGTAGCAGAAGTCCGCGGTCAATTCGCGCCCGACAACGCCTCTGATGCCGCTGGTGCCAAATAGTCTGCTTTTGCTAAACACCTGTGCTTCTCTGGATATCATCCTGCACTGCACTCCGTATAATAATCTATTATACTATTCAATCAAAATAGGTGAAAGACTGCCGCACTATGCTCTCTAAAAAACTAATAGGCTATCAGGGTCCAGTCCCCCTAACCTGTCCCTGCTATAGATAATGAGCGGGTCGCCTGTTTGTGCCGGCAGTCTCAGTCGGGGTCAAGCCCTGCTTCCTGGAAGACCCTCTTCAGCACTTTGCGTGCCAGACGGCTTGGTTTGGCACCCCTGCCTTCCCAGCGCTGCACCGTGGAGAGGCTAACGTCTATCTCCCGGGCAAAATCCTCCTGTGACCAACCCTTAATCCTGCGCAGTTCCTTTACCTTTTCCTGAAGTCTTTCCATCTGTCTACCCCATAATATACGTCAGGTGATATTGTATATGCAATGCGTAAGTTTAAATAACATTATCAATTATAGATATGGAATAGACATATGTCAATAATATACCCAAAATTTGCTATTTGACATGATATTTACGTCTAGTTTTGGGGGTGAGGGGGTTCACCACTCTCGACCCTTGTGGTTCATTGTCACACATAGTAGAACCACCAGTAAGGTCTAAACGGGTAGTAATGGAGAACCGTATAGATGGCTTTGACCAGTTCAGAAGGGTACGGTGGTGATACTAAGGGCTCATAATTATGAGCCAAAAGGCTCAGGCTAGCGCCTGTAGATTTCTGGTGGAGACGGGGGAGAGTCGAACTCCCCGTCCAAGAGAAGCTACCCAGGGTATCCTACAAGCTTAGTCAGCTCTTTTATCTTGCCTGGCTAGCCTCTGCTGACCGAGTTTAGCCAGACCAGCCGATTTTGCTTTCACCGCCCCTATCGGCGTCCCGACGGTGGCACCTCAAATTTACCTCACCCAATTCCAACCCTTTGAGGAAAGGTCGGATTGAGTGTGCTGCCTTTCTATTTAAGCAGCAATAAGTACTGGTTCTTTGCCAGTTATTCTTTGCCACCTGTTTTATGAGGTTGGTGGCACCTCAGCTTGCAATCCTGCAGTATACTTCCCCTGTCGAAACCACGCGTC
>CAZEBT010000108.1:0-4694 GCA_964510485.1 uncultured Dehalococcoidales bacterium | reverse complement strand
TTTAATGAGTTTGTTACCAGGAAACTGCTTGATGGCGCACAGGATGCTCTGCTTCGTCACGGTGTCAAAGAGGGTGACATAGATGTTGCCTGGGTACCGGGCTCGTTTGAGATTCCACTAATCGTCGGGAAACTTGCCCAGACCAAGAGGTACGCTGCTGTTATCTGTCTTGGGGCGGTAATTCGCGGTGAAACACCTCACTATGAATATATTGCCACCGAGGTTACCAAGGGTATCGCCAAGATAGGTCTAGAGACAGGGCTACCGATTACCTACGGCATAATCACGGCTGATTCTCTGGAGCAGGCGATTGAGCGGGCCGGCACCAAGGCCGGGAATAAGGGCTTTGATGCTGCCGTTGATGCCATTGAGATGGCTAACCTGCTTAATAGCATAGGCTGATTGTGCAAAGGGTGCCATGTGTAAAAATGACGGTGCTCACGGGGTGCTGTAGTTATGGCTGCACTAATTGCCATAGCGGTTTATCTGGCACTGGGGGTTATCCGGGTGATATTAGATTATGCCCAGCCCGGGCTCAATAAACCAGATTACGTTACAAATCGGAACTTACCGGTAACATTCCTTATCATAGTAAGCTGGCCTTTTCTTTTCACCCAGGATACCCTGTTTTTCTACCGGTATTACAAAGCGAATTGTGCGAGGCAGGGGTTGAGTCGCGTTGTAGAATTTCTACTGATAGTGGGGCTACACCGTAGACTCTATAAGGACAGGTGGAGTACCTAATTCTACAGGCGCAGATTTCAACCTTATCCCTTTCGCAGCTGCCCTTCAGTCAGTAACCTTGTAGATCGTATCCCCTCTCCTTACCCGGTCACCAACCTTGATTCCAACAGCATCACCGGCCTTGGCCTCTTGCACGTCTACGTTGTTGATCTGCATTGAATCAACCGTCTGTTCAGTATCAGTGGTGTGACCCTTAATATGGATTGTATCACCCACTTTCAGCCGTGCTGTTAGCTCAATGCCGGCAACCACAGGTCTGGCAAAGAAGTCGCTTATCTTGCCAACTGCTTCCTCAGGCATTGGGACGCCCCCTTTCTCTTTTTTTAGCTTAGTATATGCCATGTGCTTTCAGTAAATCAAGGTCATGAGAAGATATAATCTAAATCTTTGACATAGCATCAGACTCTCCCCTATAATTAGTTCAATTGCAGCCGGTGAAGGAGGTAGCCTTGGCGGAGGAAAACGAACCTACCGTAGCGTCCGGGGAGCTGGAGCTGGAAATTCAGCGTACCAACAAGCGGCTGGATATGCTAGACCAGCGCCTTGATAATATTGACTCGATAGTTACGGCTGTTGCTGAGCGCGTTTTGAACCAGCCTGTTACCCTCAATATAGTCTGCCCTAATTGTGGTAAGAACCTGGAGATTGCCATAATAGGCAGTCAGAAGCCGAGATAATAGCGCTGATATATCAGGTCCTGGTTACTAACAATGGAGATACTCATCAATCAACCTTTTAATCTCATCTTTGTTGGTGAGTAATCTTTCACTCAAGTCCTTATCATTGTAGCTCTTAAGCTTTTTCACCACCCCGTCAATTACTAAGGGGGGAAAGACTCCATCCTGCTGGTATATTTCACGGTCTTTTGAAAGACTATCGGCTGATTTCCAGCACGAGGTAGGTAATTGAGGCAGTTTTTCCTGAATTTTGCTCTGGTCAGGGGCAAAGATGTTTACATCCACGTAGAGTTGATTAGCTAATTCCAGTGCGCCTTCCATCTCCAGTCCATGTCGAGCAGCTACAGCCAGCCCGGCTAGTAAAAGATGGATGTCAGCCGAACCATCAGGACAGCGAAATTCTACCGTCTGTCTATCTATAGAATCCGGGAATTCTCCTTTGTCCCGCGGGTTAGCATCTTTAGCCATATTCTCAACATTTACCCATCCTAAGGGGACTCTTACCAATACAGAGCGGTTTCTGTCACCCCAGCATATATTTGTAGGTGCTTCCTGGTGGGGAACTAGCCTCAGATAAGAAGTAGGCACAGTATTACCAAAGGCAGTCAGGGAAGGAGCCAGAGTGAGATAGCCAGCAATAGACTTTTTGGCAACATCACTTAGACGACCTTCTTCTGTCATCATGTTCTTGCCATTTTTAACTAATCTTGTATGGATGTGAAGGCCACTGCCGGCATGCCCGGCTAAAATCTTGGGGGCAAAACTGACCGTTACTCCATGCTTGTACCCGACCATTCTTAATATCCATTTGGCCATAACAAGTTGGTCGGCTGCATCTTCAACAGGCACAGGGAGGAACTCAATCTCGTGCTGCTCCATCTCCTGGCTTTCTTCACGAATATTACCTACCTCGGAGTGCCCGTATTTTACCTTGCCTCCTGTCTGAGCGATAGCCTGCATAGCCTCACCTCTTAGCTCTTCCCATTTAGAGAATGGGGTGGATTCATGGTAACCCCTCTGAGCCGCAGACGGATAGAGCTGTTGACTCTCGTAGAAAACATAATATTCCAGTTCACCCATAGCCTCTAGAATCAAACCAGTGCTGTTCTTAAGCGCCTCACTAGCCTTTGTAAGGATACTCTCTGGAGAGCTTTGTAGCCGGGCACCTTCATTTGTATAGTAAGAGCAGAGTATATCTACGGTGGGAACAGGGGAGAAAGGATTCATATAAGCAGTTTTATACCGGGGAATAACATACAGGTCGCTTGATGCCGCATCAATATAGGGTAATAGACTGGAACCGTCCACCCGTTCCCCTATTGATAGCAGACGGTCCAGGTCAGCCTTGCTGGTAATTACAAAATTGAGGGTCTTCAGCCGGCCATCACCGCCCACATACCGGAAGTTTACTCTCTCGACCTTTTTATCCTCAATAAACGTGATAATGTCTTTTTTGGTAAATTCTTCCGCAGGCTTTCCTAAAAAGTGGGCTATTTTGTTTGTATCCATTCCTGCTATATCTTTACCTTTCACGGCTTACTCGCTCCTCTTAATTGATTATTTGCGCTCTATTTACTAAAGTATACATTGAATAAAGATAAAACTCTAGCTGAAGGTATATTTGCTGGATAGTCTGGTGAGAGGAGACATGCGCGATGCCTGAGCTGATAATCATTGCGGTTTACTTCCTGGCTGTTATCACAGTAGGACTGGTGAGCCGGAGGAAGGCAAGGGGGGTTGATGATTTCTTTGTTGCTGGCAGAAAGGGCTCTTCCCTGTTCATTACCGGTTCACTGTTAGCTACTATTGTCGGTGGCTCTGCTACCGTGGGTATGGCCGGGCTGGGCTTTACCTGGGGTTTAACCGGGGTGTGGTGGTTGCTGGCAGGCAGTATTGGCCTGGTGGTCCTGGGCATATTTTTTGCCAGGAGGGTGAGAGAGTTCGGGCTCTACACCCTTCCTGAGCTTGTGGAGAAGCTGTATGATAAGCGGGTAGCGCTGGCTGGCTCAGTGCTTATTGTTGTCGCCTGGCTGGGCATCATAGCCGGACAGATTGTAGCTGCCGGTAAAATAATGAGTGTCCTGGGAATAGGCGACCCTCTTCTGTGGATGGTGGTCTTTACCGCGGTCTTTATAGTTTACACCATGCTGGGTGGGCAATACGCCATTATTCACACCGATACCCTGCAAATGGTAGTAATATTCGCCGGAATCTTCGGTGGGCTGGCTCTATTGCTTTCGCGAGTGGGTGGATTCGGCGGGCTGGTAAGCAGCCTTCCGCCAGAGAAGTTTGCTTTTCCAATCAGCTCCGAGTTTGATAGCTATCAGCTGGTCTCGCTTCTATTACTGGTTGGTTTGACCTATGTGGTCGGCCCTGACATGTATTCCAGGCTTTTTTGTGCCAGGGATGGCAGGGTAGCCAGAGCATCGGTGTTCTGGGCTGCCCTGCTTATTATCCCATTTGCCCTCGGCATTACCGCAATAGGCATGGGCGCATTCTCTTTATTTCCTGAGATAGCCCCTGAGCAGGCATTTCCTACGGTAATAAGGGAGGTTCTACCGCCGTTCCTGGGCGGTGTAGTGCTGGCTGCCTTGCTTTGTGCGGTTATGTCTTCGGCTGATACCTGTCTATTGAGTGCCAGTACAATACTAACAGTAGATGTAATCAAGCGGTTTAGACCTTCCCTTGACCAGAGCAAAGTCCTGCCTCTTTCTCGCTGGGGGATACTGGTCCTGGGGTTAGGCTCTTTGGTGCTGGCCTGGCGTCTGGGTGGGGTAATAAATTCTCTTCTCTTTGCCTATACGGTATATTCCGCTGGATTGATTCTGCCGGTAATCGCTGGCTTCTATAGGAACAGGTTGAAGGTCACCCCTCTGGGTGCGTTAGCCGCAGTTGTTGGCGGAGGGTCAGCCGCTCTTATCAGCAAGTTACTGGCCATAAAGTATCTGGATTTAGGAAGTCTGCTGATTAGCGCCGTACTTCTTTTTGCGGTGAGCCTTATTGACAATAGAGTAAAAGCCAGGAATGCCCGCAGCTCATCCCCCCGACCCTGATGCCGGGCTGTTGCCTTTAATGGACTGCCTGCCGTCTATGTGGAAGCAGAATGTTGCTGTATCTATCTGGCGGATAAAGAAGAAGCCCGACCTGGTTTACTTGACTGGGCTAGGGGCATCTGTTAGCATAATTATTACCCGTGGGCGGTTAGCTCAGTTGGTTAGAGCACTGCGTTGACATCGCAGAGGTCACTGGTTCAAATCCAGTATCGCCCACCAT
>CAZEBT010000107.1:0-4802 GCA_964510485.1 uncultured Dehalococcoidales bacterium | reverse complement strand
CTGGCACCCTGCTTCCTGGCATACCCCAGGGCATCAGCCAGGGTGAGCCGTCCCTCGGCATCCGTTGAGATAATCTCAATGGTCTTGCCATCCATCGCCCTGAGGACATCACCCGGTTTCAGGGCATTGCCGCCGGGCAGGTTCTCGGTGGCAGCCACAATCGCCATAGCATTAACCTTGGGCTTTAGCTGAGCAATAGCCATCATCGCTGCCATAACGGCAGCACCCCCGGCCATATCACCCTTCATATCGCCCATGCCCTCGGACGGCTTTATTGAAATCCCCCCCGAATCAAAGGTTATCCCTTTACCAACCAGCGCTATATCAGGCTCATCAGAGCCGGTCCCTCTATAGCTCAACACAATGAACTTTGGTGGCTGCTGGCTCCCCTGGGCTACACCCAGCAACGCCCCCATCCCCAGTTCCTGCATCTGCTCGCGCTCAATAACCTCCAGCTTAAGACCGTAGGTATCAGCCAGCCTGGCGGCCTCCTCAGCCATATGAGTTGGCGTCATATAGTTAGCCGGCTCATTGACCATATCACGAGCCAGATTAGCTGCCTCAGCCAGAATCTTCCCTCTCTGGCAGCCCTGCTCCAGAGCCGGCAGCCTGGTTTCATCGGCATCAACTATGGTAAGCCGTTCAATCTCACCACTCTCAGCCTCCCTGGTCATGTGTTTTCTAAACCGGTAGAGGCCAAGCAGGGCACCCTCAACAATTGCCTGAGTGGCATCCTCCGGATTTATATCATTCATTCCCGCACCGTGAGCAATGCTAGCCACACTACCCACACCCTTCTTCCGCAAGAGCCGGCAGGTCTCCCCCACTGCACCCCGAACCCTATCCAGAGATAACTCCGCCTGCTTGCCCAAGCCAACAACTACCACCCTGACGGCTGGAAGCCTGCCAAGGCTATGAATCACGGTAGTCTCATTGAGTTTGCCCTTTATCTCGCCCTGACTGACAAGCTGAGAGATAACCCCATCCAGAGCCTTATCTACTCCCGCCGTAGCGCCGTCCGGCTGCTCCATGCCCTCGCAGAAGCTTACCAGGATAGCACCAGCTTCAATCCTGGCGATATCACCAGCGATAACCCTAATATCCACTAAGACCTCCCTGTACCGACCGGGTTACAGGCTGGCTACCCACTCAATGCCCAGCTCTTGCAGCTTTGCCGTAGTGGGTTTGCCCTCACTATCCCAGCCGACCATGGCATAGTATGTCTCTATTGCCTGAGCCAGCTCCGTCTCATCAATACCGACCCCCTTTAAGGGACCGGAGTCAAACGGGGTAAAGAACCGCTTCGGCAAATAATCATCAGCCTTCCCCTTGCCTTCCCGAATATTAAAGACACGGTCCATGGCAATACACCGCTCACCGACCTTCATTAGTTCAAAGACGCTGGTATCCCAGCCGGTAATACCATTTAACAGGTCAACCATTTTACCAGAAGCCAGGGGAACAAAGTTACAGAACACCAGGCAATTAAGCGTGTGCTGCCAGAGGCTCCCGTAAACGAGCATCCTGACCTTGGCGGCACTCAACTCCTGAGTGGGTAATGGCTCAAATATACCCAGAGTCCTCAGTCCGCTGCCTACCCGAAAGGCATACATACTATCATGAATGTTGTGGCAATGGTCAGCGCCAGTGGGCGAGATGGTATAGCCTACCCCCAGGCCCGGTTTGAAGCGTGGCTCATGCATCGGCACCGGCTGTCCCTTAACATGTATTGCAAACTCTTCGGCTCCCTTACCAAAGACTGAGGCAGCCCGGGCTACACCCTCAGCCAGGACCTTGCCCAGGCCCTCCTTCCTGGCAATCATCTCCACCATTTGCAACATTGCTTCGGCGTTACCAAAGTTAAGCTTTAACCCGCCGGTATCCTTCTCAGTCAGGATGCCCTGCTCAAAACACTCCATCGCAAAGGCTATACTGGCTCCGGTAGATATGGTGTCCAGCCCGTAGCCAGCACACAGCTCATTACCCTTGGCGATTGCCTGCAGATTATCAATACCACAATCTGAACCTAATGATGCTAGGGTCTCGTACTCAGGACCACCATAGAGGGGGTCGACGTTATATGGCTCGCCGACCGATACCTCAGGCTTGCAACGAATGGGACAGGAAAAACAGCCTCCCCTACCCACCAGTATGCTCTCATTCAAAGCCTGGCCGGAGATTTTCTCGGCACCCTCAAATACACCCTGCTGAAAGTTCCGCGTCGGCAGACCGCCAGCCATATTCAAGGCTATCAACCCACCGGCAGTACCGTACTGGCTCATAGCAACAGCCCCCCGGTTGGTTTTAAGGTCATCCCTGAGCTGCCTGGCCAGTGCGCTAACCGCCCTGGCGTCAGCCAGCTCCACCTTCTGTCGCCCACGTACCGCAATAGCCCTCAGGTTCTTGGAGCCCATCACTGCTCCCATACCCGTTCGACCGACAGCATGATTCAGGTCGTTAAGCACACAGGCATAGCGTACCTGGTTCTCCCCGGCTACTCCAATCTGGCAGACGCGCACGCCACTGACACCTAGCTCCTTCTGGATAATCTTCTGACACTCGCCGGTCTTCTTACCCCAGAGGTGCCTGGCATCCTTTATCTCCACCCTGCCATCCTCAATCCAGAGATACACCGGATTCTCTGCCCTGCCTTCAACAATGATGGCATCATAGCCGGCATGCTTGAGTTCTGCCCCCCAGTACCCACCAACCTCGCCATCACCATAGCCATTGGTCAGCGGTGATTTGGCACCGACGCTGTTCCGGCCACTACCGGCTATCGGTACCCCGGTCAATGCCCCGGTAGCAAAAATTAGCTTATTCTCCGGACCAAGCGGGTCCACACCGCCGGTCAACTCCTTCAGTAGAAAGTAACTGACGAACCCCCTACCCCCCATGTAGCGCCTGTAAAAGACTTCTTCAGGCTCATCTATTGAAGTAGTACCGTGAGATAAATCAACCCGCAGTATCTTGCCGTTGTAACCCGCAACCATTGTACTAACCTCCTGTAAACTCCAATTTCTCACAAGTGAAGGTCAAGCCCTGACCCTCTAGCGTATTACCTCCCTCACTATCTTGTCCAGAACCGGGTTAATGTCCCGGGAGGTGTCCGCCACATAGTGATTACGGCTGATTCTCTGAACGGACGCTTTCATTTTACTGTATATTGCCCAACCCGCATCCGATTTACTATCCGAATCCAGTCGCCGGGCCGCAAGTCTCTCACGCACCACCTCAGGTGGTGCTTCCACACGCACCAGGACCAACCTGACACCCAGGCGGTCGGCAATACTATAAAGATACTCACGATTCCGCTCTGAGAGATTGGTCGCATCCAAGATAATAGAAATCCCTTTTTTAAGTAACCTTTCAATAAGCAGGTGAATAGCCCGAAAAAGCTGCGAACTTTCCCTGGCACTATAATCTGGTGACCGGAAGAGGGTCTTACGCAACGTGTCGCTTTCCAAAATAACAAACGGCAACCTCTCGGCTAACTTACCGCAGAAATAGGTCTTTCCGGTACCAGGTAAGCCGCTGACGACAATCAAGGTTGGTTCTGCTGCCGGCTCAGGAAGCTGCCCCAAACTCACACTCAGCCGCTCCACGTCGGAAACAAGCTGGGCACTTTCCACACCGTTAATTATACAATTATTCGTCCAATTTTACTAGATGGTATAGAGAAAATAGTAAACCGGTCTTCAGGCAGGATAAAAAGCAAGACCCACTGTTCCAGTACCGCAGGCATAGCCCATTATCGGGCTAAACTCCGTAATCCATAATTCGGAGCAATTGAATTCAGAGGATACCCTCTCTTTCAATCTCTCGGCCTCCTCCGGGGCGTAAGCATGCATCACAGCAACGTGAACCGGGCTCGACCCGACCTTACTCCTGACTGCCTTGAGAATCCGTTCAATACCACGCTCCCTGCTTCTGGCAACACCCATAAAACGCACCAAATCGGCGACAGTAAGTATTGGCCTGATATTAAGTATGGCGCCGGCTTGAGACGCCACCCTGGGCACACGTCCTGAGCGGTAAACATGGCGGATGGTATCCAGAACAACAAAGACGCCAACCTTACCTTGCATTTCCACAGCCGCTTTAGTTACCTCAGCCAGGTCCTTCCCTTCTTCTGCCGCCCGAGCCGCCGCCAGGGCAATAAACCCCTCGGCAGCAGTGGCTGTCCGGGAGTCCAGCACCTCAATATTTACTCCCGGGAGCTCTGCCTCAGCATACCCCGTAGCTAGCTGTGCCACACCGTAGGTCATGCTCAATTTGGAGGAGACATTTATACACAGGATACTTTCAGCCCGTCTGCTTGCCTCACGGAAGACGTCAAGGCAATCTGCCGGCGAAGGTGCCGAGGTACTGAAAGCATCGGGATTCTTCAGAAATAGCTCATAGGCTTCCGACGGGGTTATATCCACCCAGTCTTTATAGACCCTACCCTCAAAGTGGATGTTGAGGGGTACAATCCCAATCCGGTACCGTTCAACTAACTCTCTGGTGAGGCAGGCTATACTATCAGTAACAATGGCTACCTTTTGCAGAGCAACCCCCCTAGCCTGTCACTACCTTAGGCTACCGCTTGTTGACCGCCATGTTTTAACCTGCGCTCCAGCAGGGCTGGAACCAGCAGAAAACTTATCATCAGCAGAACCAGGCCGATAAAGGCAAACAGACCCAGCCGGCTACTGGCAAAGATAACCATGCCCAAGGTTATCAGCCCCGACGTGCCCAGTACCATGACCTTTAACCAGCGCTGTCTCAGGCGAATAAAGGTTGCTACCGCCACCGCCAAT
>CAZEBT010000106.1:0-4816 GCA_964510485.1 uncultured Dehalococcoidales bacterium | reverse complement strand
CATATGGCGGAAGAAGAAGGTAAGCAGGAGGGTGCGGATATGAGAGCCGTCAACATCGGCATCGGTCATCAGGATGACCTTGTGGTAGCGGAGCCGGGACAGGTCAAAGTCATCATCAATACCGGCGCCGAGAGCAGTGATAATGGCGCGAATCTCAACGACAGAGAGCATCTTGTCCGGGGATGCCTTTTCAACATTCAGGAGCTTGCCCCTGAGGGGTAATACTGCCTGGAAGCGCCGCTCCCTTCCCTGCTTGGCGGAGCCGCCGGCTGAGTCTCCCTCCACCAGATATATTTCACATAGAGAGGGCTCTTTCTCGGCGCAATCGGCCAGTTTTCCGGGCAGGGTGCCGGTATCGAGGCCGCTCTTTTTAACAATCAGGTCGCGTGCCTTTCGGGCAGCCTCCCGGGCCCTGGCGGAGAGAAGGCACTTATCGATAATTCTCTTGACATCATCGGGGTGCTCCTCAAAGTAGAGTGTTAAGCCCTCGCCAAGCACGCTCTCGACTGTGCCCTTGACCTCCAGGTTGCCCAGCTTGGCTTTGGTCTGTCCCTCAAACTGCGGCTCGGTAATCTTGACACTGATAACAGCGGTAAGCCCTTCGCGGACATCGTCACCCGTCAGGTTGGGGTCGTCCTCTTTGATGAACTTGTTCTTGCGGGCGTAGTCGTTGAGGGCACGGGTAAGCGCTGAGCGGAAGCCGGTGAGGTGAGTGCCGCCATCAATGGTGTTGACGCAGTTGGCGAAGCTGTGGGTGGACTCAGAGAAACCGTCGTTGTACTGAAGGGCAGACTCAACAATGGTGCCATTCTGCGTCTTGGATATATAGATGGGCTGGTGGTGACGGACTGCCCGGCCCCGATTAAGGTGGCGGACGAAGCTGGTTATGCCACCCTCAAAGTAGAAGGTGAGTTCGCGGTCTTTCCTCTCATCTGTGATGGTTATCTCCAGTCCCTTATTGAGGTAGGCCATCTCACGTATGCGCTCACTCAGGGTGTCGGAATCATACCTCGCCTGGCCGAATATCTCCTCGTCGGCGAGGAAGGTGATGGTGGTGCCGGTGCCGTTGGCTTCGCCAATATCGGTTACCTTACCCTGAGGTATACCCTGCTTGTATTCCTGGTAGTAGACCTTGTCATCACGCCGGACGCTGACGTTAAGCCAGGCGGAGAGGGCATTTACCACCGAAGCGCCGACACCGTGTAGCCCGCCTGATACCTGGTAGGTCTTGCCGCCAAATTTTGCCCCGGCGTGCAGTGTAGTCATTACGGTTTCCAGGGCGGATACATTGGTAGAGGGGTGAATGTCTACCGGGATGCCGCGGCCGTCGTCTTCAACCGTGACGGCACCGTCCTGTTGAATGTTGACCTTGATATGGTCGCAGCAGCCGGCCATAGCTTCGTCAATGCTGTTGTAGACAACCTCATAGACGAGGTGGTGCAGGCCGCGCTGGTCAGTGCTGCCAATGTACATGCCGGGTCGGCGCCGTATCGCCTCCCGCCCGCCGAGGACCTGGATATCTTCGGCGCTGTATTCGTTATTGTTTACTGGCCTGGGTGGAGACTTGGCTTTCTTAGGCATGGCTAGGCGTCACTCCTCTGTGTAAAACAGTTATAAAAGACAGGCGGCGGAAAACAAAGAAAGGGTAGGGTAGAGAATGAAAACTTGCTATGCAGGGTTATTAAAGAAAACGTAGCGTGCATTAAGAAATTATAGCACAATTTAGGTGTGAATGGAAGGGTTTTTGAGGGTAGTTTTACTGAAGTTCCGCTTCCAGCTGAGCAGTGGGGACGCTCTTCTGCTGAGAGGTGGTCATATCCCGCAGGACTACGGTGCCCGTCTTTACTTCTTCGTCGCCGATAATGACTGTTATGGGGACATTGAGGGTATTCGCCTGCCGGAGCTGGGCTTTGAGGCTCTTGCTGCCGATAGCTTCTATCACTCCAGTGCCATTCTGCCGCAGGGTGGCAGCCAGCTTTATTGCCTCATTACGGGCATCATCACCTATGGAGGCGATAAAGACCCGGGGCCCGGGTAGAGGGGGTACAGGGACATCCTGTTTCTTGAGATTGAGTATTATCCGCTCTATACCCATGGCGAAGCCGAGAGCCGGCGTAGGCTTGCCGCCCAGCTCTTCAATCAGGTCATCGTATCGTCCCCCGCCGCAGAGGGTGCTCTGTGCCCTTTCTTCCTCGGGCTGTACCTCAAATACCGTCCTGGTGTAGTAGTCCAGCCCCCGGACCAGGCAGTGGTTCACCTCAAAGGGGATTTCAAGCAGGCCCAGGTATTTCTTCAGGTGGTTGAAGTGTTCGGTACACTCCGGGCAGAGGTAGTCGGTGCTTCTGGGAGCTAGGCTGGCTATCTGCTGGCATGGGGTTTTCTTGCAGTCAAGCAGGCGGAGGGGGTTCCTCTTGAGCCTGGTTCTGCACTCGGGACATATTTTGTCAGTACAACCGGTATAGTAGTCCACCAGGGCGGTGAGATAGGCCGGCCGGCAGTTTTTGCAGCCGATGCTATTTATCTGCAGTGAGAGGTGACGCAGGCCCAGAGAGGAGAGGAACTGCCAGGCCACATCAATGACTTCAGCGTCAAGGGAGGGGTCGGCACTGCCGATAGCCTCACAGCCGAACTGGTGGTGCTGGCGGTATCTTCCTGCCTGGGTTCTCTCGTACCTGAAGATGGGAGCCAGATAATACAGCTTGACCGGTTGCGGCAAATTGTGGAGTCCGTGTTCTATATAGGCTCGGCATACCGGGGCGGTTCCTTCAGGTCTCAGCGTTAGACTGCGTCCACCCTTATCTTTAAAAGTGTACATCTCCTTATCCACGATATCTGTTGCGTCTCCAACACCGCTGACGAAAAGTCCGGTGTCCTCAAATACCGGGGGGTCAATGCGCTGATACCCGTAGAGCTGGCAGGTGTGGGCTGCCTTCTGCTCTACGTAGCGCCAGTACGCCTGCTCCTGTGGTAGAATGTCCGGGGTTCCCCGAGGTGCGCGATACAAGCTGTCTCCTTTTTGTTCCGGTTGCTCTCACCCAGAATACATTATTGACGCCGGGGTTGTAAAGAGAAATTGCTCGGAAACCTATCCCCCTGACCCCATTTCACTTCGTAGTCATGATGCCCTCCTTCAAACCAAACTTATTGCCGATAAGTGAGTGGAGGTAATAAAGGAGAGTAAAAGAGAGGCGAAGCCCCTCTTACGTAATCATTCCCCCTCTCCTTTGAAGGAGAGGGGGATACAGCGGGTCCCCAGGAAAATCGAAGATTTTTCTGGGTGCTTACAGGGGGTGAGGTAGATAAAGCCTTTTTAAACTTTGCACGGGGCAACTATGTTGGGCTATACTAGACATACAGACTTGGCATATGGGGTGACCGGTGGTTTTAAGTGAACTTCTTGATAAGGCTCGTGAGTATCTTCCGCTGCAGAAGATTACCCTGGTTGAAGATGCCTACAGGTTTGCCCTGGAGGCGCACGAGGGGCAGGTGAGGAAGACGGGTGACCCCTATATAGAGCACCCGTTGCAGACCGCCTTGATACTGGCGGGACTCCAGCTTGATGCCAGTGCTCTGGCGGCGGCCCTGCTTCATGACGTGCCTGAGAACTGCGGCATCCCTGTCACTGAGATTGAAGCCCGGTTTGGCTCAGAGGTAGCCAAGCTTGTTGATGCCACCACCAAGTTGGGCAGACTCTCCTGGCAGGCGCCGGAGGAGGTGGAGCGTCGAGGAGGCTCTGCAACTGCGGCAGAGCAGGCAGAGAACCTGCGTAAAATGCTGGTGGCGATGGCTGAGGACCTGCGCGTGGTGTTTATAAAGCTGGCTGACAGACTACATAATATGCGCACCCTGTACGCGCTGTCTGTGGAGAAACAGCGCTACATTGCCCGGGAGACCCTGGAGATATACGCCCCCCTGGCGCATCGTCTGGGGATATGGGAGCTGAAGTGGCAGCTTGAGGACCTGGCGTTTCGCTATATAGAGCCGGAGAGGTACCACCAGATAGCTAATCTGATTGCCGATAAGCGTGCTCACCGGGAGAGCTTCATAGCCCAGATAACCGAAGTCCTGAAACGGGAGTTTGAAGGGGTGGGACTGAAGGCAGAGGTGTTTGGCAGGCCGAAGCACATCTACAGCATTTACCTGAAAATGGAGAGATATTCTGCCCTGGGTAAGGACTTCGATGACATACATGACCTTCTTGCCCTTCGGGTCCTGGTTGATAACGTGCCTGACTGTTACGGTGCGCTGGGTATTGTTCACAGTCTGTGGCACCCTCTCTCGGAGCAGTTCAATGATTTTATCGCCACTCCCAAGATGAACGGGTATCAGTCTCTGCACACTACTGTGATGTGCCAGGGCACAACGCCTCTTGAGGTACAGATTCGCACCCGTGAAATGCACCGTATTGCTGAATATGGGGTAGCGGTACACTGGCGTTATAAGGAGGGGGAAAAGAAGGACACGGGCTTTGAGGAGGGGATAAGCTGGCTGCGCCAGTTAATAGAGTGGCACCGGGAGCTAAGCGGGGCTGAAGAGTTCCTGGAATCAGTGAGGACAGATGTATTCAGTGACCAGGTTTTCGTCTATACACCCAAGGGTGAGATAAAGGACCTGCCCAAGGGTTCAACCCCTCTGGATTTTGCCTACCGGATTCATACCGATGTAGGCAACCGCTGTATAGGGGCGAAGGTGAACGGCCGGCTGGTGCCGCTTAATTATCAGCTTAATAACGGTGACGTTGTCAATATTCTATCGAGCAAGGGGGACAGGGGACCGAGCCGGGACTGGCTGAATTCTAACCTGGGCTATGTGAAGA
>CAZEBT010000105.1:0-4842 GCA_964510485.1 uncultured Dehalococcoidales bacterium | reverse complement strand
TTAGGGACCGCCCCGGACACATATTACCTGTCCCGAGATGAAGCTCGACTCATCGGAGGCAAGGAACAGGGCAACATTGGCAACATCTTCAGCAGTACCCAGTCTCCCCAGTGGTATCTGAGCAACAGCGAATTTCCTGAAATCGTCCAGATACATGCCCTCTTTCCGCGCCGCCTTTCGGGTCATTTCGGTATCAATATAGTCGGGGGCAATGCAATTGACGTTGATATTGTGAGGGCCCAGTTCCAGAGCCAGCGCCCTGGTAAACCCCTCAATGGCGGCACTGGCTGATGCGTAGCTTGTCTGTCCGCGTTCACCCAGACCGGCAGGAACCGGCGCGGACAGGTTAATAATCTTGCCGTAGTTCTGCCTCACCATATACCCCTGGGCAGCCCGGGCGCACATGAAACAGCCCTTTAGCTGGACGGCAACGGCAGAGTCCCAGTCCTCTTCAGTAACCTTATGGAACGGGACGTCTCTTCTGATGCCGGCATTATTGACCAGTATATCCACCCCACCAAACCGCCGCCCCGCCGCATTAAACATCTGCGTTACCTCGTACCAGCTTGAGACATCAGCCTTGAAAGCCAGAACCTCCCGCCCCATCTTCTTCAGCTTTGCGGCAACGTTCTCGGCATAGGCAAGGTCAACATCATTAACAACAACCCTGGCACCCTCATCTGACAACCGGACAGCAACTGCTTTGCCTATCCCTCTGCCGGCGCCAGTGACGATAGCTACCTTCTTCTCAAGTCTCACACAACTTCCCTGAGAACCTGGAAACTAGATTTTCTTAATGGAGAATTCACAGTAGCCATCTTTAGCCGTGGATTTCGCCATGTTAATAATGACGTCCAGATCCAAATCCCGGTGCAGGGTTTCCAGAGCCTTGAGGCAATAGTTCTTACAGGTCATAAGAGTGGCTATGTCATCCCCGCACTTCTCTTTTATTTTATTAAACAGTGCGCACTGAGGTATCCGGTACTCCAGTACCTCCAGGTTATTCAATGTGATGGGCACCTTCAGGAACTCCTGGGTGCTCAGGTAGGCTATCTCCATGAACCTCTGCGGCACATGGGGCCAGACCAGAAACTGATTACCCTGACGGTCAACAGATTCCTTCACCATCTCAACGGTCCTGTCCGGGTACTCCTCACCCACCTGCATTGTCCTCCTCATCCAGCTCTCACCAAGCTCCTCAAACAGGGCACTGGCTGCCTTTTCAACCTCACCCCTGGCTTTCCCCTTAATTGCCGCGGCCAGTTTACCGGCTACAACGTCGGCATTAAACTCCTCCCGGATAAGGTTGACCATGTCCTCATTCAGTTCAAAGGAGTACGGCCTGGGAGGTACAAACAGGGGATACGGTGCTTTCTTTAGGTCTTTCAAATAGTCTTTAGCCATTTCTACCTCCTACTGACCCCACTGCTCTCCCCTAACCTTGGGACGCATACGCTCGGCAGCAGGCACCTCTATTTTAATAGCGTCCACGGGACAGACGTCAATGCACAGGTTACACACTGTACACTTGTCTCTGCGCGTGGCAAACATTACGTAGTTCCCGTCAATCCTGGGGTCCAACTCCTGCAGCCTCTCCTCTCTGGACATTACACGCGTTACGTGGAAAACAGCCTGGGGACAGATCTGCAGGCACTTCTTACACAGGAAGGGAACGGTACATTTCTCCAGGTCTATGGTAATCTTGGGGAACTTGCGCCCCATCATACCTACATCTCTAGTTGGTAGTGTCATTGCCACACCTCCGCTATAGCCGGTACACTCTTTCTTTCTACCAGTTTAATTGCCCCCCGGGGACAACCTGTCTCGCAAAGGCCACAGCCGTAGCACTTGAACAGGTCAATGTTAGCCTTCCCGCTGGTTACCTCAAATTTCAGAGCCCCCCACTGGCAACGCTGGGCACAGATTCCACAGCCGTTGCACTTGTCATAGTCAACCATGGCGACGTAGTGGCTCTTCAGTGTACCAACCCCAAAATCAACCGCATTCCTCAGAGCACCACAGTCAGGATAGTCGCACTGGCAGAAACCACCAATATATGGTGCGCCAAATAGCATCAGAATATGGACAAAACCCCTCTTGTCCATCTCGTGGTTCCACTCTTTAGCCTCATCCAGATTTACGAACTTGACACCGCCCTTGTACCTCTCCGGCCACCGCTCCCACTTGAGCATGCCGACTCCCATGCCCATGCAGGTGTACTCATGCTCGTTCCTCTCATCAATGGCTCGCACACCCTTGCGGCATATGCAGGCTATCAGGCCTATGCATGTGCTGAGCTCCAGTACCTTGTCAGCATCCTTCAGCGGAACAACCTGGTTCCCCTGGCCCCTCTCCTGCATTATCTGAGTAATCCTTTCATACTCGGCCCGGTCATTGTTCTCTATAGCATTTATCAGGTCACTTACTCCCGGGCCCCTTCGCACCCCGGTCTCCAGACCGACATCAGCCCCCTTGAACCCTTCGCCAGGAGACCTGAGCTTGTACATGTTTCTGGCATAGTTCCGGGGATTCAGATACCAGATACCATTACCATACTCCGGGTCCCCATACTGTTCACATAACCAACACATTTCTACCTCCTGAAACTATAGCAATCTACTAGCTGTTTCAAAGCACAACTGACCGCGTTCAAAAACACAGTTAGCACACATCCTGCAATTCAGACACCGCCTCGCTTCTTCCACCGCCTGCCAGTATGAATAGCCCAGATTCACCTCCTTGAAAGTTTTTATAGCCTGCTTGGGCAATAACCTCGGCATCTCCCAGCGCTCCCGGCGGGTCAGGTAGACAGGAACCTGCTCCGGCTTAACTATTATCGTCTCCCGGGATTCCTTCACCGGTACTATCGGCTTCCCGCCGAGATACTGGTCAATAGACAGGGCAGCTCTTCGCCCCGCCGCCATAGATTCCGTTACAGTGCCACCTGTGGCTGAAATGTCACCAGCAGCAAAGATACCGGGCACACTTGTTTCACCGGTAGACTCACTAACCACTATGGTGCCCCTGTTACTTATATTTAATGAGCCATCAGACAGGCTGGCAACGTCGGTAGTCTGCCCTATGGCTACAATGACGGTATCGGCATCCACCGTATAATCGCTACCAGCACCCTCCATCAATGTCCAGCGTATCCTGCCTTCACTGTCAAGGTAGGTGGATGTTACCCGCTTGAAATTTATCCCGGTTACTCTGGAGCCACTCTTTGATACAAACTTTTGAGGGGCAAGAGATGGATGCAGCCGTACACCTTCCCTTTCGGCAGCTTCTATCTCCCATTCAAAGGCGGGCATATCCGCTCTCGACTCCAGGCAGGCAACATGCACCTCTTCAGCACCCAGTCTCACCACTGTCCGGGCAGCATCCATGGCAACCGCACCACCACCTACTACCCAGACCTTACCCTGGAACGACCCGGCGTGTCCCAGCTTTGCTTCCTTCAAGAATGGCAGGGCAGAATATATCTCCGGCAAACCGGAACCCGGTATTCCCAGGTCAATACTCCTTTGAGCACCGATGGCAATCAGTATTGTATTGAACCCCTGTCGTTTCAGGGCATCAAGACTCACATCCCTGCCAACATGAACATTCGTGTGAATCCTGACACCCAGACCCCTTATATAGTCAATATCAGTCTGGACAGCCTCCGGTGATAGTATGAAGTCCGGTATTGCTGAGGAGAGTATCCCACCGGGCACGGAGGCAGCCTCAAAGACAGCCACCCCATATCCCTTCCTGACCAGGTCGTATGATGCCGTCAACCCGGCCGGTCCCGAACCCACTATGGCTACCTTTTCCTCCTTTTTCCGCCTGACCGGCCTTGGTTTCTTACCGTTCCCCCAGTCCGCAGCATACTGCTTCAACCACGCAATGGCAACCGGAGCATCAACCACCTTTCTGTTACAATCTTCCTCACAGGGATGATGACACACCCGCCCACAAATTGATGGAAGCGGGTTGCTCTCCCTGATAACAGAAAGTGCCTTTTTGATATCACCCTGAGCGATAGCCATTATATAGTTGGGGATATCCATGTGTAGCGGGCAGGCTGCCTCACAGGGGGAATACTTGTCTACTTCAGGCCAGCACCTCTCAACATGAATAAAGGCAGGAACCTCCCGCCGATAGTCCAAACTGTAGTATCTCCCTAGTGTTGATACCGCCATTTTCTAACGCCCTCCTCGGTATGCAATACTAACCTACTAACCGAAACTCTATAATATAACATTATAGTATCACGCACAATTATGAGGGTCAAATAACCGCCGGCAGTACCGCTTTGACATCTACGCTCAAAGCTGGTAACCTCTAGCCAACTACGCTGGGTCTAATATAAATAGATGATTATTTTCCTCATTATCCTAACTGCGGTTCTGGTGCTCAGCCTGGGAGCTGGGGTGGTCATCTGGTTTGCTTTCCGGCACAGGCTGGTGACTATCAGCCATGAACCGGCTGAAGAGACCGCCACAGCAAAACCCCTGGCCTTCCGCTGGCGCTACATCATACTGCCGATAGCTGTTCTCCTCCTGTCAATAGCTCTGGTCATCTACTTTTACTACCAGCTTCCTGTCAGGGTTGCCTATCACTTTGAGCCTGATGGCTCACCGGATGCCTGGCTCAGCCGCGGGATGATTACCCTCTGGACGCTGCTGCCACAATTTTTGCTCACCCTTCTGGCAGTCGCTATCACCTGGGGAATAGCCAGAATGGGTACCATGCTCCAGCAGACAACAGCCACGGAAGCAATGCTGGAGAGAATTATACCCGGTATGGGCAACATGATTGCCCTCCCCCAGATTATTCTCTGCTTTGCAATGCTCGATA
>CAZEBT010000104.1:0-4884 GCA_964510485.1 uncultured Dehalococcoidales bacterium | reverse complement strand
CGAATAGCTGCCTCGCGCCCGCTACCCGGACCTTTAACGTAAACATCTATCTGGCGTAGGCCGTGCCCCATACCTTTTCGTGCCGCATCCTGGGCAGCTAGCTGGGCAGCGTAGGGAGTACCTTTTCGGGAGCCCTTAAATCCAGCTGTCCCCGAACTCCCCCAGGCGATAACATTCCCCTCGGGGTCGGTAAGGGTCACAATGGTGTTATTAAATGTGGACTGGACATAGGCTCGCCCTGCCGGAACTGACTTGCGTTCCCGCCTTCTTGTCCTGGTTCGCTTCTTTGCTGGCATACCGCCCTCCTACTCAATAAAACTTGTTACTTCTTAGTGGCACCGCGCTTCTTGCCTCTACCGGCCACGGTCTTACGGGAACCCCGGTGAGTACGGGCGTTGGTGCGTGTGTTCTGGCCTCTAACCGGCAGGCTGTGCCGGTGCCGGCTGCCCCGGTAGCTGCCAATTTCAATGAGGCGCTTGATATTAAGGTTGTGTTCCTTCCTGAGCTCGCCCTCGACCGGAAACTCCCGGTCAATAATCTCCCGGATGCTGCTGACCTCGGCTTCGGTGAGGCTATCCGCCTTGGTCGTCGGGTTAATACCGGTCCGGGACAGAAGGCTCCGGCTCAGGCTGGGACCAACC
Source organism: uncultured Dehalococcoidales bacterium (assembly GCA_964510485.1). Taxonomy (GTDB): domain Bacteria; phylum Chloroflexota; class Dehalococcoidia; order Dehalococcoidales; family Fen-1064; genus CAZEBT01. The sequence goes on along the minus strand of CAZEBT010000104.1, from coordinate 4,243 downwards.
CCGTAGATATATTGCAGTGATACCCAAATCTGCTTTTCTCTGGGTATATCTACTCCGGCTATACGTGGCATTTTACTACCTCCTTGTTCGGTAGAAGACTAACCCTGTCTCTGCTTATGCTTGGGGTTAGAGCATATAACCATGACTACTCCCCGCCGCTTTATAATCTTGCACTTCTCACACCTCGCCTTAACGGACGCTCTAACTTTCATAATGACTCCCCTTTATTTAAACCGGTAGGTTATCCTACCGCGACTCAGGTCATAAGGAGAAAGCTCTATCAGCACCCTGTCACCCGGTAAGATTCTGATATAGTGTACCCTTATCTTGCCGGAAATGTGGGCTAGCACTCTGTGACCATTAGGCAACTCCACACGAAACATAGCATTAGGCAGGGACTCGGCTACTACCCCTTCAACCTCAATAGTCTCTTTCTTGGCCATAAACTCCCTGATTATATCCTGGTGAGCACCTCAGGCTCACCGTCGGTAATAGCAATAGTATTTTCAAAGTGCGCCGAGAGACTCCCGTCCCTGGTACGCACCGTCCAGTGGTTATCATCAAGCTTGGTGACCCAATCGCCGATATTTACCATAGGCTCAATGGCAAGGGTCATGCCCTTCTGTAGCTCAGGCCCCGTTCCCGGCATAAGCCCGAACGACGCATCAGTGCAGTTGGGCACCCGCGGGTCCTCATGCATCTCGCGGCCAATGCCGTGACCGGTGTACTCACGTACCACCGAATACCCCCTTGATTCGGCATACTGCTCAATAGCCGCTGAGATATCCCCCAGCCTCGCCCCGGGGTGAGCAGCCGCAATGCCGGCCTTCAGGGCGCCTTCAGTAGTCTCCACAAGCTGCCTGGCCTCAGCGCTAACATTACCTATACCCACTGTTATCGCAGCATCACCCTGGAAACCCTTGTAGATTGCCCCAAAATCGAGGGATACAATATCGCCGTCACTTAAAACCCTTTCCCCGGGGATGCCGTGTACTATCTCGTCATTCACCGAGACGCAGAGGTACGCCGGGAACCCCCGGTATCCCTTAAACGAGGGCTTAGCCCCCAGTCTCTCTACCTCACCGGCGGCAATGTCATCAAGTTCCTGGGTGCGCATCCCTGACCTCGCCCGCGACCTCAGGGTCTCCAGTACCGTAGCCACTATCCTGCCAGCCTCCCGCATAATGGCAATCTCCTCATCAGACTTGATTATTATGCTCATCCTTCTCTCCGGCGGACAGGTTCCCTGCCGATGGCTTCCAGTATTCGCTCACCTACCTCATCCATACCTCCCTCTCCATCTATCTCCAGTAGTTTACCCGCCTGCGTATAGTAATCAATAAGCGGCGCCGTTTGAGCAAAATAGACCTTTAGCCGCTCTTTAACTGTCTCCTCGGTATCATCGGAGCGCTGGTACAGCTCACCGCCGCACTGGTCACACTTGCCCCGGACCCTGGGGGGAGAGTTTACGGCGTGATACGGGGCCTGACACTGGCGGCAAATCCAGCGCCCGCTGAGACGTGTCAGCAGCTCCTCCTCAGAGACCTTGATATACGCGACATTATCTATAGCCTTAGCCTGCCCGGCAAGCGCCTTATCCAGCGCCTCAGCCTGTGCCAGGTTTCTGGGGAAGCCATCAAAGATTACCCCGTGTTCACAGTCCGGGGCTGATATCCGCTCCAGGACCATTCTTATTGTTATCTCATCGGGAACCAGCATCCCCTTCTCCATATAAGACCTAGCCTCAGTTGCCAGCTCGTCCTGTTTCTCCAGTGCCTCTCGGAACATATCGCCGGAGGCAATATGTGCCAGTTTGAGCTCCTCAGCCGCCCTGGCTGCCTGTGTTCCCTTGCCTGCTCCCGGGGCACCAAGAAAGATAGTATACACGGTTTACTCCTATTTGATAAAGCCTTCGTAGCGCCGCATTGTCAGCTGGGCTTCCAGCTGTTTCATTGTATCCAGCACCACGCCGACCATAATTAACAGTCCCATACTGGATAGCTGTATTACCTGGACATTGGTAATGCTTCGGGCTATGAAGGGTATTATGGCTATCAGCGCAAGAAAGATGGCGCCTGCCGTGGTGATATGGGTAATGACGCTGTTAAGGTAGGTGGAGGTATTCTTGCCCGGCCGAATCCCGGGGATAAATCCCCCCTGCCGTTGCAGGGTACCCGGCAGGTCCTGCTGCTGGAAGATAACGAAGGTGTAGAAGAAGGCAAAGAAAACCACCAGCAAAAAATTAGACCCCCAGTAGAAAAGGCCCATAGGCAGTCTGGCGTTAGGGTTAAACCATTCCATAATTGTGTTAGCGAAGTTAGGGGCATCAGTCGGACCGGCAAAATAGCTGGCTACCATACCGGGAAAGATAACCAGTGACATGGCAAATATAAGGGGTATCATCCCGGCGGTATTCACCCGCAGCGGGATATGTGTTGACCCTGTCTGCCGGTACATACGACCGCCCCGAAAGGCGGTGCGAGCATACTGCACCGGGATGCGCCGGTGTGCCTCCGTGAAGATAACTATGAATGTAATTGTAGCCAGCACCATCAGGCCGTAGATCAGCAGACCCCAGAACTGCTGCCCCCGGACCAGGATACCGCTGCCAATCATTGCCGGGTAGCCGGTGACAATGCCGGCAAAGATTATGATTGATATACCATTGCCAATGCCGTATTCAGTAATTAGCTCACCCAGCCAGACCAGGAACATAGTGCCGGCTATCATGGTAAGGACCATGGCTACCGTAGCTAACGGGTCAGCACCAGCAATAACACCCTCACGCTGGAGCAAGACCAGCTGACCGTAACCGGCAACACCTGCCAGAGGCACCGTCAGCCAGTGGCTGATCCGGTTAATCTTGTCCCTGCCAGCTTCTCCCTCCTGGGAGAGCATCTGCAGCTGTGGAATAACCGGCACCATTAGCTGCATAATGATTGTGGCGGTAATATATGGATAGACCCCCATGGCGGCTATGCTGAAATTCCTCATAGCGCCGCCACTGAACATATCAAGCATGCCCAGCATGGCGTTACTCTCAAATAGCCGGGCCAGAGCATCAGGGTCCACCCCGGGCAGGGGCACGTGGGCTATCAGGCGGAAGACTACCAGTATGCCGAAGGTGAGCAGGATTCGGCGCCTCAGGTCAGGCAGGCGGAAGGCGTCAAGCATTGCCTGGATAAGCCGTGGCCTAGCTTGCCTTGGCCGCATGTTCCACCTCCTCCACCTTACCCCCTGCTGCCTCAATCTTGGCTTTAGCAGCAGTAGAGAACTTGTGTGCCTTTACCACGAGGGGATGGCTGATATCGCCTTCAGCCAGAATCTTGATTGGCCGCCGCCGGGACCTGACCACCCCGGCCGCCAACAATCTTTCCGGGTCTACCTCACTACCCGACTCAAACATATTAAGCTTGCTCAGGTTGACCACGCTGTATTCCGTCCTGAAAATATTAACAAAGCCGCGCTTCTTGGGCAGCCGTTCAATCAAGGGCAACTGCCCACCTTCAAAGCCAGGCCTCATCTTGTACCCGGAGCGGGACTTCTGCCCTTTACAACCGCGCCCGGAGTAGGTGCCGTGTCCGCTTCCGTCCCCCCTGCCCACACGCTTCCTGCTTTTATTTGAGCCGGGAGCCGGGCGGAGTTTGTCCTGTCTCATCAGCCTTCTTCCTCCACCTTGACCAGATGCCTTAGCTTATTTATCATACCCCTGATTGACCTGTTGTCATCGTGGACAACGCTCTCATTCAGCCGGTGAAAACCAAGAGCCTTCAACGTCTTCCTCTGGTCCCTCTTGTAGCCGATATCACTCTTGACCCAGGTAATACGTAGTTTAGCCACCGGTTACCGCCTCCTCAACCTGTGGCGTTCCTTTACGCCGGGCTATTTCCTCCTTCGGGTTTCTGAGCCGGCTGAGGGCAAAAATTGTTGCCCTGGCCACGTTGATACGATTATTGGTACCCAGGGACTTGGTCAGAATGTCCTGAACGCCGACCGCCTCAAGAACAGCCCGAACGCTGCCCCCGGCAATGATACCCGTCCCCGGCGATGCCGGCTTGAGCAGGACCCTGGCTGCTCCCAGCTTGACTTTTATCTCATGGGGAATAGTTGTCCCTGCCAGGGGTACTTTAATCAGGCTCTTCTTGGCGGTGGCGCTGGCCTTATTTATTGCCAGTGGCACCTCGTTCGCCTTACCCAGGCCAATGCCTACGTGACCGTTGCCGTCCCCGGTGACTACCAGGGC
>CAZEBT010000103.1:0-5031 GCA_964510485.1 uncultured Dehalococcoidales bacterium | reverse complement strand
ACGTGCTACTGGGGCAGACACGTGACGATGCCGCCGGCGAGGCCTTTGATAAAGCTGCCCGGATACTGGGTCTGGGCTACCCGGGTGGTCCCGCCATCGAACAGGCGGCAAGGTCGGGCACTGCTTCCACTCCCCTACCTCGAGCCTGGCTCAAGGGAACCAATGACTTCAGCTTCAGCGGTGTTAAGACAGCCCTGCTTCGACTGGTGGAGGCGGGTAAGCTTTCAGATGCGGCTGATGCCGCATCCAGTTTCCAGGATGCGGTGGTTGATGTCCTGGTAGCCAAAACGGTGGCGGCAGCCAGAGAGTACCGTGTGAAGCAAATCTTACTGGCTGGTGGCGTGGCATCAAATACTTTACTCCGCCAGTCACTCTCACAGAACTCACCCATCCCCGTTCTAGCCCCTGAGCCAGTGCTGTGCACCGATAATGCGGCTATGATAGCTGCCTGCGGTTACTACCAGTTCCAGGCTGGCAAGGTGGACGGCCCGGGTCTGGATGTGGTGCCCAGCCTCAAGCTGGCCTGACCAGCCCATGTATTATGTCAAGTTACCGCCTCCGTTTACAGTTACGTCGTGGTATGCTATAATCTGGTGACCTTAAGCATAAGATATAATCGAACAGGAGTACAGCTTGGAAAAGGGGAAGAAACAGGAAATCATTGGTCAATTCGGGCTCCGCAAAGGAGACACAGGCTCAACTGAGGTTCAGGTAGCCCTGCTCACCGAGAGAATAAACGAGCTTACCGGGCATTCGGTAGCCAATCGGCACGATTACAGCTCGCAGCGTGGTCTGCTAAGGCTGGTAGTACAAAGGAGAAGGCTGCTCTCCTACCTGAGCCGAGAGGATGTAGGCCGGTACCACAAGCTCATCTCGAGCCTTGGCCTGCGTAAGTAGGGGCCCTTTTAAATTTTAAGGAGGTACTTTATTGTTAGAATCCCAGGTTTTTGAGTGTGATGTTGGCGGTAGAAACCTCATCATAGAAGCAGGCAGGCTTGCCGGGCAGGCAAATAGCGCAGTGACGGTGCGCTACGGTGATACCGTAGTACTGGTCACCTGCACCGTTAGCAGCCAACCCAGAGAGGGTATAGATTTTCTGCCACTAACCATTGACTATGAGGAAAGACTGTATGCCGCCGGTAAGATTCCAGGCGGATTTATCAGGAGAGAGGGACGCCCCAGCCAGGAAGCAACCCTGGCCATGCGGCTCACCGACCGCCCTTTGCGGCCGCTCCTGCCCAAGCAGTTTCGCAACGATATCCAGCTTATAGTCACCGTCCTCTCCACCGACCAGGAAAATGCCCCTGACATCCTGGCTGTCATCGGTGCTTCAGCCACATTATCACTATCAGAGGTGCCATTTGCCGGTCCGGTAGGTGCCGTCAGGATTGGCTACATTAATGACGAGTTCGTATCAAATCCGACGATGCCCCAGCTTGAACACAGCGAGCTTGACCTCGTGGTAGCCAGTAACAAAGAAGCCATCGTAATGGTAGAAGCCGGTGCCCATGAGGTCCCAGAAAATATCGTTGCGCAGGCAATTCAATTCGGGCACGAGGTAAATCAGGATATCATCAAGCTTCAAGAGCAGCTTCAACAGGCACGTGGCAAACCCAAGCTGGAATTGCCTGCTATTGAGATAGACCCGGTACTGGCATCAGCCGCTTCCTCAATTATGAACGGCAGACTTGAGCCAGCCCTGTTCCAGCCAGAGAAATCACAGCGCGAAGCAGTGTTCTCTGAACTCAAGGAGGAACTCGCTGACAAACTTGGAGAGCAGTTCAGCAAAGAGGATATTCTGGCCGCCTTTGATGCCGGGATTAGAACTGCGATAAGAACCAACATTCTTGATAAGGGAAGGCGGGTCAGCGAGCGCAGTATAACGGAAATCAGGCCAATCATCTGCGAGGCAGGAATTCTACCCCGCACCCACGGCTCAGGCCTGTTCAGCCGGGGAGAGACCCAGGTGCTTACTATTACCACCCTGGGCTCCATCCGGAAGGAGCAACAGCTTGATGGGCTGGGGATAGAAGAAAGCAAGCGTTTCATCCACCACTATAATTTCCCTCCTTTCTCCACCGGTGAGGTAAAACGCGTGGGTACTCCCAGCAGGCGTGAGATTGGGCACGGTGCGCTGGCTGAGCGAGCCCTCCTGCCAGTTCTTCCCAGGGATGAAGATTTCCCCTATACTCTCCGTCTCGTCTCAGAGGTTCTCAGCTCCAGCGGCAGCACGTCAATGGCCAGTGTCTGCGCCAGCAGTCTCTCACTAATGGATGCCGGTATACCCATCAAGAGCGCGGTAGCTGGCATAGCCATGGGTCTGGTGACCGGTGAGGATGGCCGGTGCACAATCCTGACTGATATTGAAGGCATAGAGGATAATCACGGGGATATGGACTTCAAGGTGGCCGGTACTACCGGGGGTATCACGGCGCTACAGATGGATACCAAGCTCAAAGGTCTGAGCCCGGAGATTCTGAAAAAGGCACTGGAACAGGCCAGAGAGGCTCGCCTGCACATCCTGGAAGTAATGCAGCAAACCATAAGTGCCAGCCGGTCTGAAATCAGCCGCTATGCCCCACGAATGCATAAAATAACCATTGCTACCGACAAAATAGGCGCCGTAATTGGCCCCGGGGGCAAGACAATCAGGTCAATCATTGACCAGACCAAGACCACCATCGATGTTGAAAATGATGGCACCGTGATTATCGGCGCCACGGATGAAGAAGCAGCCCGTAATGCTATCCAGATTATCGAGAGTCTCACCAAGGATATAGAGGTCGGCGGCATCTATACCGGAAAGGTAACCCGCCTGCTTAACTTCGGGGCGTTTGTAGAAATCCTCCCCGGTAAGGAAGGCATGGTTCACATCAGTGAACTGGCCAGCTACCACGTAGCTAACATCGAAGACGAAGTGAAAGTGGGCGATGAGATTACAGTCAAGGTAATTAAAAACGAGGACGGTAAAGTAGGCCTGTCGCGGAAGGCTGTATTTGACAAGGAATCTCCACCACCCTCAGGTGGCAGAAGAGATTCAGCATCGTCAGACTACCCGTTCAGAAAACAGAGCGAAGGACAACCGCAACAACGCCCTCAACCTAACAGAAGCCGCAGGCGTTACTAGCATAAAGGAGAAAAACTTGAATCCGGTCAGGGTAGTGGTCCACGGAGCTCTGGGCAGAATGGGGCAGGAGGTAGTTAATGCCCTGTGCCAGGAACCGGAAACAGAGGTAGTCGGTGCCGTAGACCTTGATGTCCCCCGGGACTACCTGCCCCTACCAGACGGCTCAGGTAGCGTACCCCTGTCTTCTGACGTGGCACAGATTCTATCCAGCCAGCAAGCTGACGTGCTGGTAGATTTCACCATTGCCAGAGCGACAATGCCGGCAGTACGTATTGCCACGGAAAAGAGAGTCAACCTGGTAATTGGAACCACCGGGCTAACCGCCGGTGACCTTGAAGAAATTGACCGTCTTGCCCTGGCTAACGGGGTCGGGGCAGTGGTAGCCCCGAACTTCGCCCTGGGGGCAGTGCTTATGATGCACCTGTCCAGGATAGCTGCCCAATACCTCGACTATGCTGAAATCATAGAGATGCACCATGACAAGAAGGCCGATGCCCCCTCAGGCACAGCCCTGACCACCGCCAGACAAATGGCTGATGCCAGAGGCAGGCCATTCAACCAGACTCCAGACAGAGGGAAAAACATGAAGAGCCGAGGGGATGAGGTTGAGAGAATCCCGATTCACGCTGTGCGCCTGCCCGGTCTACTGGCACACCAGGAGGTAATTCTGGGGGCACCGGGTCAGACACTACATATACGGCATGACATGATTGGCCGCGAAGGCTTCATGCCAGGTGTTATAATAGCCGTTAAGGAAGTAGTTAACCGCCAGGGGCTGGTCCGCAGTCTGGATGCACTGCTGGGTCTAGAGGAAGGGTAATGAAAGGTTACAACGTAGCTATTGTTGGCGCTACCGGTCTTGTCGGGCAGGAGTTCATCAAGGTACTGGAGCAGCGTAACTTCCCCATGCAATCAGTCCACCTTCTGGCTTCAGACCGCTCAGCCGGCAGGAAGCTGTTTGTCAACCACCAGGAGATTGAAGTCAAAGAGACTGTCCCCGAGTCCTTCAGCGGAATCGATATTGCCCTCTTCTCGGCGGGCACCGAGACAAGCCTCCACTTCTCTCCGATAGCCGCCGAATCCGGGGCGGTGGTCATTGATAACAGCAAAGCCTTCAGGACAGACCCCGCCGTACCTCTGGTAGTACCCGAGGTCAATCCTGATGACATCAGGTGGCACAAGGGGATAATAGCCAATCCTAACTGCTCCACTATTCAGATGGTGGTAGCCCTGTGGCCACTGCACAGGGTCAACCCCATCAAGCGCATTATTGTCGATACCTATCAATCGGTATCGGGTACTGGTTCGGCAGCGGTGGAGGAGCTGACCACCCAGGCAAGGCAGGTGCTTGACGGGCAAAACACCGTTCCTCACGTCTATCCTCACCAGATAGCCTTTAACGTGCTGCCGGAGATAGACGTTTTCCTGGACAATGCCTACACCAAAGAAGAGTGGAAGATAGTGGAAGAGACCCGGAAGATAATGCACGCCGAAAATCTACCCATCTCGGCTACCTGCGCGCGTGTCCCGGTATTCACAGGACACAGTGAAGCCATCCATGTAGAATTCTCACAACCCATGTCTCCCGAGGAAGCACGGCAGATTCTCATGCAGGCGCCGGGTGTCAAGCTACTGGATGACCCGACAATCAGCCTTTACCCTCACCCGTGGTCAGCCAGCGACACCGACGAGGTCTTCGTCGGACGCATTCGCCAGGATGCCTCCCATCAGAACAGCCTGGCCATGTGGGTCGTCGCCGATAATCTACGCAAGGGAGCCGCCCTGAACGCGGTACAGATTGCTGAAGAGATAGCCAGGAGAGGATGGCAGTCTCCGGGAGGTTAGCAAGATGAAAAAACCGGGACGATTACTGACAGCCATGGTAACCCCGTTCACGGAAAACG
>CAZEBT010000102.1:0-5118 GCA_964510485.1 uncultured Dehalococcoidales bacterium | reverse complement strand
TTTATACCTGACGACCCCATCCCCCTGTGATTTATGTAACCCCATCCCCTGTGTCCCCTTCCCCTTCAGAAGGGGAAGGGGAGTGTAAAAAAGAGAGGCTTCGCCTCTCTAAAACTCACCTTTTTATCCCTCTCCTACAAAGGAGAGGGGGAATTAAGGGAAAGAGAGGCTTTGCCTCTCTTAGACACTCCTCTAGTATATTCTGGTAGGGGGGGAATGTTGTGGACTAGATTCTTCGTCGCTGGTACTCCTCAGAATGACAAGAGGGGAGATTGACTGTAGGGAGCTAAGAGGGGTGTCAGCCCCTCTTTATTAAACCTGTCCCCCTCTCCTTCAAAGGATAGTCAAGTAGAAATGACCATTCGGCGTACTACTTTCGTTATAGCCCTTTAGTACTATGTACATTATACCACGACTACAAAGGAGAGGGGGAAGAGATTTTAGAGAGAGGGCAAAGCCCCCTCTCTTATCTTCACCCCCCCTTCCCTTATTAAGTTTAAGGGAAGGGGGTCAGGGGGATAGGTTACAATAATAGAGGCGAAGCCTCTCTTTGCCTCTCCTTTTAGATTGAATGGTTTATGTTTGCTGTGGTAGATGATATAATTTCTTAAGGCGGTCTATCGCTTTGAGTACCGATGGAAAGGGACTTTGAAATCATAGAGCATACTGCCGATGTCGGCATTAAAGCCTGCGGTACTGATATGAAGGAGGCGTTTATTAATGCTGCCCGGGGCTTATTCAGCCTGATTACGGAGCTTGACGATATTGAGGAGGTTGAGCATCGGGATATAGAGCTAACGGCACCTGACCAGGAGAGCCTGCTGGTGCGGTGGTTGAACGAGCTTATTTACCTGTTTGATGCTGAGAGTATTATCTTCAGGAGTTTTGAGGTTATCCGGCTGAGCAGTGTAGCCCTCAAGGCCAGGGCTTACGGGGAGAAGGTAGATAGCTCCCGGCACAGGCTGAAAACGGGGGTCAAGGCAGCAACCTACCACATGCTGGACATTGACAAAAACAGGGGGTGCAGGGTCCAGGTTTTGTTTGATATCTAGGGGGGAGGGAAGATGGGAGCGCCGTGGCAGGGAGTAGTAAACAAAATAGACGATTACCGCTGGGAGATTCCCTGTAGTTACAAGTCGGGCATGACCGTACCCGGCCTAATCTTTACCAGCGAAGCGATGCTTGGTCATATCTGGCAGGAGCAGGTCTTTCAGCAGGTTGCCAATGTGGCTTTCCTGCCTGGTATTGTGGGTCGTTCAATGGCGATGCCTGACATCCACTGGGGCTATGGTTTTCCAATAGGCGGGGTAGCTGCCACCAGGGTGGAGGACGGGGTGATATCGCCGGGGGGCGTTGGCTTTGATATAAACTGCGGTGTCAGGCTCCTGCGGACAGACCTTACCGAGGGGGAGGTAAGGCCCAGAATTGAGCAACTGACCAATGAACTCTATACCAGTGTTCCCTCCGGGCTGGGTTCCAAGGGTAAACTCAGAGTGAACGAGAGGGAGCTGGAGGAGGTCATGGTGAAGGGTAGCCTCTGGGCAGTGGAAAAGGGCTACGGAGAGCCTGATGATGTCGGTGCTACTGAGGAGTCCGGCTGTATCAAGGGGGCTAACCCCGACAAGGTGAGCACCAAGGCTAAACAGCGCGGTATCCCGCAATTAGGGACGCTGGGTTCGGGTAATCACTTTCTTGAGGTGGAGGTGGTGGATGAAATCTACGACCGTGATGCTGCCAGGGTGATGGGTATTGAGGATGTCGGGCAGGTGCTTGTCCTGATTCATACTGGCTCGCGGGGCTTCGGGCACCAGGTCTGCACCGACTATGTAGACTTACTGGGGCAGGCGGTGAGGAGATACGGCATAAACCTGCCTGACCGCCAGCTTGCCTGTGCCCCGGTCAGGTCGCCAGAGGGAGAGGACTATCTAGCGGCCATGGCCTGTGCGGCTAACTACGCCTGGACAAACCGGCAGTGCATCATTCACTGGGTGAGGGAGTCCCTGGTCAGGGTTCTGAATAAGGGCCGGGAGGAACTGGGGCTGGAACAGGTCTACGATGTGGCTCACAATATTGCCAAGATAGAGGAGCACACCGTTGGTGGTGAGAAACTCACCCTGTGTGTTCACCGTAAGGGGGCAACGCGGGCTTTCCCGGCAGGGCACCCCGATGTCCCGGTTGCCTACCGGGGTATCGGGCAGCCGGTCCTCATCCCCGGGGATATGGGACGCTATTCCTACGTTGCACTGGGCACGGAGGTGGCTATGCAGGAGACCTTCGGCTCCACCTGCCATGGTGCCGGCAGGGTACAGAGTCGTTCCGCAGCCAGGCGCAGCCTCAGAGGTGCCGATGTTGCCCGGGCGCTAGCCGCCAGAGGGATTACGGTTAAAGCGGGCAGTATGAGCTCGCTGGCAGAAGAGGCGTCCGAAGCCTATAAGGATGTAAGTGAGGTGGTTGATGTGACCCATAGAGCCGGCATCTCCCGTAAGGTGGTCAGGGCAAGACCGATAGGTGTAATTAAGGGATAGTAAGATGTATTTTAAAGACGCAGTAGAAGCAATAGGGCATACTCCACTGGTGGAGATGCCTCAGATGAGCCCCAACAAGAATGTAAGAATCCTGGCCAAGCTGGAAGGGCAAAATCTCGGCGGCAGTGCCAGTATTAAAGACCGGGTAGCCAAGTACATGATAGAAAAGGCGGAGCAGAGCGGACAGCTAACCAGGGGCAAGACCATCATTGAAGCCACCAGCGGCAATACCGGTATAGCTCTGGCCTGGCTGGGACGCAAGAAGGGCTACAAGGTCGTCATTGTCATGCCCGATAATATGAGTGCCGAGAGGCAGCAGCTACTCAGGGTGTTTGGTGCCGAGCTTATCCTCACTGATGGCGACAACGGGGTGACGGGGGCTATTGATACTGCTAATGAGATGGCTGCCAGGGACAAGCGCTTCTTCATGCCAGACCAGTTCTCCAATCCAGCCAATCCGCTGGCTCACTACGAGACTACCGGGGTTGAGATACTGGATGATTTCCCCTATGACAGGATAGATGCGCTGGTAGCTGGTATTGGTACCGGGGGAACTATCATCGGGGTAGCCCAAAGGTTGAAAGAGAAATACCCCGATATCAAGGTATACGGTGTTGAGCCGCCCCCTGACGACAGCATTCAGGGCTTGAGGTGCCTGGGGGAATATGTTCCGCCAATTCTGGATTTGAGTCTCATTACAGAGAGGGCTGTTGTTACCAGCCAGCAGGCAGCGGAGGCTACCAGGCAGTTGCTGAATAAGGAGGGGATTTTTGCCGGGTTGTCCTCAGGTGCTGTGGCTTACCAGGCTGTCAAGATTGCCGGGGAGATGGACGCCGGCAATATAGTGGCAGTGCTGGCTGACGGGGGGTGGAAATATCTCAGCCTGGACATCTGGTACTGACCCGGTTGACAAATCGTCATAATTAAAGTAATACTGTGGGCAGGGGGTGTTCAATGCGTAAGTGTCCTAATTGTGGTCAACCAGCTTCAAGAACCAGGGATTGGGCCTGTCAGTGGTGTGGCTATCCCCTGTTAGCGAACGGTTACCGGGAGATAGACAAGACCTTTGAAGAGCTGAAAGCGGGGGGACTGCGGGGACAGAGGGTCCCTGTGGTGGAGAAGGTAGAGGAGTCTCCACCACCAGTTCAGGTCGCCGTGCCGCCAGCAGCAGAGCCTGAGCCGGTGGTTGAGGCGGTAACAGAGCCGGTGCCTGAACCAGAACCTGAACCGGTGAAGAAGGCGGTGCGTAAGCCGAGGCAGAAGGCTAAGCCCAAGGCGAAGCCTAAGCGAGAGGCGAAGCCCAAGGTTGAGCGAAAAAAGAGGTCCAGGGCTGAGCCGGCAGCGGAGGCAGAGGTTGAGCCGGCAGCGGAAGCAGAGGTTGAGGCAAAGGCAGAGGCTGAGCCGGTGCCGACAGTCAAGCCAGACCCGAATGCGATACTGCTGACGGTTGAAGAGATGCACTCGGCTTTCAAGGGGGATAGTGCCGCCGCCGAAGCCAGGTTTGCCGGTAAGGTTCTTAATGTTACCGGACTGGTTAGCATAATATCGGTCGACGATACCTCTGATAATCCCTGTCTTATTCTAACCGGTGCCAACGTAATAGAGATGAGGAATGTGGTGTGTTCGTTTGATAAGGAATACGGGCCTGTGCTCAGTAGATTAGCGGAGGGACAAAGGGTAACGGTTCAGGGCACATACAATAGCCGCACAGTAAACATTCTTCTTATGGTAGACTGTGTTCTGGTCGGCTGAGGGCTTATCCAGCTATAATGCTACCTTTGCTTACCGGCAGGTGAGCATTTCTGGATAAGCAGGTCGGCTTTTCAATTAGAGAGACAGTCTGGTAGTAACCAGAGAGTAATGGTAAGGAGGGCAGTATAATGGGTCTCAAGGTACTCAGTATCCAGGAATTTATAATCTCTCACATCTTGCTCGCCGGGGGGCTTGTCTTGGTCACCATCGGGCTGCTCCAGGAAATCATGGAACTGAACATCATCGGCATCTGGGTTTTTGCTCTGGGGCTTTGTTTGGGATTTGGTGCTGCCTTCAAGAGGCTAATGACCAAGTAGCCAGAGTCAGTTAGACCGAGCCTTTTCGCCCTTCTTGACCAGCCAGTACTCCAGACTGTCGGCAAGTGCCAGCCAGCTGGCTTCTATGATATTGGTTGAGCTGCCGACTGTTCGCCATTCCTCAACCCCATCGCTGGACTCTATGAGAACGCGCACCTGAGACTCGGTGCCGACGCTTTCTTCAAGGATGCGTACCTTATAGTCGACCAGCTTGACGGTAGCCAGGCTGGGGTAGAACTGAAGAAGTGACTTGCGCAGCGCCTGGTCGAGGGCGTTGACGGGGCCATTACCCTCGGCGGCGGTGTGTATTACCTCTGTACCCACTCTCACCTTTATTATTGCCTCAGACAGGGTTTCCTCAAGGCTCTTCCGGGTGGATGGGCGTCTTCTTCTCTCAATAACCACCATGAAATCAACCAGCTGGAACGGCGGCTGGTAATCTGGCTTGGCCCGGTGCACCAGCAGGTCAAAGGAGGCTTCGGCGTTGTCGTACTGGAAACCGCGGCTTTCCAGGAGTTTAATCT
>CAZEBT010000101.1:0-5126 GCA_964510485.1 uncultured Dehalococcoidales bacterium | reverse complement strand
CCTCCCTCTCAAGGAGGAGATCACCGGTTCGAATCCGGTATGCGCTACCAATTTTTGAAGCTAAAATTGCCCTGTCCCAGCAGATATATTTATCCGGTCAAAAGCAGCCTCTGTTGCACCTTCTAGCGGCTTGTTGCCTGCAAGCAGGGAGGGTTGATGGCTACTGTTTTTCACCCTGAGCTAACTGATGACTTGAGATGGCATCGCTACTTTTTGAGTATTGTCACCAGACAACCATCTGGGGTAGAATAGAGATAGAAGGGGGCGTGTCTTGTTCCGAGTTGAAGTCTCTGTAAAGAGTGGTTTTCTAGACCCCAGGGGAGAAGCACTGCAGGGTGATATACGCGACCTCGGCATTACAACTGTAAAACAGGCACGGGTCAGCGATATATATTTTCTGGAGGGGAGCCTAGACGAAACTGGGGTAAGAAGAATCTGTCAGGAATTACTGGCTGACCCCGTAGTTGAAGAGTATTACTGTAACGAGGTGCCCCCACCCCAAGGCTCTCATCTCATTGAGGTCGCCTACAATCCCGGTGTTACGGACCCTGTGGAGGAGAGTATTAGAAAGGGAATCTGTGACCTCGGTATAACCACCGTTGAATCGGTAAGAACCGCCAGGAGATACCTGCTATGGGGTGAACTTTCGGACGAGGCTTTTCAATCTATCTGTGACAAGCTGCTGGTTAATGGTGTTATCCAGCATGCCATCACCAAGCGTGAGGCGGTCTCTGTTCCATCCGTGAGATACGAGTTCACCCTGAATACCGTAGATTTGCTAAATATGGATGATAGCGAACTAGTGGAAGTGAGCAAAGATAGGCTCTGGCTGAATTTAAACGAGATGAAACAGATCCAGGCTCACTTCTCTAGACTAGGCCGTAATCCAACCGATGTCGAGCTTGAAACCCTGGCGCAAACCTGGTCTGAGCACTGCGTACATAAGACCTTTAAGAGTAAAATCAGGCTTGGTCAGCTTACTATTGACGATCTACTCAAAAGTACCGTCATGAGAGTCACCGAGGAATTGAAAAAGCCGTGGTGTCTTTCGGTCTTTCGGGACAATTCCGGGGTCATAGATTTCGATGGTCACTATGCAATCTGTTTTAAGGTAGAAACACACAATCATCCATCAGCACTGGAACCCTACGGGGGAGCCGCAACAGGGATAGGTGGCGTTATTCGGGACCCCCTGGGTACCGGGCTGGGAGCCAAGCCTATAATGAACACCGATGTGTTCTGCTTCGGGCCACCCGATTTTCCTTATGAGAGACTCCCCAGGGGTGTTCTGCATCCCCGACGCATTTTCAGAGGCGTTCGTGCTGGAGTGGCCGACTATGCCAACCGCCTCGGTATTCCCACACTTAATGGGGCGATACTCTTTGATGAGCGGTATGTAGGAAATCCGCTGGTCTTCTGCGGAACGGTAGGATTGTTACCGGCGAGTATGAGTCAAATACGCCAGCAGGAACCAGGGGACCTGGTCGTTCTGGTGGGAGGTAGAACCGGGCGTGATGGAATTCACGGGGCTACCTTTGCTTCAGCAGAGCTTACCAGAGAGTCTGAGATTATTTCCTCCAGCTCGGTCCAAATAGGTAATCCCATTATGGAGAAAAAGCTGATTGACGTCCTCCTTAAGGCACGGGACCAAGGACTATATCGGCGAATCACCGATTGTGGCGGTGGTGGACTTTCATCAGCAGTCGGAGAAATGGCGGCAGAAACAGGGGTGCGCGTCTACCTGGAACGGGTCCCTCTGAAGTATTCAGGACTCTCCTACAGAGAGATATGGCTATCCGAATCGCAGGAGCGGATGCTGCTGGCTGTCCCGCAAGACAACGTTGAACAGTTGATTTCACTCTTCCAGAGCGAGGATGTGGAAGCTACCGTCATCGGCGAGTTCACTGATGACCGACGTCTCCAGCTTTTCTATGACGGGAATCCCGTTGGCGACCTTGATATGGAATTCCTGCACAATGGTCTGCCTCAGCTCGAGCGAGAGGCAATTTGGGAGCCACCACAGTATGCTGAGCCGGACTTTCCCCAACTACCCGACCTGCGGGAGGACCTGTTGCGAATCCTGAGCTCGTGGAATGTTTGCTCCAAGGAATGGGTGATACGCCAGTACGACCATGAGGTACAGGGTAGTAATGTCCTCAAACCCTTGGTAGGGGCAGACAGTGACAGTCCCAGCGATGCCGCTATTATCAGACCGGTACTTGGTTCAGACATGGGTATCATCGTTTCCAATGGCATCAACCCCAAATATGGGGACATTGACCCTTACTGGATGGCTGCCTCTGCCATAGATGAAGCCTTGAGGCAGATTATTGCCGTCGGAGGTAACCTTAAAAAGGTAGCCCTGTTGGACAATTTCTGCTGGGGCAATCCAGACAAGCCTGACAGACTGGGTGGCTTGGTACGGGCGGCACAGGCTTGCTACGACATAGCGATTGCCTACGAGACCCCTTTTATCTCTGGCAAGGATAGCCTCTATAATGAGTATGAGACTGAAAGAGAGAGCATCTGTATTCCACCCACGCTTCTCATCTCCGCGGTGGCGGTCATTGCGGATGTAAACAGAGCGGTTTCTATGGACTGTAAACAGGAGGGCGACCTGATTTATATTGTCGGTACCACGTGGAATGAGCTCGGCGGCTCGCACTACTACGATATTCACGGCCATATAGGCAACAATGTACCCAGGGTAAATCCCCAAAAGGGGAAAATTCTTATGGATACCCTTAGCGCGGTTACGGAGAGAGGATTGGTCAGGGCTTGCCATGATTGCAGTGAGGGCGGCATTGGGGTAGCTGCTGCTGAGATGGCCTTTGCTGGGGGGCTTGGGATGGAGATTTATCTGGAGCAAGTCCCGCTGGGCGAACCGGTAAATCGGGATGATATCGTGCTCTTCTCCGAATCTAACACCCGTTTTTTGGTAGAGGTATCTCCAAAAGATAAGGCTAACTTTGAGAATATGATGAGTGGAGTCGATTTTGCTGCTATTGGGCGGGTTACAGATAAACAAGGGCTGGAGGTGTATGGCCTCAGCGGCAAGAGTGTACTTTCAGCACCCCTTGCCGAACTAAAAGGGACCTGGCAGAAACCGCTCCGATGGTAGGATATTGAATAAATGGCTAAGGTAAAGACACTAATATTGCATGCCCCGGGGACAAACTGTGACGTGGAAACGGTGTTTGCCTTTGAACGGGCTGGCTCAATAGTAGAATCCGCACATATTAGCGAACTCGTACGCCGGGAAAAGCCGCTTTCCAATTACCAGATAATGGTAATACCCGGGGGTTTTACCTACGGTGATGATATTTCAGCCGGGAAAATCTTGGCTAATGAGCTGAGGCTAAAATGTGGAGAGGATGTTCAGAGGTTTGTTGATGACGGAAGGCTTATCCTGGGAATCTGCAACGGTTTACAGGTTCTGCTGAAGGCTGGAATCTTACCGAGATGTGGTGATGAGACCCGTCAATTGTTGACCCTAGCTGCCAATGACTCTGGAAGGTTTGAGTGCCGTTGGGTTTATCTGCGGGTCAACGAGACAAGCCCCTGTATATTTACCCGGGGCATAGGCATGATGTACCTTCCTGTAGCCCACGGGGAGGGCAAGGTAGTGACTGAATCGGGGATAGAAGATGAGTTAAATGTAGTCCTCTATTACGCTGATGAGACGGGAGACATTCAGGCTGGCTATCCTCACAATCCGAATGGCTCGGTGAATAATATAGCTGGCATCTGTGATGCTTCCGGGCGTATCTTCGCCTTAATGCCGCATCCGGAACGTTTTGTTCGCTGGACTCAGCACCCAAGGTGGACGAGAGAGCCTCTGAGGGACACCGGGGATGGCTTGCAGATTTTTCTTAACGCTGTCGATTGGGCAAAAACTATTTGAATGAGGCAAGGGGAGAAGCTGGCTGGGCTTAAGGAAGTCGGCATCAATGGAGTTTATGCCTTGGGTATTACCAGCGAACCACCCTGTCAAATTCTGGTAGCCTTGCCGAGAGTGGGCTGATTGATTTCGAGCGGTTACATAGCGTTTGGCATCTGTAAGACAAATACCTATTCCTCCCGGCTTTCGGCAGCTAAGCTCGTTGCCAGCCAGCAACCCGGGTCAGTCGCCATCATGTCGCCGGTTTCTTCGTAGGCCCTGCCCCGACAGCCAGAGCAGGTGAGTTTATAATTACAAACACCACACTCACCCCTGAGCAGGTCTCTCTGACGCAGTTTGGTCAGTGTCGGTGAGCTTTGCCAGATAGACATTATGCTCTGCTCCCTGATATTACCCAGATTAACCTGGAGCAGCATGCAGGGGTTCACCTCGCCGTTCGACAGGACCATGACATAGCCCATCGGCATCCCGGCGGCGCAGCCCCTACCATAGTAGGGGACTCGGCGCAGCATCTCTGCCGGAAAGTGCTTTGGCTTGATATTCTTTTCCTGAAGAATAAGGGGGTACATGGGGCAACCCGGAACCCTTATCACAATTGGATAGTCCTCCTGGGCCTCGGCAAGCTGCTCCATGGCTACCTTCCTCTCCTCAGGGCTTAAGACCAGCTCTTTACACTCACTCTTAGCCCTGCCTGCCGCCACTAGGTCAAAGACCTCGGCAGCATTGGCACCTAGGTCAACCGCCAGCCGAAGCATGTCCTCAAGCTGCGACAGGTTGTCCTTTCTGATGACCATATTAAGCTGAAAGGGAAGACCGGCGTTACGGCATGCTTCTATCCCCCTTAGAGTCTGCTCGTAGGCACCATCCACCCCTCTAAACGAATCGTGAGTCACAGCATCCACGCCGTCAACCGAGATAGCAACCGCCATGACACCGGCATCAACCATCTTCCTTGCCATAGCTTCATCAATAAGGGTGCCGTTACTGCCGATGGTGGTTCTGATGCCCTTTGAGGAGGCGTACCTCACGACATCCAGCAGGTCTTCCCGGCACAAGGGTTCACCACCATCAATGATGAGAAGACCTATACCCCAGCGTGACAGGTCGTCCACGAGATGTAATGCCTCTTCAGTAGACAGCTCATCAGGTGCTGCCTGCTCAACCGACTCACTGTAGCAGTGTTTGCATTTGAGGTTACACTTCGTAGTGATGCTGTAGGAAACCA
>CAZEBT010000100.1:0-5313 GCA_964510485.1 uncultured Dehalococcoidales bacterium | reverse complement strand
TCAGGTCTATTTCACTCCCCTCCCGGGGTACTTTTCACCTTTCCCTCACGGTACTCGTTCACTATCGGTCATCAAGGGTATTTAGCCTTGCCCTGTGGTCAGGGCAGCTTCCCACAAGATTCCTCGTGTCCCGTGGTACTTAAGTACAGATAAGGAGCCTTTCCCTTTCGTCTACGGGACTGTCACCCTCTGTGGTGGTCCTTTCCAGAATCCTTCGCCTAGGGTCCGGTTTGTAACTCCTTGACCTATTCCAGGTTCGGTCCTACCTGCCTTACAACCCCATAACAGCATAGGCCCTAGAACCACTAAGCTGCTACGGTTTAGGCTCTTCCCCTTTCGTTCGCCACTACTAAGGGAATGTTTATCCTTTCCTCAGGGTACTGAGATGTTTCACTTCCCCTGCTTACCTCCTCCCAGCCTATGTGTTCAGCTGGGGGTGCTCAGGTTTTACCTGAGCGGGTTGCCCCATTCGGGTATCCCCGGCTAGGCTTGCTAGACAGCTCACCGAGGCTTATCGCAGTCTTGCCACGCCCTTCTTCGGCCCTTGATGCCAAGGCATCCACCATGCGCCTTACCCGCTTGACCTGCTTCAGACTTAATATTAGCTCTCTATTCAATTGTTAAGGTGCTCCAAACTAAAAACAGCTTGGTGATTTACACCAAGCCGCCTGCCTGGTCACTAACCACCTATTTCCTGTGTTAGGTAACTTCTTTCATTCCAGCTATAACCCCTACTGCAAGAGCGAGTATATCACAGTCAACCCGGCACTGTCAAGTATTTATTAACACTCAGACCGCGGTATTTACCGGAATACTGTCCCCGCTCGCTCGCCCTGTGATTTAATTGTTACGAAACTGTAACCAAATTTTAGTTAAAGAACCTTGACAGCCAGCCAATAGAGGAGTAAAATCCCCCGATTAGTAAAGCATGCAAAATAACTGGCAACCCAAACCAGGTGACAAGGTCTTCCGCCCACTGCGGATCAGGAGGTATCGCCTGAGAAGGGTGCTCGGTGTCCCTGCCCTTTTCAGTGCTGGCTATGGTGACGTCGGCTCCTCCATCTACTACGCTCTGGGCATAGTTGCCCTGGTAGCCCTGGGGGCTACGCCCATCGCGCTGGCAATAGCCGGGGTAATCTACATCTTCAACGCCCTTACCTACTCTGAAGGCTCGGCAATGCTCCCCGAGGCAGGCGGCTCAGCCAGCTTCGCCCGACACGGGTTCAATGACATGATTGGCTTTATTGCCGGCTGGGCACTGATGCTCAGCTACATTGTCACCATGTCTATCTCAGCCTACACCATCCCTCCCTACCTCAGCCACTTCTGGCCGGTGCTAAGGGAGCCAGCGGTTGGCACCGCGGTATCTATGGGAATCATCGGCTTCCTGATGCTCATAAACGTTTTTGGAGTAAGAGAGTCATCCAGGATAAACGTATTCTTCATCGTTATAGATATAGCTACCCAGCTTACCCTGGTAGCCCTGGGTATTATACTGATACTGGCGGTAAATCCGTCAGTACTAGTGAATAACATGTTCGGCACGGATATTATTTCCGGTGCGAGTAACTGGCCGTCCCCCCAGAACCTCATCTTCGGTATTGCCATTGCCGCCCTGTGCTTTACCGGAGTGGAGACTGTCTCACAACTGGCTGAGGAGACTCGCCAGCCACAAAAGAGGGTGCCACAGGCATATGTCCTGATGATAGTCGCCGTTCTGGTCCTGTTTGCCGGTATCTCAATAGTAGCCCTGTCAGCTATGACACCTCATGTGCTCGGCGACCCGGTAAACGGCTGGGCAAGAGACCCGGTAGCCGGCATAGCCGCCAACCTGCCCTCACCAACACTGCAAGCAATATTCGCCCCCCTGGTTGCCGTACTGGCAGCCACCATCCTGCTCACCGCCAGCAACGCCGGGCTGATGGGCATCTCCCGCCTCGCCTTCAATATGTCTTCCCATCACCAGCTACCAGCAACCCTGAGCCGGGTCCATCACCGCTTCCGTACCCCCTATATCTCAATTATTTTGTTCTGCCTGGTAGCCCTCGCCGTGCTAACCCCCGGATTCTTCATAGATAGATTCTTCGCCGACCTGGGAGCACTGTATGTATTCGGCTCCCTGCTGTGCTTCGCCCTGGCTCACCTGGCAATTCTGGCGTTGCGATTCAAGCAACCCGATGCTCCCCGTCCCTTCAAGCTCGGCTGGAACATCCGTTTCAAAGGCCGGGCCCTGCCGATAACCGCTATCCTGGGCCTGGTCTCCACCGGGGCAATATGGATTGTGGTGGTCATTATTCAGCCGTATAGCCGCTGGGTTGGTCTCCTCTGGATGGCCGGTGGCTTACTCATTTACTACCTGTACCGCCGGAGCCAAAACCTGCCTTTAACCCGCTCAGGGGAGGAGCCAGAAGGCTCAAATAGCTCGTGAAAAAATAATGTTGTATATTTTTATGGATAAGAATATAATACCCCTTATTTACCCGTAGCCGGGGAAGGAAAAATGGAGTTTCACAAGATTCTGGTACCTGTAATTGGCACTGAAGCGGATGATGAGGCAATAAAGCTTGCCTGCCGACTGGCCAGAAAGGACAAGGGCAAGATATGGGCTGTTTCTGTTATTACCCTAAGCCGAACCCTGCCGATAGGCGCCGAAATCGAGAGCGAAATTAAAAAGGCAGAAGCGGTACTGGAACACGTAGAGACTGTCGCTGAGGAAGAGGACTACGAAGCAGAGACCGACCTCCTCCAATCCCGTGAGGCCGGCCCGACTATTATCGATGAAGCCATAGAGCGTAAGGTTGACCTCATCCTGATGGGCATTACCTACAAGAGGCGCTTCGGGCAGTTCAGCCTGGGCACGGTGGTTCCCTACGTACTCAAAAATGCGCCCTGTCGTGTTATACTATATCATCAATACAAAGCTGACTGAGGTTACTATATGAAAGTAGTGATTATGGGCTGTGGACGTGTTGGTGCCTGGCTGGCCAGGTCACTTGACGCTGACGGGCACTCTGTCACCGTTCTTGATATTGATTCTTACAGCTTCCGAAGGCTCAGTTTCCCCAGGCAGCTTCCCGATTTCAAGGGCACGGCGCTGGTGGGTAATGGCATTGACCAGGAATCACTCAGAAGGGCTGGCATAGAGCAAGCCGACGTCTTCGTGGCTCTAACTCAGGGAGACAACCGTAATATCATGGCGTCCCAGATTGCCAGGCATATCTTTAACGTGCCCAGGGTGCTCTGCCGTATCTATGACCCCCTGCGCCAGGAGTTATTCACCAGTCTGGGACTGGAAGCCATCAGCCCGACTACAGTATTCGCCCAGATACTGAAGGAAAGGCTGGTCAGCTGAGGTGCGATAATGTATATCATAGTCATTGGTGGCGGCCGGGTAGGCTACTACCTGACCAGAGCACTGCTCGACGAAGGGCACGAAATCCTCATAATAGAAAAGAATGCTACCATATGCTCAACCATTACTGAAGAGCTGGGCAGTATCTGCTTCCGCGGTGACGGCTGTGAGGTAGCCACCCTGGAGGAGATAGGCACCGGGCGAGCTGATATGCTGGTTGCTGTAACCGGTGATGACGAGGATAACCTCGTAGCCTGCCAGGTTGCCAAGCACCGGTTTAATGTACCGCACACTATCGCCCGCATTAGAAACCCGCAAAACGAGTCCCTATTCAAGAAGATGGGCATAGATGTTACCGTAAGCAGCACCAACGTCATCCTTGAGCAAATAGCGGAAGAGGTGCCAACACACCCGCTTACACATCTTTTAGAAATTAGACATAAGGGACTGGAGATTGTAGAAATAAAAATCCCACCTGACTCAAAGACGATAGGTAAGACCGTGAAGGAACTCCCCCTGCCAGCGGGGAGTGTCCTGTCCCTAATCATCCGCAAAGCGAGAAAGCCTATCATCCCCGCACCAAACACGACCTTTAAGGCTGAAGACCAGGTAATAGCTGTTACCAACCCCAAATCAGAAGAGGAGCTGCGAGCCACGCTGAGAGGCGAGTAGATAGGCATCGGATGACGGCAAACAAGCTCAACCGCCTCTGGATGCTTATTACCCTGCTCCTGGTAGCCATAATCGTTGCTGGCGCTGTGGTAGCCTGGTCAGGATACCGCCCGGACCAGGCGATAGAGATTTCTCTGCCCCCAAACCAGGAGCCTGAGGACACCCCTTACAACCCCGGGATAGAAGAGGAACAGCAGCCACAAAGGATTGACATTAACCGGGCTGAGGTCTGGCTGCTTAAGGCCCTGCCGGATATCGGCGAGGTTAAAGCTCAAGCCATTATAGATTACCGCCAGCAAAATGGGCCCTTCCGCAGCACCAATGAAATAACCAGGGTGGCCGGTATAGGAACCGCCACCTATGAGCGGATTAAACACCTGATTACGGTAGCCGATTAGCTTTCAGGTTGGAGGATAGTGACACTTATCTATCTGGGTTGTGCCTGGGTAGCCGGTATCTTCCTGGGGTCAAAGTTCAGCATACCCTGGGCCTTCGTCTTTACCGGGCTTGCTCCCCTCCCCCTGCTCCTCTTCACCCGTCAGCACCGAAAACCGGTAGTCCTCGCCAGTCTGTGCCTCATTGCCCTCTTCGCCGGTATCCTCCGCTACCAGTCAAGCCTGCCCGCGGTTGATGAAAATTGCCTCCTGTTCTACAACGACCGGGGAACCGTAGAAATCAAGGGAGAGGTAGATAGAGACCCTGAGGTTGGAGAGAAAACCACCCACCTGCAACTCTCCACCACGGGAATAAAGGCGGATAAGGGGTGGCAGGAGGTATCAGGCACCGTCCTGCTATTTGTCCCCAGATACCCGGAATATCGCTATGGCGATATCCTCCTGGTAACCGGCAAGCTGGAGACGCCGTCCCGGCTTGATGACTTCGATTATAAGGGCTACCTTGCCCACCAGGGAATCTACTCCACCATGCTCTACCCGGAGGTAGAGATAGAGGACAGGGGAAAGGGCTTCAAACCCCTGGAGTGGATTTACTCGCTCAGGAACCGCCTGTCCCGGACCCTGGCTGAGGTCTTGCCCGAGCCCCAGGCATCACTGGCTCAGGGCATAATTCTGGGCAAGCGGGGCAGTATCCCGCCAGAGCTCAGAGATAATTTCTCCAGCACCGGTACCGCGCACCTGCTGGCCATCTCCGGACTCCACCTCAGCATTGTCGCCGGTATCCTGCTCAGCACCGGTATCTGGCTCTTCGGCAGGAAACGCTATGTCTATATCTGGCTGGCACTGGGTTCAATCTGGGTCTATGCCCTGCTTACCGGCATGCACCCGCCGATA
>CAZEBT010000099.1:0-5539 GCA_964510485.1 uncultured Dehalococcoidales bacterium | reverse complement strand
GTCTATGCTACCTGGGCTTATATTGATAATCAGGCATACCAGTCAATGACCAATATTGGCAGGTGCCCCACATTCGGGGACAACAGCCGCACAGTAGAGGTCTATCTCCTGAACTACAACGATAGCCTCTATGAACGCGAGCTGAGGATTGATATTACGGAAAGGCTGCGTGATGAGAGGCGGTTTGACTCTACCGGGGAACTGAAGGAACAGATAGCGGAGGATGTAAGACAGGGGATAGCCATATTAGGCTCACAGGGCAGGAATTAGGCATATAACGGGCAGCATTATCAAAGCAGATAAGTGCTGCTATACTAGAGTAACTAAATACTGATACTGAACAAAGGAGAGAAATGGAGAATCTGCGCATTCCAGGTCCTACCCCCGTTCCTGATGAAGTGCTTCAGGCAATGACCAAGCAAATGATAAATCATCGCGGTCCCGAGTTCGGGAAGATACTGGACGGTATCACTGACAAACTAAAGCAGTTATTCCAGACCGAGGGTGATGTATACCTGCTGACCAGCTCAGGTACTGGTGGCCTGGAGGCTGCCATTGTCAATACTCTCTCACCGGGTGACAGGGTGCTCTCCGTATCCATCGGTGTCTTCGGCGACCGCTTCACCAGCATTGCCCAGCAGTTCGGCGCTGAGGTAATCCCTCTCAACTTCGAGTGGGGCAGAGCGGCTGACCCCGATGCCGTGCGCACCGCCCTGCGCAATGAACCAGAAATCAAGGCGGTACTGGTTACCCACAACGAGACCTCTACCGGCGTTACCAATGACCTGGCAGCGTTGAGTTCAGTAGTCAAGGAGTTTGATAAGCTACTACTGGTTGATGCCATCAGCAGCCTGGGCTCAATCAACCTGCCGGTAGATGAGTGGCACTGCGATGTTGCCGTCACCGGCTCGCAGAAGGGGTGGATGGCTCCTCCGGGGCTGGCTATGGTCAGTGTCAGCCAGGAGGCATGGCGGGCACACGCCAGTGCCAGGATGCCCCGTTTCTACTGGGACTTCTCTCGCGCTAAGAGCTACCTGGAAAGGCAACAGACCCCCTGGACACCAGCCATTACTACAGTGTTTGCCATGTTCACCTCTCTGAAAATGATGATGGGGGAAGGGCTGCCCAATATCATTGCCAGGCATGCCCGGATTGCTGAGGTAGCCCGGGGGGGCATAAAATCGCTGGGGCTATCCCTTTTCGCCGATGAAGCTCACGCCTCCAACACCGTTACCGCGGTCAGTACCTCCGACGGGCTGGACACTAATGAGCTGCGCCGGGTCCTCAGAGAGGAGCATGAGATAGTCCTCGGTGGCGGACAGCAGAGGCTAGATGGTAAAATATTCCGTATCGGGCACCTGGGGCTGGTAAACGAAGAGGACATCCAGGCGGTAATATCAGCCTTGAAGGTAGCCCTGCCCAAGGCTGGATTCGGGAAGTAATAATGAAGGTTCTGGTAGCTGACCCTATCGCTGATGAAGGAATAGAGATTCTGCGCAGCTCCGCCGAGGTAGATATTAAAACGGGGCTGAAGCCGGAGGAGCTGGTATCCATTATCGGCGATTATGAAGCCCTGATAGTGCGCAGTCAGACTCAGGTGACCGCCCAGGTTATAGCCGCCGGTAATAAATTGCAGGTCATCGCCCGTGCCGGTGTCGGCCTGGACAATGTTGATGTGGAGGAAGCCACCCGGCGCGGTGTTGTGGTCGTCAATGCCCCCACCGGTAATACTGTCTCCGCAGCCGAGCACACTATAGCCCTCATGCTCGCCCTGGCCCGGCATATCCCCCAGGCTAATGCCCTGCTCAAGTCCGGGGTGTGGAAGAGGGGCGACTTCATGGGTACCGAGGTTAGAAACAAAACGTTAGGCATCATCGGGTTGGGCAATGTAGGCTCGGAGGTAGCCAGGCGTGCTCGCGGCCTGGAAATGAGAATTATCGCTCATGACCCCTTCATCTCTGATGACCTGGCTCACAACCTGCAGGTGGAGCTTGTCTCGCTGAAACAGCTATTCAAAGAGTCAGACTTCATCACCCTCCACCTGCCTCTAACCCCATCAACCAAGGGGCTGCTCGGCGCCAGGGAGTTCGCTCTGATTAAGCCGACAGCCCGTATTATCAACTGCGCCCGCGGAGGGCTAATTGATGAGGCAGTGCTGGCTAAATGGATAAGGGAGAACAAAGAAGCCGGTGCCGCCGTTGATGTCTTTGACCACGAGCCAGCTACTGAGAGTGTCCTCTTTGAGATACCCGATAGAGTCATTGTCACTCCCCATCTTGGGGCATCTACTACCGAGGCTCAAGCCATGGCAGCCACCGACGTAGCCGAGCAGGTTGTTGCTGTATTCAAGGGGCAACCAGCCAGGTACGCGGTTAATATCCCCTTTATATCACCTGAAGCCCTATCAGTGCTGGCACCCTTCGTGAAGGCAGCCTCCGCAGCCGGCAGGCTGATGAGCCAGCTGGCTGAGGGACAGATGAAATCCATCCGGATTAAATATGAGGGTGAGATTGGCAACTATGATACCAACGCCCTCAAGGTATCGGCACTGGGGGGTTTACTTGAGGGCATAAGCGAAGAAAGGGTTAATATGGTCAATGCCAATCTGGTGGCTGCCCGGCGTGGCATAAGCGTTGTGGAGCAAAAGGAGGCCACCTGCGAAAACTATGCCAGCCTTATCACTATTGAAGCCACCACCAGCACCAGTATCACCACTGTCGCTGCAACCGTGATGAGGGGTGAACCCCATGTTATCCGGGTTAACAACTACTGGATTGACATTGTGCCCAGCGGTGGGTATTTCCTGTTCAGTGACCACCTTGACCGCCCCGGGCTTATTGGTGCTGTCGGCAAGATAGCCGGTGACGTTGATATAAATATTAGCTACATGTATCTATCGCGGCTCAAGCCCAGGGGACAGGCACTGATGATACTTGCCCTTGATGAACCCCTGGGTGAAGAGCAACAGCAGCAAATACTGTCGCTGCCTCATGTCTACACTGCCAAGCTGGTACTATTCTAATAATTAGCTTGTGGTAAACGGCTGCTATCTACCGCATCTATTCTTTCCGGGGTATGAGACCTCAACTACCAAGAGGAGGCTAATCAAAATGGAGTATGAAGACCTGTTGCTGGAAAAGGGAGACGGGATTGCCACTATCACCCTGAATGTACCGGAGAAGCTGAATGCACTGACCAGCAAGATGTCAATGAGCCTGGCACTGGTCACCGATGATATAGCCAGAGATGATGAGGTAAGGGTGGTAATCGTCACCGGTGCCGGGCGTGGCTTTTGCTCAGGTGCCGATGTTTCTGCTATGCAGGCGAGGATAGCTCCCAGCGAGGTATCTCGTTTCAACCGCATGCAGGTGATGGGCTATCCCCATGCCGATGTCTTCCCCAGGCTGAACAAGCCGGTAATTGCCGCCATAAATGGGCACTGCGTTGGCGGTGGCTTATCCCTGGCCCTGAGCTGCGATGTCAGGATAGCCTCCGAGACGGCGAGACTTGGCGCTGCTCAGGTAGCACGTGCCCTGGTTCCTGACTACGGACTGACCTACTACCTGCCTCTTGCCATTGGCACATCCAGAGCCCTCGAGCTTATGTATACCGCCGAGCTAATCGGTGCCGCCGAAGCCGAACGCCTCGGTATTGTCAGCCGGGTGGTTGCCTCTGACGAACTGATGAATGTAACCCGGGAACTGGCCACCAGGATAGCCCATAATCCGCCCTACTCCCTGGAACTGACCAAGAATATGGTGTGGCGGAGCCTCTTTGACGGGTTGAACCGCCAGCTTGACCTGGAGACATGGGCCCAGCAGATTTGCTTCCAGACCGAGGACCACCAGGAGAGTGTGAAAGCCTTCCTGGAGAAGAAGCCCCTGCCTGAGTTCAAGGGAAGGTAGAACAAAAGGCGGGAGCTAGACCAGCCGGTTGAAGACCAGCCCCGAAGGCGCTTTGGGATAGAAGTAGGTTGCTTTACCGGGCATCCTGTCGCCATCATCGGCAATGGCTTTGATTAGCTCTGCCTTAATCGGCTTCAGGAGAAAGGCGAGCTGGTAATCCCGCTCCAGCACCCTATTTACGGCGTCCTGCCTGTCATAGGTATAGACAACCTTCCCCGTGCTGGTTCCACTGCCCAGTTCCAGCAGCTTGTCCAGTATGATGTGGTCAACGATACTGACATCCAGCCTCTGGTACAGCTCGCTATGGAAGTAGGGCATTATCTGGCTGATAGCTGCCATGTCCTGCAGCTCAAGCGCAAAGAGGTGCTCCGCCGCCGGACCACAAAAGACCAGCCGGGCCTTGTTGCTCTCCGCCAGTAGCTCATCAACTCGCTGCCAGATATCGGGCGCAGCTAGCGGCAGCTCCTCTATTTTGAAAAATACCTCCAGCTTAGCCATCAACCCGTCCAGTACCGATTTTGAGATACCGCCTACCAGTCGGTGAGGCGGTAGAATAACAAGTCCGGGGTCAGAGAAGGCTACCAGTGTCATCATCACGAAGTTAAACGCCTCATCCCCTGAGGAGGACGGCAAACTGGCTGATTTCTCCTGCCGGTACTTGAGAGCACTGGAGTAGCGGTGGTGCCCGTCGGCAATGTAGAGCGGCTGGTCAGCCAGGGCGCTCTTTATCTGATTGACCACTTCAGGTTCAGTAATAGCCCGGAGGTTGTGCTTTTCTCCGTCACCACTACCTGAGCTGAGCAGTGGCTTATCCTTCTCCTGTGCCATTAGCAGTGAGGATATCGCTCCTCCCCGGTCTTCAAACATCACCAGAATCGGGCTGGTGTTGGCTTGCATTGTCCATAACACCCTCAGTCGGTCATCCCTGGGTTCGGCCAGCGTGCCCTCATGAGGACGGATAACCATCCTTTCCCATTCCTCTAACCTGACCCGGGCAATTATCCCGCGGCGCCGGTATTCCCTCCCCCGGTACCGGAAATAGTAGTCATGAAGGTAGATAGCCGGCTCTTCATCAACCTCAAGAATGCCCCTGCTGAGCCACTCCTCCAGAGTGGCTGCCGAACGTATATACTTGTTGTCAGCAGCCGTATCCTGAGGGAGCTCCCGGGCACATTCCAGCCGGACAAAGTTGTACTGGTTTCTTGAATATAGCTCCTCCTGCAGCTGCGGGGTTATAGTGTCAAACGGAGGACAGATGACCGCCGAGAGGTCTTTAGCCAGCGATTTATTATAATGCAGACCCCGGAAGGGGTGTATCTCAGCCACGCTTTCCTCTACAATCCCTCATGCAGGAGACACTTTCTATTCCAGTTTACTGTATGCCCCAGAAGGGCGCAAGCTCCGCCGACTGGTGATAAGGCAGAATGTGCTACCAGATAACCAGGATGTCGAGGATAGTATCATCATACGGGGGCTCCGCAAAAACATTGCCGTCCCCAACACATTCATAGAACCTTTTACCAATAGCCAGATAGGCCTGGTCATCGGTCTGAGGTTCAAAATAGACGATACCCTGGTCACTGGTATCAAAGGCTATTATTGAGTGCCCTCCTGCTGAATAGCGCAGACCGATG
>CAZEBT010000098.1:0-5570 GCA_964510485.1 uncultured Dehalococcoidales bacterium | reverse complement strand
AAAAGGAATGAACGGGTCATATGCCTTTACGGGGACTGTTTCCCCGGCATAGAAGACTTTTGCCAGGAGCACGGAGTGGCCAAGGTGCCCGGGCATTACTGCTACGAAATGCTGCTCGGCAGTGACCGGTTCAGGCGGCTGCTTAACGAGATGGCAGGGACATACTTCGCCGAAAAGGAACTCATAGAAAACTTTGAGGAATACTGTGCCATACCGCTGGAGCTTCATGACGAAGAAATGAGGAGGTACTGCTTTAACCAGTACCAGAGACTGCTCTATGTACGGCAGCCTTCAGACCCGGACCTCGTATCCCGGGCTGGTGAAGTAGCTGACTTCCTGGGGCTGTCCCTGGATATCAGTGATGTGGACTACTCATACCTGGAAAGGAGCCTTACCGGGTTGCTCCAGAGCCAGACACGTGTATTGAAAACGGAAGATAGAAAGAGACCAGAACCAGGGAAAGGGGCACACCCCGGAGAACTGCCCACCCGAAAATATCGCTTACGAGGGGTCTGGCTGAATGTTTTGCCCGACGACCTCTGGCTCAGGACTCCCAAGGGAGAGACCGTCTGGGAGGCTTTACAGGACACCGGTGTAGAGCTGGACAGTGACTGCGGTGGTCTGGGGAAGTGCGGTAAATGCAAGATAAAGGTCCTCTCTGAAACAGGTCCCCCAACCGCCGAGGAAGAGCAACTCCTTGATGAGGAAGAATTAAAACAGGGAACACGGCTCGCCTGTCGCACCAGGGTTACTCACGACATGGTGATATCCGTTGGAGAAGCCGAGACCGAGGAGGAGTATTTAAAGATTCTTACCTCCAGCCATCACCTCTCCCACCGGTATATACCCGTCAGTGAGCTTGAGCCACTTATCAGCAGGCAACAGGTTACTCTACCATCTGATATTCAGAGAAACGGGATATCCAATTTTGACGCCATTAAAACAGCACTGGGACCTGAATATGAAGACCTCAGGGCACCGCTCGATTGCCTGCGTACGCTACCCCAGAATTTTCCGGGAACAAGCTCCCGTGGGACTGCAGTGCTGCACGGACACTGCATGCTGGACTGGCAGAAAGGGGATAAGGCAGATAAGAGGTATGGGCTGGTATTCGACCTCGGTACGAGTACCCTGGTAGGTAAGCTGTTCAATTTAGTGGATGGAAGTGAGGTCGCCGTAACCTCCTGTCTTAACAGCCAGAGCCGGCGCGGTGCCGACCTGATAAGCCGACTCCAGTATATCAGGGAGCACCCCAGGGGGCTGGCTACCCTGCAGCACCTTATAATCAATGACCTGAACCGGCTCACGACACGTCTCCTGCTGACGGCTGGTCTTCAGCCGGAGGATATATTTATTGCCGTCGCTGCCGGTAACACTACCATGCAACACGTTTTCCTGGGCTTATCGCCGGCGGCTATTGCTGAAGCGCCATTTTCGCCGGTGATTACTGATGGGCTGATTCTAAATGCAGCCGACGTCGGTCTACAACTACACCCGACAGCACTGGTATATGTAATGCCGGTGAAATCCGGCTACATTGGTGGAGACCTGCTTGGTGTTGTAATGACCTCCGGGGCTGCCGAGCAGGAAGACAAGATTACTCTGGGACTGGACCTCGGTACCAACGGAGAAATCTTTCTCGGTAATGCTAAAAGATTACTGACATGCTCAGCCGCCGCTGGCCCTGCCCTGGAGGGCGCCCGAATATCCCAGGGAATGATTGCCAAGGCAGGCGCTATTGAAGGGGTCAGCCTCGAAGAGGGCGAGTTACGCTACCGGGTCATCGGCAATATCAAACCCAAAGGGCTCTGCGGCAGCGGGCTGGTTGACCTGGTTGCCGTACTGCTACATTGTGGAGTCATCGACGAAGAGGGGCTGATTTGTCCACCTCAGAAAAAGGTGTCTGATGACCTGAATGCAAGAGTAATCAGCCGGGGTGGAGTCAATAGCTTTCTAATTGCTTCTGCCGAGGAAAGCCATGATAACCGACCGCTATATCTTACACAAAAAGATGTCCGCGAACTTCAGCTGGCGAAGGGTGCCATCGCCGCCGGCATAAAAACCCTGATGGATGAACTGGGTATTGGCACCCAGGACATTAACCATGTCTATCTCGCCGGGGCGCTGGGCAACTATGTTGACCCTTACAGCACTATACGCACCGGACTTCTTCCAGCGGTTAATCCGGAGATTGTCCAGTCACTGGGTAATGCCGCCAGCACCGGAGCCTCGCTGGTCCTGTTAGTCAAGAGCTACTGGAAGATGGCGGCTGAGCTGTCTCAATCTATAGAGCACATTGAGCTTTCCAGCCGCTCCGATTTCAATCAGTATTTTATCCAGCACCTGGATTTTCCCGAAGAGAACCTCTGGTAATGTGCCCCTGGATGCCACCTCCGCATGACTGCTGGCTCAGGGGCTTACCCGAAGGTTTTCACCTGCTTCGCTGAAGTGAGGAGTGAGAAAGCAAAAATATTGCCTTCCCCCGGTTTACTGTCAACCCACATTTCTCCACCATGCAGCTCCACCAGCTTTTTGGTAATGGTAAGCCCGAGCCCCAGCCCGGGAATCTGCCCCCCCTTACCGGCACCGGCTATACGGTAGTAAGGGTCAAAAACCTTCTCTCTCTCTGCCTCGGTGATGATTTGCGCCGAATCCTCAACCTCTATTATTACCCCGTTATCGCTATTTCTCACCCGCAGGGTTATGCTGCCTCCACTGGCAGAAAACCTGTTGGCATTTGATAGAAGATTGAAAAGTATCTCCTCCAGCTTATCTCTGTCAGCCTCCAACTGCGGCAAGGAACTCTCTATATCCAGCTGTAACGACTGGCTCCTGCCGGCGAAGAGAGGAAGGAATCGTGACGCCATCTCCCTGACCAGCAGGTCAATCTCGACAGGCTGTACTTGCAGCCCCAGCTCACCGGCCCGCATTCGGCTATAATCAATGAGTTCTGACACCTTATCATCTATCAGTCTGGCACCCCGAGTGATATTGCTAACCATTCTCAGTCTCTGGTCTATGTCGGTTGAGGACATCGCCTCATCAAGCAGCTCAGAGGAGGCAATGATGGCTGTCAGTGGTGTCCTGATTTCGTGGGCAACAGCATGCAGGAACTCTGTTTTCTGTTCATTCCTGCTACTCAATTCTGCTCGTATCTTTTGCTCCAGGCTTCGCTGATGGTTTTTAATCTTAAGCTCAAGGTCCCTTTTTTGCAGGGCACGGTCTACTGCCGACAGTACATCGTTCAGGTCAAAGGGCTTGATTACGTAATCTGCGGCTCCCCGCTTCATACACTCGACAGCGGTGCCTGTTTCATTAATAGCGGTAACCATAATCACAGCCACATCCGGATACTTGTCCTTTATCTCCGGCAAAAGTTCAAGCCCTGATTTACCCGGCATCCTTATATCCAGGATTATCAGGTCTGCTGGATTGCTTTCCAATATTTCTAGTGCCTCATCAGCGCTACCTGCTTCATCACAATGGTAGTCTTCTCTTGATAGCTTCTTTCGGAGAGACTTCCTCAGCACATTTTCATCATCAACTATCAGGATGCTTTCATGTCTGGCAGCCATCTCCATCTCCTCTCTTTATCCAGCCCTTTCCCGGTCGCTGAGCTTTGATTGGTATTTCCACGATAAAGGTGGCTCCCTTCCCAACCTCACTCTCAGCATACAACCTGCCACCATGCTCAGCTACTATCCCATAAGATATGCTCAGTCCCAACCCGGTCCCTTGCCCGACCTCCTTGGTGGTAAAGAAGGGGTCAAATATCCGACTGAGGATTTCTTTTGGAATCCCCGGCCCATTATCAGTAAATGAAACTCTGACTGTACCGTCCACTCTTTCGGTGGTCACATCTAGTTCAGCATGGCTGCTATTGCTGGCCATGGAACTCTCGGCGTTCAAAACGATGTTGAGAAAGACCTGCTGCATCTGGAAATAGTCAGCAACAATCTCAGGCAGATTGGAATCAAGATTGCTACTAACCTGGATACCCTTCACCTTTTGCTCATAGGCACGCAACCTGAGCACATCCTCTATGACATCATTTATCTGAGTCAACTGCCTGCCTGACTTATGTTTCCTGCTGAAGGTGAGAAGATTCTTTACTATTCCTGCTGCGCGCCGGGCTTCACTATGTATGTCCTGTACATCCTCCTTGACTTCGTCAGGAAGGTTACTTTCGACAAGCAGCTGCGAGAGAGCAACAACACCGGACAGCGGGTTATTAAGCTCGTGAGCGATGCCGGCTGCCATTGCACCAATTGAAGCCAGCCGGTCCGTGAGGTACAGTCTCTCATCTCTTTCACGTTCATCGGTTATATCACGGAGGATGAGCAGGATTTCTTCGTCCTGCATAGGCGTTATGCTGATGGCTAGAATTCCGGCGATATCACCCGCCTTATATCGAAACTCCAGGTTAAGCTGAGGCTGCCGGCTACCTGACGCCTCTCTGATTGCCTTGGATAACCCCTTAATGTGGATGACTTCATCAATCGGTCTACCCTCCACATCCCCTGCCTTCATATCAAAATAGTTATAGAACTCCTTGTTGGCTAATACGACCTGGTAGTGTCCATCAACCACCAGAACTGAATTAGGCGTACTGGCCAGGATGCGGTCAATCAACTCCTTCTGGGTCTTTAATTCAGCCTCCGCCCGCTTGCGCTCGGTGATGTCTATAATCACTCCCCTCAAGCCCGTAGTTTTATCCCCACGAGTGATGCGGGAATAATATACCACGACGGGGAATGTACTGCCGTCTTTCCTCAGCGCCGTGTATTCAATACCGCCTAAATCTTCACCGCTCAATACCCTCAACCAGTTCTCATAGACTCTATCCCGGTCCTCAGGAATATACATTTGAACGCCAGTCAAACCATTCCTGACATCATCCAGAGTATAGCCAAAGGTGAGGGCCCCCTGACGGTTAGCGAAGGTGAGATTGCCTTTTTCATCATGCTCAAATATGGTCTGCGGTAAGAAATTAATTAAATCTATATATCTCCGCCGGCTCTCCCGCAGCGCCTCATCAGCCCGCTTGCGCTCGGTGATATCCACAATCACCCCTCTCAAGCCCACGGTCTCGCCTCCACGAACGATAGGGGACCCGTATATCAGAACAGGGAATGTGCTGCCGTCCTTCCTCAGCGCCGTGTATTCAACACCGCTCATGACTTCCCCGCGTAATACACCCCTGAGGTCCTCTATAACTCTATCCCGCTCCTCAGGAACAAAAAAGTTCATGGCATTCAAGCCATTTTGGATATCCTCCAGAGTGTAGCCAAAGGCGAGAGTCCCTTCACGGTTGGCGAAGGTGAGGTTGCCAGTTTCGTCTAATTCAAATATGGTCTGCGGCAGCATATTGACCATGTCCAGGTGCCTCTTCCAGCTCTCCTCTAACTTCTCCTCTGCCTGCTTGCGCTCGGTGATATCTATTGTGACCCCTCTCAAGCCAACAGGTTTGCCGTCGCGAATAATAGGGGCAGCGAATGTAAGCATGGGAAATGCGCTGCCGTCTTTCCTCAGTCCCGTGTATTCAACACCACCCAGTTCTTCGCCGTTCA